>DASXRE010000213.1:0-7436 GCA_036506775.1 Pyrinomonadaceae bacterium | reverse complement strand
GCTCAAAACGATCCATCGCACTGCCACGCACCAGTTCCAGCCAGGGAACTGTCGGGCTCGACTCACGTGCGCCATTAAACGCAGCTTGATAACTATTTTCTATTGTTGCGAGTTCAGTGACCATTGCTTAATTCGCCGTATTCAACTTTGCCGAGCCAACTGCGTCTGGCGCCGGCGTCTTGATCCAGTCGTAGCCTTTCGCCTCGAGCTCGAGTGCCAATTCCTTCCCGCCTTCGCGGGCGATACGGCCACCAGCGAGCACGTGCACGTAATCCGGAACGATGTAGTTCAACAGTCGCTGATAGTGAGTAACGACGATGATGGCGTTGTCGGGAGTTAGCAGTTTATTTACGCCGGCAGCGACGACGCGCAAGGCATCGATGTCCAGGCCCGAATCGGTTTCATCAAGCACGGCCAGCTTCGGTTCGAGCACGGCCATTTGCAGTATCTCGTTGCGCTTCTTCTCGCCACCGGAGAAACCTTCGTTGACTGAACGCGTCATGAAGCTGGCATCCATCTCCACGACCTTCGCTCGCTCCTTCAGCAAGTCTTTAAATTCGAGCGGGTCGAGCTCTTCTTCGCCGAGGTGCTTGCGTTTCTCGTTGTAGGCCAGACGCAGGAACTGCGCGTTGGACACACCCGGCACTTCAATCGGATATTGAAACGCCATGAACACGCCCTCACGCGCCCGTTCATCGGGCGCCAACTCCAGCAGGTTCTTCCCTTCGTAAATCACTTCGCCCGCGGTGACTTCGTATTGCGGATGGCCTGCCAACACTTTCGCCAGCGTTGATTTGCCCGAACCGTTCGGGCCCATGATGGCGTGAATCTCGCCCTTCTTGACCGTCAGATTGATGCCTTTGAGAATTTCGTTACCGTCAATTGCGGCGTGCAAATTTCTGATCTCTAACATTCCTTATCCCACACTACCTTCCAGTTTCAGTCCCAGCAGCCGTTGCGCTTCGACGGCGAACTCCATCGGCAACTGCAGAAAAACGTCTTTGCAAAAGCCATTGATGATCAGCGACACGGCGTCTTCCTGCGAGATGCCACGCTGTTGCAAGTAGAAAAGCTGTTCCTCACTGATCTTCGACGTCGATGCTTCGTGCTCGACGCTGGAACTGTTGTTCATTACTTCGATATACGGAAACGTGTTCGCGCCGCAGCTCGATCCGATCAGCATCGAGTCACACTGCGTGTAGTTGCGCGCGCCTTCAGCTTTCGGCATGACCTTAACCAGTCCGCGATAGCTGTTGTTTGATCTTCCCGCCGCTATACCCTTAGAGATGATGGTCGAGCGCGTGTTCTTGCCCAAGTGGATCATCTTCGTGCCGGTGTCGGCCTGTTGCGCGTGATTGGTCAGCGCGACTGAATAGAACTCACCGATCGAATTGTCGCCTTGCAGAATGCACGACGGATACTTCCACGTGATCGCCGATCCGGTTTCGACTTGCGTCCACGAAATCTTGGAATTCTTTCCGGCGCACTTGCCCCGCTTGGTAACGAAGTTGTAAATGCCGCCAACGCCTTCTTCGTCGCCGGCGTACCAGTTCTGCACGGTTGAGTATTTGATCTGCGCGTCGTCAAGCGCCACGAGTTCAACGACTGCCGCATGCAGTTGGTTGCGATCGAACTTCGGCGCCGTGCAACCTTCGAGATACGAAACGTGCGAACCTTCTTCAGCGACAATCAGCGTTCGTTCAAACTGGCCCGACTCCGCGTTGTTAATGCGGAAGTAAGTCGATAGTTCCATCGGACAGCGAACGCCCTTCGGGATGAAACAGAAACTTCCATCCGAGAAGACCGCGCTGTTGAGTGCTGCGAAGAAGTTGTCATTCGTCGGCACCACCGAGCCGAGATATTTCTTCACCAGCTCCGGATAGTCTCTGATCGCCTCGGTGAACGAACAGAAGATCACGCCGTGCTTCTTCAGCTTCTCTTTGTAGGTCGTCGCGACGGAGACCGAGTCAAATACCGCATCAACTGCGACGCCGGCCAACTGCTTCTGTTCCTGAAGCGGAATGCCGAGTTTTTCAAACGTCCGGAGCAGCTCGGGATCGACTTCGTCGAGACTCGCCTTGGTCGGCTTTTGCTTCGGCGCGCTGTAGTAAATGATGTTCTGATAGTCGATCTGCGGATACTTGATGTTGGGCCAGTGCTTCGGTTCCGTCATCGTCAGCCAGTGGCGGAAAGCCTTGAGACGAAACTCAAGCATCCATTCGGGCTCGTTCTTCTTCTCGACGATCAAACGAATGGTGTCTTCCGACAGACCGCGCGGGATTACATCCGACTCGATGTCTGTGACGAAGCCGTATTTGTATTCCTGTTTGCCAAGTAGTTCTGCTGTACTCATCGTTATCTAAACCCGATCTCTCGGTCTGACTCCTTGAATCTGATGCAACACCGCGTCGACGTTCGCTTCAGTGCCGAGCAACTGTGAGAGCGTGATGTCAGCGAGTGCGTTATCAACAATCTGGTGCAACTCGACTATCACCGGGCGAATGCCGCAATCGCCGGTATGCACGCACGCGTCGAGCACGCCGGCGTAACTCTTGCAGTGAGACTCTGCCGGTTCTCCTTCCAAAACCCTGATCACCTGGTTCAGGCGAATCTGCGAGGCGGGCCGCGCCAGCGAATAACCGCCCTTGATGCCGCGCGTCGAGTGGACCAGCCCCGCCTTGCTCAGGATCCACATCAATTTCCCGGCGTTGGCGGTCGAGATTCCTTCGAGCTGGGCGAGCTGTGAAAGAGTCAGCGACTCACCCATGGTTTCGGCCCGCGCCAACTGGAGCAGGCAGCGTAAACCGTATTCTTCTTGAGCCGAGATTTTCATGTAAACTGTTAACCATGGGCATCTTAAGCTAAACCTTACTTTTAAGTCAAGATTAGACTTGGGGTCGTGTGACCTGCCTGCAGACTCTTCTCTGTGTCTCTGAGTCTCTGTGGTTGAGAATCTAAAGTTTGAACTCGAAATCGAGATAGCCCGCGAGTCTGACGGGTTTGCCGCCTACCGTCGAGGGTGGGAATGTCCACCCTTTGGCTGCTTCCTCTGCCGCTTGCCGCAGCAGTGTCGGACCTTCCGAGTTAGTGACCCAGACTTTGCCATTTTCATCAACAATGGCAAACACGCGGACTGTGCCAGTGACGTTGTGGTTCTTGGCGGTGGGTGGATAAGCGGGCGTGACGCGTTTGGTTTCGCGACCGCTGAGCGAGCCTGTGCTGATCAATTGCGGCTCAGCGCCGCTGCTGGTCGTAGTTGTCGTTTGTGGTGTTGAAGTCGGTGCTGGAGTCTCGCTCGGCGCAGCCGCCGCGTCGGGCTTTGGCGCGGCAAATGGATTTGGAATCCGGGAGGTGAGCGCATCCAGTGCGGGTGAACGGAGCGACGCTACCTGAATCTGTGATGTCGCCATCTTCTCTCTGGCCAGCAAAAACTCCGTCTGCCACTTGCTGCGATCTTCATCGTTTCGCGCGAGAGTCAGGCGCAGGCTGAGCACGTCTTCGAGTAATGCGAGAGCGTCGTAGGTTCGGCCCTGTTCAGTGGAGATCTGTTTTGCCTGGGCAATCACTCGCTCGAGCAAACCGCGCAGGCGTTCCAGATCAGTTGCGGCCTCGACTGGAAGATCTGTGTCGCTGGGATTGAGTCCAAAACTGCGATAGCGAGTGAGGTGTGAACGGATGCCGTTGATCGTCTGGCCGGCGGCTGCGAAGTAAGTGCGGATGGACTCGTCTTTCTGCGCCGCACGCGTCTGAAACGCTTCTTCGAGTAGCGATTGAGGGCGGCCGTAGTTTCCGTCTTCTAGATAAATGCCGAGTAACATCAGCGTGGCAACGTTCCGTAAGGCCACGTCTCGGGTGGATGCGCGCACGTTTTCGAGTTCCGTGGCCGCGGCTTGCAATTGGTGAACTGCGGCTAGTGCGCGGGCGCGGTCGATACGGTTCAGAGTGGCGTTAGCGGCAGCGGCGGCCGGATCGTCCGGGGCGCCAGTCGACTGCGCCACCGCGGAGACGGCAGCGATCAGGAGGAGGATTGTCGGGAGGATTGCATGGATGTAGGGGCGAAAACGGTAAAAAGACCTCAAATTGTTTTGACTCCTGAAACACAAAAGCGAGCCTCATGCTCGCTTACGTTGACTATCATTTCGCGACCCTATTATGGCCGGAGAGGGCAAATGAGGCAAGAGGGGCCATTCGGCAGTGCGTTTGAAGGGGCTGTCGGTTCCGTGCTTTCGGGATCGGCATGTAAGCGCAAAGCGCCGAAGGCGCGGAACAAGGTAGCCAGGGGCAAGTGCGAAGCGGAGCGGAGCACGCGGCCCCTGGATCGTAGAGTGAAGCGAGGGAGCCCGGAACGGGCGGCAGACGTGTGGTCGCGCCGTCTTCTGTCGGCCCTCCGGGCCTGCAGTTGTTTCGTCCGTGATCCAGGGGCGGCCGCTTCGCGCTTGCCCCTGGCTACCTTGTTTCGCGCCTTCGGCGCTCGTTCCGCGCAATCTGCGCTCGTCATTATTGCGGGCTCGGGCTGCCGACGCTCTTGATAATCTTGTCCCGAAACGCACGCGCGTCGTTTTTGACGGCGGTTTCGTTGAGAGTTAACAGACGGCGATCGCGCATCACGATCCGGCCGTTGATGATGACACTTTCGACATCCGCAGCTTTCGTAGCGTAAACAAGATCTGAATAGATGTTGTAAACCGGAATCTGGTTCAACGTATCGCGGTTGATAATCAGCAAATCCGCGCGCTTGCCCACTTCCAGCGAACCAATCTCTTTCTCCAGATGCAACGCCTGCGCACCGCGTATCGTCGCTAACTCAAACGCCTGCTTTGCCGAGATCACTTTCGGATCTCCAGTGAAGACTTTGTGCAGCTTCGCAACCGTGTCCATCTCCTCCCACATGTTGAGATCGTTGTTCGACGCTGCACCATCGGTGCCCAGCCCCAACAAAACGCCCTCCTTCAACATCTGCGGAACCGGAGCGACACCAGCCGCGAGCTTCATGTTTGACTGTGGATTGTGCACCACACCAACGCCACGGCGCTGCAAAATCGCGATGTCAGTTCCCTGCGGCCAAACCATGTGCGCGGCAATCACACGCTGATTCAAGAACCCGATGCGATCGAGATAAGCGACCGGACTGGCACCCTTCGACTTCACCATATCGTCGACCTCGCGCTTCGTCTCGGCAATGTGCGTAACGATCGGAGCGCCAGTGCGATCGGAAAAGGCGCGCACCGCTTTCAAGTGTTCCTCTGAAACTGTGTAAGGAGCGTGAGGCGCAATCGCCGGGATGATCAGGTCGTGTCCCTTCCAGCGCGCGACAAAACGCTCGACATAGGCCATGCCCTCGGCATTGGTTTTGTTGTCAGCCACGGGAAAGTCGATGATCGTTTCGCCAAGCACGGCGCGAACGCCCGCCTTCGCAGTTTCATCGGCAATCGCGTCTTCGAAGTAATACATGTCGCAGTAAGTCGTCGTGCCGCCACGAATCATCTCCGCGAGTCCGAGCCGCGCGCCAACGCGAACAAACTGTTCGGTTACGTTCTTCGCTTCTGCCGGAAAGATGTACTTCGTCAACCACTCCTGCAAATCAAGATCATCAGCCAGACCACGAAACAGGACCATCGGAATATGCGTGTGGCCGTTGATCAGTCCGGGAGTCAAAACCTTTCCGGCGCTGCTCACACGATGGCGCGACGTGTAGGCACGTTCGATCTCGGCGCGCGTGCCGATGCCCACAATGCGTCCCTGCGAGATCGCGATGCCACCGTCGTCGATCACGCGGCGAGTCTGATCCATCGTGATGATCGTGCCACCCAGAACCAGTAGATCGACCGACTGCCGGCTACTCTGTGCGGCGGCGTCTGAAAGTGGGTTGGCAATCATGGCGATTAAGATGGCGATAGTCAGCGCAGGCTTCAGCATAGATGAACTAATCGGTAACCTTCTTTCCTTTCAAAAAGCGCGCATCAAACGCGCGCGGCAGCAAGTCGGCGATATGAAACACTTCGCTCTTTCCCTCGAGGTTCCCGAAAACGATCGTCGCGCCCCGCGCAAACTCCCAGATGATCTGCCGGCACGTGCCACACGGCGGCGTCAGTGTTTCCGTATCAGCGACAACCGCGAGTTCGGTAAACTGTCGTTCACCTTCAGACAAAGCCTTCCAGATCGCGACCCGTTCCGCACAAACCGTCAAACCGTAACTCGCGCTCTCGACGTTGCAACCCGTATAGACCTTTCCGCTCTCGGTTCTAACTGCCGCACCTACCTTAAAATTTGAAAACGGCGCGACTGAATGCAGGCGCGCCTCCTCCGCCGCTGCAATCAGCGGCTGTAAGTCTTCGCTCAAAGTTGACCTCCAACAGTAGTTAAAGCGCTGGCCAGCCTCTCGCGAATTTTTCCGCTCAGCAAATCAATGCTCACCAGGTTATGGCCACCTTCAGGAATGATTACGTCTGCATGACGTTTTGACGGTTCGACAAACTGCATGTGCATCGGTCGCACCGTCGCGATGTATTGTTCGATGACTGACTCGACCGTGCGGCCACGTTCCGCGAGGTCACGTCGCAGACGTCGAATGAAACGAATGTCGTCAGGCGTATCGACAAACACTTTAATATCCATCTGCTCCAGCAGACGCGGATCCGCATAGATCAGGATGCCTTCAACGATCACGATCGGCTTGGGCTCGACGTGTCGCGTCTCATTCATCCGCATCTGCGTCCGGAAATCGTAAAGCGGCAACTCCACTGCTTCGCCCGCTTTCAGCCGCCGCACGTGGTTCACGAGCAGATCGTTGTCGAGCGCGTCGGGATGATCGAAGTTAGCGATGTGCCGGTAATCAAGCGGAAGGTCGGTGATGTTTCGGTAGTAGGAATCCTGCTGGATAAAAACTACTTCGCTGGCGCTGACCGACTCAAGAATGCGATTCGCAACTGTTGTCTTGCCCGAACCCGTCCCACCACAAATGCCGATGATTAAACTCACGCTTCACCCTAAACGCGACTATGAACCCGCTTCACGACACGGCGCAACAACTTCGCAAACGTGTCGCGCACCCGATCGCCGGTCGCCATCACGTCCTCATGCTTGATCGGCTCGTCGCTGATGCCCGCGGCCATGTTCGTGATGCACGAAATGCCGAGCACTTCCAGGCCCATGTGCCGCGCAACAATAGCCTCCGGCACCGTGCTCATGCCGACCGCGTCAGCACCGAGGTTTCTCAACAGGTGAATCTCGGCGGGCGTTTCATAATTTGGTCCAGACAAGGCGCCGTAGATGCCGCGACGAACCACAACGCCGATTTCTTTTGCTTCCTCTACCACCAGTGCCTGCAACTCAGGCGTATAAACTGCCGACATGTCCGGAAACCGTGGGCCAAAACGATCATCATTCGCACCACGCAATGGGTTGTCGCCCATCAGATTCAAATGATCGCTGATGAC
>DASXRE010000212.1:0-8261 GCA_036506775.1 Pyrinomonadaceae bacterium | reverse complement strand
GCTGTTGAGCAGTGATTGCGGAGGCTTTTGATTTTGTAGTTGCAGGCCGGAGACCGATCGTTTGTCGTTGATTAAAACACCGATGTCTCCTTCGTTGATCCACAACTGTTTGAGTTGGTCGATGCTCTGATCGTTTGCGAGAGCCTTTGCGAGGTAGATCGCGTTGATGCCGCCGGCTGAGGTGCCCGATAAGATGTCAACGATAAAGCGGACGTTGATGGGCCGGTTGTTGTCGGCGACCAGCTCGTCGAGTTTTTTCGTCAGTGCGTTAGGGGTGTCGGCGCCTCTGTTCTGCCGCGCGAGTTCACTGCACTCCGCCAGCAAACGCTTATCGGCAAGCAGGTGGCTCAGCAAGCGATAAACTCGCTCGGTTCCGTCCAGCGCGGTCTTGGTTCGTTCCTGCTCGGGCAGATTGGTGTTCGCACCGGTGAGGCAGATTGGGTTGCCGTTCTCGTCCTTGCCGGCTTTGGACGTGGCCCGCACCAGCCGCAGCAACTCCTGCGTGATGCCGTTGATGTAGATGGCGAGCGAAACTCCGCCATACATGACGATGGCGAAACGAATTTCCTTTGTGTATTCAGCCTGGGGGGAAGCGGCAGTCATGAGAACCTCCGTAGCGATGTGAATCTAGTGGCGAAGGAAATGCTGAGATCGCGGGTGCTGCGAGAGTTACATCTGAAAAAGCGTTGGCACAATAATCCGCGATCTTTCCATTGTCAATGCTTTTTGGCTGAAATGTATTTGCGCTTGGGTTGAGTGAAACGTTTTTCCCGATTTCCGCATTAAGAGTTGACTGTTGCTATTGAAGAAACGCTGCAAATCTACTATTGTGCCCACGCTCAATGCTGGTCAGTAGCACGCTTCCGAGCAGCTCCCGGTTTCACCCGGAGCGGGTTTAGTCAAGACTGGGCCTGTCAATTTCCACGCAACCCTCGCTCTTTAGCACCATTTTCTGTTGACGTGAGCAGTGGCGTTCGTAGTTTTGCCCGTGCTCTTCCCAAAAAGGAGACCACATGAATTTGGGAATCTTGAACACCATAATTGCACTTGTAATTGTGCTGCTGGTTTTAAGTCTTCTCGTTCAGTCGGTGCAAACTCTTCTCAAGAAACTTCTCAAACTCAAATCACACCAGATTGAAGACTCTTTGAAGGATCTCTACGAACAGGCGATCGGCGGTGCTTCGTCACCATCAGAGGCGTCCCCCCCAGAGACCTCGCCGCCGGCAGAGACGTCGCCACCGTCCGAGCCACTGCCACCGTCACCGGCGGATCAGTTCACCGCCAAGGTACTCGACGAGTTCAAGAAGATCGGCCGAGTAACAATGTTTGGCAGACCCGTGCTTGAGTCTCTGTCGAAGGAAGATCTTTTCAAGGTGATGGGCAAAATGGAGTCGGAAAACTTCTTTCCCGACTACGTCGCCAAGTTTCAGGTCTTGTGTGACCAGATCATCGATCTGCGCAACGCGATTGAGGCCCTGGCTTCAAATACGACGCTGCGAGGCGCGGCCAGTTCCCGGCTCGCCCAGATCCGCGCGATACTCGCGCCGATCTTCAACGACGTGGAAGCAATTCGTCAGGGAACACAGGTCAAACCAAGAGTTCTTTTCTCCGATCTGTTGCGGCTTTCGAAGCTCGACCTGCACGGGGTGCTGACTTTGCTCGACGAGGCGCAACAGGCAATCACGCAAGAGAAAGAGATCGCGGCCAAGGCAGGAGCGACGGGAGAAGTAACGCAGTTGCAGGCGTTGGCGGACGACATGGCCCGGCTTGCCAAAATCATTGGCGACCTGGGTCAAAAATTCGATGACGCCGTTTCGCCATTGCGCGGCAAGCTGCAACAAGTCGAACTCTGGTTTGACACAGTCACACAGAGTTTTGACGAGCGCTACACGCGTATTATGAAGACGGTGTCCATCTACATCAGTATTGTGGTGGTGATCGTGCTGAACGCAAACTTCTTTCGTGTTTACAAAAATATCTCCGCGAATGAAGTGCAGCGAAATCTGATTCTGGAGAGTGGGCCAGCGGTGCTTGATCTGGCCAGAAAGGCTCGGCCACAGGAGTCGCCCACTCCTTCACCGTCGCCTTCTCCCTCGGCGTCACCAGAGGCTTCGCCATCGCCATCGCCCTCACCATCGCCTTCGCCGTCACCATCGCCGAGCCCGTCGCCTCCTCCTGCGGAATCCGCGTCGCAATCACAATCAACTTCGCCTTCTGCGTCGCCAACAGTGTCGCCTTCGCCAACACCCGTGAACGTGAAAAAGGAGATCGAACAAACACGGCAGGAGATCGACGTTCTCACCAGCACGTACGAAGGCTTCGGGTTTACGCCACTCAGTTGGCAGCAATTAAAATCCTTTGCCCAAAGCCTGGGCATCTGGACCGCGCTTGAAGAGGATGACGCCGGGCATCGCGGAACCGGCGTTTGGGGTTTTACGCTGGCCAGAAACGACAAGGGAGTTGTCGTCAATCGCGGCAATCGGCCCATTCCCGTGGACTGTCAGGAGAAAGACAAAGACGGGAAACAGATTTTGCCGGAAGGCTACTGCACACAATCGTGGCGCGCGCAAACGCAAGACGAATGGTGGGCGAGCCGGCGAAACGACATCCTGAATCTCGTTGGCTGGGCCATCATGGTGATGTTGCTCAGCGTAGGCGCACCGTTCTGGCAGGACACGCTGGAGTCGCTCTTCGGTATCAAGAACCTGTTGCGACAGAAGAGCGGGACGCAGAATATCGAGACTCAGAGCGGCACGGGCCAGCCGAAAGGGTGATGAGTCCCACGATTAGTTTTGTTGGGACTCAGGTTCTAACACGAAAAGGAGATAATCATGCCGGTACTTAAAAGAGGTTCATCCGGACCCGACGTCCTGACTTTGCAATCAACCCTCAAACAACTCGGCTTCGATCCCAACGGTGTTGACGGTATCTTTGGACCGGGCACCGAAGCGGCTGTCATCGCGTTTCAACAAAGCAAAGGACTTACACCCGACGGCCTCGTTGGACCAAACACGATGGCCGCCTTGCAGTCAGGCGCTGCCGTCACCGGAGCAAACGTCAGTGCTGCAACTGCTTCTGGGACTGCGAGCACTGCAACTGCCACTGGCACATCAGCTACCGCCGCCTCGGTGACGGTTACGGCCGCGCAAGTCGCGAAGATGTTTCCCGGCGTGCCGATTAGCAACATCGAGACAAACCTGCCGTTTGTCATGACGGCGTTAACTGCCGCGGCACTCGGCGACAAGAACATGGTGCTCATGGCGCTCGCGACGATTCGTGCCGAGACGGGAAACTTCACGCCGCTGAGTGAGTTTCAATCGAAGTTCAATACTCCTCCGGGAGGCCCGCCGTTTGCCCTTTATGACAACCGGACTGACCTCGGCAACCAGGGGCCGCCGGACGGCGCGAACTTCAGAGGTCGTGGTTACATTCAATTGACCGGGCGCTCGAACTACCGCATTCACGGCGCCGCGATCGGCCTGGGCGATCAACTCATTACCAATCCGACGTTGGCCAACCAGCCTGACGTCGCCGCGAAACTACTTGCCAGCTTTCTGAAGAGTCAGGAAACGAGGATTCGCAACGCCTTGGCGCAAAATAATATGGCAGCGGCGCGAAAAGCGGTGAACGGTGGAACTCATGGCCTCGATGCGTTCACGCAAGCCTTCAACATTGGCAAGAGTGTGATCAGCTAGCGCGCTAAGGTACACTGTGGCGCGGAGGTCCTGGAACTGAATGACGAATGCCGCGTTCGCGTTGAAGAACTTGCGCAGCATTCTTCTGCCCGTCACGACGCCATTCCGTTCTGACCTCGTCGATCACGCCGGGCTTCGTTCCAATCTCGACCGGTGGGCAAGCACAGGCATTGGCGGTTTTGTCGTGCTTGGTTCCACCGGTGAACGCGTGCATCTCGACGAGCGCGAGTATCTCGAGGTGATCGAAACGGCGCGCCGGGTGGTGCCGAGTTCGATGGCCTTCATTGCCGGCGCCGGTCAGCAGAGCGTCGTTGGCACGATCCGCGAGATTCAAAAGGCGGCGGAGCTTGGCGCCGACGCCGTGCTCGTGATCACTCCGCACTACTATCGCGCCGCAATCACGCAGGAAACACTTGTCGCTTATTACACGGCGGTCGCCGATGCCGCACCTGTTCCCGTGCTGCTTTACAGCATGCCCGCGCTCACCGGCATCAAGATCGAACCTCAGACTATCGCGTGTTTGAGTGAGCATCCGAACATCAAGGGCGTGAAGGATAGTTCCAACGAAATCGCCGGATTCGCGGCGACGGTGAAGATTTGTCCCGCGGATTTTGCAGTGATGACAGGGAACGGAACGGTTCTGTTCGACGCGCTGTGCGCTGGCGCGACGGGCGCGATTCTCGCTGTTGGCTGTGTGGCCCCGGAGATTTGTGTCGAGATCTTTAACGCGTTCATTAGCGGTGACGAAGAACACGCGAGTTCGCTGCAAGCTAAACTCACTCCGCTGGCGACGGCAGTGACGACGCGTTACGGAATCGGCGGACTCAAAATCGCACTCGATCTGGCCGGTTATCAGGGTGGCGACGTGCGCGCTCCCTTGCGCGCTCCGGACCAGGCTGCACGAGACGAGATCGCACGGCTGCTAGCGGACGTTAGGGCCGCGGGTTAGAATGTGCCGCACAGGAGCCCTTAACGCTTGAGTACAGCCGAACCTGCCTGTTACAGCACCCCTGAAGAGTCTGGACTGCGAGTTGAGACTCTTCCCTTTGACCGCGTTCCTCATCAGACGCGTCTGTTTCTCGACTATCTGAAGGATCCGCTGGCGCTGCGAAAGTTCTATCCGAACGCGGTGCGGTTTCATCACGAGTTGCCGGCGCGCGTGCCGGAAGTTCTCGCGGCGCATCGAGTCGACCGAAACAGAGTCTCCGACGCACTCGCGGCAATGAATCAGCGTTGGGGTGCGGGACAGGAGACACTCGACAACATCAAGCTGCTGCGCGACTCAGACTGTATCGCCGTCGTTTCGGGTCAGCAGGCCGGTCTGTTCACTGGTCCGCTCTATACGATCTACAAAGCGCTTTCGGCGGTGAAGCTCGCCGGCTGTTTGCGCCAGCGCAACACGAAAGCGGTTCCGGTCTTCTGGATTGCCGCTGAAGATCACGACTTCGCGGAAGTTGCCCTCGCGGAGTTCATCGGCCGCGATTGCCAGCTCAAACAGGTCAACGTCGAAACCGGCATTCATCGTGAGGGCCAACCCGTCGGTCACGTGGTTCTCGACGAGTCGATCAGCGCGGTAATCGATCGGCTTTTCGAACTGTTGCCGGCGTCGGAATTCGCGAGCGACATGAAGTCGCTGGTTCAAAAAGCCTGGCAGCCCGGACGCTCCTACGCTGACTCGTTTGCCACCATGATGACTTCGCTGCTCGGTAGTCATGGTTTGATCTTCCTCAATCCGCTCGACAGTGAGCTGAAGAAACTTGCCGCGCCGCTTTATTCGGCAGCCGCAAAACGCGCGCCCGAGATCGCCACGGCGCTGGAACAACGCAGCCACGAGCTGGAAGCGAGCGGCTATCACGCGCAGGTGCTCGCAACCGCAAACTCGTTTCCACTGTTCCTGCACGACGAAACCGGTGCGAGACATGCACTGACGCGCGCTGACAATGGCAAGTACCACACGAAGGAAGATGAAATCGAGTACACGGCCGAAGAACTCGCCGCGCTGGCACTCGAAAGTCCCGAACGTTTCAGTCCGAACGTGACACTGCGCGCGGTGGTCCAGGATTATCTTCTGCCGACGATCGCTTACCACGGCGGCGCCGCCGAGATCGCTTACTTTGCGCAAACTGCGGAGGTCTATCGCGTGCTCGACAGGCCCGCGACACCGATTCTGCCGCGTTCGAGTCTGACAATGATCGAGCGCCACACGGGCCGCGTGCTCGAAAGATACGGACTTACGCTCTCCGACTTTTTCGAAGGTCTTGAGCCAGTGATCAAGCGCGTCGTTGAAGAACATCTCGGCGCGGGCACCGCGAAACGCTTCGTTGACACGGAAGTGAACGTTAACCGCGAACTCGATCGCTTGCGTGATGAGTTGAAAACAGTCGATCCCACACTCGCCAGCGCGCTCGATACCGGCCGCAAGAAGATCCAATATCAGCTCGACGGACTGCGCAGTCGCTTTGTGCGCGCGCAAATGGCCCGAGACGAAGCCGCTCACCGGCAGTTGCAGCGCGCGCTTGATCAGCTTTATCCCAACAAAGACTTGCAGGAGCGCCACATCAACATTACTTCGCTGCTGTCCCGCCACGGCACTTACGTCATCGAGTGGATCTTCAACGCTATCAATCTAGGATCGAACGAACATGAAATTGTTTATCTGTAAAATCCGTGGCTAAAATTCGCGTCCTCGCAGATCACGTCGCTAACCAAATCGCCGCGGGCGAAGTCGTTGAGCGGCCCGCTTCAGTCGCTAAAGAACTGGTCGAGAATTCGATCGACGCCGGCGCTACACGCATTACCATCGAGATCGAGGCCGGCGGGCGCCGCTTGTTGAAAGTCTCTGACGACGGCGAAGGCATGGTGCGCGACGACGCGATCCTCGCTTTCGAACGTCATGCCACCTCGAAGATTCGCGTGTCTGACGATCTCATTGCCATCGGCACACTCGGTTTTCGCGGCGAGGCACTCGCGTCAATAGCATCGGTGGCGAAAGTTGAGTTGCTAACCAGCACTGAAGGTGCGCCGGCGGGAACGCGCGTGGCAATCGACGGCGGCAGAATACGCGACGTGAAAGACGCGGCGCATCCGCGCGGGACTACGATCAGCGTTCGCGACCTGTTTTTCAACGTGCCCGCGCGACGCAAGTTTTTGCGATCCGAAGCGACTGAAACGTTTCATCTGACAAACCTGGTCACGCATTACGCCCTCGCACATCCGGAGATCGCTTTCGTGTTTGTGAACAACGGCCGCGAGGTTGTGCGCGCAGTGGCCGCGAAGGATCTGCGCGAGCGGGCCTATCAGATTTTTGGCGAAGAGTTTCTTGAGAATCTTTTGGCAGTGGACGGAGGCGACGCGCAACTAGCGCGGGTAACCGGTTACGTCTCTGCGCCGCGCGACCGGCGCACGTCGCGCGATTCGCAATACCTGTTCGTCAATCGACGTTTCGTGCGCGATCGCATGATCGGGCGTGCGCTCTCGGAAGGCTATCGCTCGATTTTGCCGCACGGTGTTTATCCGGCGGCATTGCTGTTCATCGAGACGCCGCTCGAAGAAGTTGATGTGAACGTGCATCCGGCGAAGACGGAAGTGCGCTTTCGCAGGCCGGATGCAGTTGTGGATGCGGTGCGCGAGTCAGTGCGCGAGGCATTGGCGCGCAACGACTACGTACCACAGATTCCACAGACTCCACCGATTCCGCAGTCTGATCGTCCGCTCTCACAGGCTGAACCTCAGTTTATCGAAATCCCCCAGGCGCAAACGGCTACCGCGGCAGTCTCTTCGACTCCGCCGCAACCGCGTATCGAGTTTGCTCCCTTGCCGTCCGGCGACGAGATCGCCCGCGACATCGAGGCCATGATCCGTTCTTCATCTGTGTCATCCGCGGTTCCTCTTCCTCCGCTCGACTCAGCTCAAAAACTCGTGCGCGAAGTCACACCCGACACGCTTTCCGCCAACATTCGTCCGCTGGGCCAACTGGAAGAAAGCTTCATCATTGCCACCGACGACGAAGGTTTGCTGCTGATCGATCAGCACGTCGCACACGAACGCGTCCTCTTCGACAAGTATCGCGCACTCGAATCCGAGCGCGGCACCGAGTCGCAACAACTCCTCGTGCCCGAAACATTTGAATTAAGTCCGGCGCAAGCCGCCGTCTTCGACCAACTCGCGCCTGAACTGGAGGTTTACGGATTTGAGTTGATGCGACTGTCCGGTCGCACCGTCGCGATCAGAGCCGTCCCCGCGGATCTGCCCGCGGGTGAAGCGCGAAACATGCTGGCTGAATTGCTAGAAACGGTGGATGCGGAGAAGAAATCGAGCGCCCGCGAAACACTGCGCGATGAGATCGCCGCGTCGCTTGCATGTCACGCGGCGATCAAAGTGAACATGCCACTCGCGCCCGAGAAGATGCGCTGGTTGATCGATCGACTGTTGCGAACATCCTCGCCGACGACCTGTCCACACGGCCGCCCAATCATTCTGCGTTTGAAGATGCGCGACATCCTGAAGGGCTTTCACCGCATTTAGAGACAAGACGAAGAACAGCTCCTCTCCTTGGAGTGCGGTGTC
>DASXRE010000211.1:0-6384 GCA_036506775.1 Pyrinomonadaceae bacterium | reverse complement strand
TGGCCGAGAGTGCCAAAAGCAGGATCAAAAGCGGTGACAAGTCCCCGCACTCCAAGGAGGGGCTACAGAGTACTAGAAACATGAACGCTCTTTCGCTGAATCGAGTTCGCAAGTCGTTTGGTCCAACCGTCGCGCTCGACGGCGTGGACCTCGAACTGCGCCAGGGCGAAGTGCACGCTCTGATCGGTGAGAACGGCGCGGGCAAGAGCACGCTGATGAACGTGATCGCCGGCGCGTTGCATCCCGATGACGGAACGATGGACCTTGGCGGCCAGACTTACACACCCGCCAGCCCACTTGATGCACGCCTCCACGGAATCGCCCTGATTCACCAGGAACTATCACTGTGTCCGCATCTTTCCGTCGCCGAAAACGTGTTGATGGGAATTGAGTCTTCGCATTACGGCTGGCTCGATCGCGAAAAACTGTTCGCGCGCACCAGCGAAGTGCTGCGTACCTTTCATCACGCAGACATCCGGCCGGAAAAACGCGTCGGCGATCTGCCGGTCGCAGCGCGGCAAATTGTAGAGATTTCCCGAGCTCTGGCGGCACGTGCGCGCATCATCCTGATGGACGAACCAACCAGCAGCCTGCAACGCGACGACGTCGCTAACCTCTTCACTCTCATTCGTAAACTCAGTTCCGAAGGCATCTCAGTCATTTATATCAGCCACTTTCTCGAAGAGGTGCGTCAGATCGCG
The DNA here is from genome assembly GCA_036506775.1 of Pyrinomonadaceae bacterium. GTDB lineage: Bacteria > Acidobacteriota > Blastocatellia > Pyrinomonadales > Pyrinomonadaceae > PSRF01. Next base: position 5,683 of record DASXRE010000211.1, on the reverse strand, counting down.
GATCGCTTCACCGTGCTGCGCGATGGACGCAGCGTTGCCACCGGCGACATCGCCACCACGACTGACGACGAACTCATCGCGAAGATGGTCGGTCGTGCGCAGCAGAATCTTTTCCCTGAACGCGAAACCAGCAACGTAACGCACGAAAAGATTCTCGAAGTGCGCAATCTCGCGGCGCCGCCGCTACTCAAGGACGCGAGTTTCGAACTCCGCCGTGGTGAGATTCTCGGGATCGCCGGACTGATGGGATCGGGCCGCACGCCTTTGCTGCGTGCCATCTTCAGTCTTGAACTTCCAGCGAGCGGCACGATCACTGTCAATCAAAAAGCACTGCCAGCCGGACGCAGCACGCCCGCGATGCGTTTGGTTGAGGGAGTCGGTTATCTCAGCGAGGATCGCAAAGGCGACGGCTTGACGTTGAACCAGTCGTTGTCAGACAACGTAACGGTTACGAAGTTTGACACCTGCTCGCGCTGGGGTTGGCTCGATCTTGCGGCGCAACGCCGGCAGGCAGAGCGACTCGTCAACGCGCTGAAGATCAAGACGCGCAGCGTGCAGCAGCCGGTGGGATCGCTATCCGGCGGCAATCAACAGAAAGTGGTGGTGGCGCGCTTGCTGCATCAAGACGCGGATGTGCTGCTGCTCGATGAACCGACGCGCGGCATCGACATCGGCAGCAAGGCGCAAGTTTACGAGACCATCGCCGCGTGTGCGGAGCAGAACAAAGCGGTGCTGATGGTCAGTTCGTATTTGCCTGAGCTGTTTGGAATGTGTGATCGTTTGGCGGTGATGAGCCGCGGAAAGCTTTCCGACGTGAGGCCGATCGCGCAGTGGACACCGGAAAGCGTGTTGGCGGCGGCCATAGGAACCACGGACAAGCACGAATGAAAACACAGATTCTAGTAGCGTTATTATTGTTGTCGTTTACTGTGCACGCACAGACGCCGCTTCACGAGATGGTCAAGACTGAGCAAGCGTTTTCACGAACAGCGGCAGAGAAGAACACGCGCGACGCGTTCATGACGTTCATCGCTGACGACGGCCTGCTGTTTCGGCCCACCGCGGTGAACGGCAAACAATGGCTGCGCGAGCATCCCGTGCCGCCTTCCGACAAACATCCGCTACTCGCGTGGCAACCCGCTTTCGCCGGCATGGCCGCCGCCGGCGATCTCGGTTTCACCACGGGCCCGTGGGAGTTCAAAGAGGACATCAAAGACGAAAAGCCGTCGGGCTATGGTCACTTCGTCACGCTCTGGAAGAAACAACCAGACGGCTCGTGGAAGTTCGTAGTCGATCTCGGCATCAGTCATCCGATGTCGGGTGGACCACAAACACTGTGGCAACCGCCCGAGCAGAAGCGCCCCGCAAAATTCAAGGCGGTTGATGTTGCTGTTGTCCGTCGTGCGCTGCTTGCTCGTGATGCCGCTTACTTGCAGCAGAATTTGAATGAAGGATTGCTCAAAGCGTTCGTCGCTCACGCGTCTGCGGATGTGCGGCTCTATCGAGTTGGTAGTCTCCCATTCATCAGTCGTACCGTCTCCGCTAACGCCCTTGGTTCAATAAGAGGACAAGTGACCTGGACCACGGCTGGCGGCGACGTGTCGCGCTCCGGCGATCTCGGCTACACCTACGGCACTTACGAGGTCGCTGACGCCGCCAGGGTGACTGAACGCGGCAGCTATGTCAAGATTTGGAAAAACGAAGGTGGCGGGTGGCAGATAGTGCTTGATGTCGCAAACCCTCATTAACAATTCTCCACACACTTTTCGCGCGCCGGGACGCGTCAACCTGATCGGTGAACACACCGATTACAACGACGGCTTTGTGATGCCGGCAGCGATAGATCTCTCCGTGTATGTCCGAGTGTGGGCACGCGAAGATCGCAAACTCGAAATCCGTTCGGAAAACTTCGCTGACGAAATTGAGTTTGATCTGGACCAGCCAAATCCTCAGCGGCGAAGTCACTGGAGTGACTACGTGGTTGGCGTCGCCGTAACGCTGGAACACGCCGGCCATCGTCTGCGCGGAGCGCACCTGCAAATTCGTGGTGAAGTGCCTCCGGGTTCGGGTTTGAGTTCTTCAGCGGCAGTTGAAGTCGCGACTGCCTGTGCGCTCGCCGCGAATTCCCGTCTGACGATCGATCGCCGCGAACTCGCGTTGCTGTGTCAGAGAGCGGAAAACGAATTTGTTGGCGCTCGTGTAGGCATCATGGACCAGTTCGTCGCGTTGTTTGGTAAGAAACAAAAGGCGCTGCTGCTCGACTGCCGCTCACTCGAATTCAAGTTACTGCCGTTGCCTGACACAGTGAACGTAGTTATTTGCAACACGATGGTGAAACACGCGCTGGCGTCGAGCGCTTACAATGAGCGCCGCGCGCAGTGTGAAGCAGGCGTGAAGTATCTCGCGCAACACTTGCCAAACGTGAAAGCGCTTCGTGACGTGACGATCGAACAGCTCGAGCAGTATGGGCGCGATCTTCCCGACGTGGTTTATCGTCGCTGTCGCCACGTGATCACTGAGAACGCGCGAGTGTTATCGGCGGGCAAGGCGCTGCAACAGCACGATCTGCATCGCTTTGGCCAGTTGATGGCTGAGTCGCATCGCAGTCTGCGCAACGATTACGAAGTGAGTAGCAAGGAACTGGACTTGATGGTGGAGTTGGCGCGCAAGATTGAAGGTGTTTACAGCGCGCGCATGACCGGCGGCGGCTTCGGTGGGTGTACCGTGAACCTCGTCGACGTCAAGAAGGTCGACGAGTTTAAACGAAGCGTGGCGACCGATTACGAGCGAATCACAACCTTAAAGCCGGAGATCTACATTTGTGAGGCCTCAAACGGGGCGGAAAAAATCTGATGAAACTGATCATTCTGGCGGCGGGCTATGCCACGCGGCTCCATCCATTAACACTCAATCAGCCCAAACCGCTTTTGCCAGTGGCGGGAAAGCCGATGCTGGAACACGTGGTGGATAACATCGCCACCATTCGCGCGATCGATCACGCATACATTGTGACCAACGCGAAGTTCGTGACGCATTTTGAACAATGGGCCAGGAGTTACACGCGTGCCAACTTGCATTTCGGCTTTACGATTGTGAACGACGGTAGCACCGACGATTCAAACAAGCTCGGCGCGATCGGTGACCTGCACCTGGTGCTCACGAAATTCGAGCTCAACGAAGACATCATCGTCATCGGTGGTGACAACCTGTTCAGCAACGACTTGGCTGGTTTTGGTGATTATTGCCAGCAGAAAAACGCACCGGTGACGGGCGTTTACGACGTCGGCGATCCCGAACAGATAAAGAAATACAACGCGATCGAGATCGACGAAGACAATCGCATCGTGTTTTTCAAAGAGAAGCCGAAAGTTCCGCGGAGCACGCTGACGGGAATCGCGCTTTATTACTATCCGCAATCGACGCTCCCGTTGATTCACCAGTACATCGCGGAGGGAAACAATCCGGACCAGCCGGGCCGCCTGGTCCAATGGTTGTATCCGCGCGTGCCTTTCTACGCGTGGAAAGTGCCGGGTCTCTGGTACGATGTCGGCTCGATCGAGACACTGGAGGAAGCCAATCGCGTGTTTGGCGAGCTGCGAAAATAGGCGTGGGCATCGCGAAGAAAAACTTTGGCTCAACTGCCGGCCAGGATGTAAGTCTCTACACTTTAACGAACGAGCGCGGCTTCGAGGTCACGATTACAAACTACGGCGGCGCCGTTGTTTCATTGAAGACGCCGGATCGAAACGGCTTGTTTGGCGATATCGTGCTCGGGTATGAGACGCTCGATGACTACGTCACAAACCCGCGCTACTTCGGTGGCTTGATTGGCCGGCACGCGAACCGCATCGATCACGGAAGATTATCGCTCAACGGCACGCAGTATCAGTTGACGCAAAACAATGGCGTGAACCATCTCCACGGCGGCGCGCAGGGGTTTGATAAACGCGTCTGGAAGGTGATTGATGAAGCAAGCGACGGCGGTGAGATCCTGACGCTTGAATACGTCAGTCGTGATGGCGAAGAAGGTTATCCGGGGAACCTCCGTGCGGAAGTGAGCTACAAGCTATCCCGCGACAACGAGCTCGAAATCAATTACGAGGCGACCACCGATCGCGAAACAATCGTTAACCTGACGAACCACTCGTATTTCAATCTCGCAGGCCATGGCGACATTCTGGGCCACGAGTTGACGCTCCATGCCAACGGCTTCACGCCTGTTTCCGACGAGCTAATCCCCACCGGCGAGATCAAGTCGGTGGAAAACACGCCGATGGATTTTCGACTTGGCAGACCAATCGAACACGGCGGCTATGACCACAATTTCGTGCTGCAAGATTACGACGGATCGCTGCAACTCGCGGCCCGTCTCTACGAGCCAGACTCAGGACGCGTGCTGGACCTATTCACGACGCAGCCGGGCATTCAGTTCTACTCAGGAAATTTTCTTGACGGTAGTTTAATCGGCAAGGGCGGCGTTGCTTATCACCAATACGCGGGGCTGTGCCTCGAGCCGCAGCACTTTCCCGACGCACCGAATCATCCAAACTTTCCGAGCACGGTGTTGAAGCCAGGCGAAGTTTACGAGCACGTTTCTGTTTACCGTTTCTCATGCGCCTAATTTTCCTTTGCGCGATCTGTGTAATCTGTGGCGTCGTCTTCGACCACAACCCGAACTCGAGTGCCACGCGCGAGTTCAAGTTCAAGAACGTCCCCTCCCCATCGAAAGTCGACGCGGCGGCGAACGCGAAGCTCACACTGATTGACGGCGAGCTCGACGCCGGCAGCGCGAGCCTTTCCGCCTTGGTTGATGGCCGTTTGCCGAGTGACGAAGATGAACCAGGCGCGAATTTGTTTTTCAGTGCGGGCAGTTCAGGCGGCCGTTTCCGAATGGATCTGGGCAAACCGATCGACATCGCAGCGGTGAACAGCTATTCGTGGCATCCGAACAGCCGTGGTCCACAGTTGTACAAGCTCTACGCTGCCGAAGGCTCGGAATCAAAACTGAATCTCGATCCCAAACGCGGTGTCGATCCCGCTACCTGTGGCTGGAAATTTGTCGCGACCGTGAGCACGTTGCCGGAGCAAGGCGAGGATGGCGGTCAGTATGGCGTGAGCGTGACAGACTCAAGCGGCTGCCTCGGAAAATATCGTTATTTGCTTTTCGATTGTTACGTGACTGAGTTGTACGACAACTGGGGCAACACGTTTTACAGCGAGATTGATGTTATTTCCAAACCTTAATACCTTGTCTGTGAGGCTTCGTAGGCTTTGATAGCTTCCTCATGTTTTAAGGTTAGTCCAATATCATCCAGTCCTTCGAGCAAGCAATGTCGCTGAAAACTTCCAACCACGAATGACACGGACAATCCGTTTTCATCCGTGAGCATCTGTGTTTCAAGGTCTACGGTTAGACGGTAATCTTCGTTTTCCCGCGCCCGCCTCATGATTTCGGCCACCTGCTCCTCCGGCAATGCGACCGGCAACATGCCATTCTTGAAACAGTTGTTCGCAAAAATATCGGCAAACGACGGCGCAATGATCACTCGAAACCCAAACTCCCCAAGCGCCCACGGCGCGTGCTCACGCGACGAACCGCATCCGAAATTCTTGTCCGCCACGAGAATCGACGCGCCTTGATACCGCGGCTGGTTGAGCACGAACGAGGGATTAAGTTGACCAT
>DASXRE010000210.1:0-41142 GCA_036506775.1 Pyrinomonadaceae bacterium | reverse complement strand
CGTAGCCACCATTCATGCTTTTCATGGATCTGCACGTGCCTCGAAAAGAGGTCGACTGTGCCCGGATCGTCGTGGTCGTCGGCAACGCGCGCCGCGTCACGCATCTCTTTGATCACCCCGAGCAGATTGCCATCTGCTTCCGCAATCATCTCACGCATAGTGCCAACATCGCCCGACACCTTCACACTGGCGAGTCGTTCCACTTCATTCGGACGAAAAACGGGGTCCTGTCCGATCATCCGCAGTCGCTCGGCGAAGTCGTCGATCGTCCCCAGCACTGCGGTTGCAAACTCGTCAAAAAGCAAGTGCAAGTCTCGAAACAGTGGTCCAAAAGTCTGCCAATGATAGTGTTTGTAGTTTGCGTAGAGCACAAAAGCATTTGCCAGTTGTCGTTGTAAATGTTCGACCACGTCGCTGGTCGGTTTGTTGTCTCTGGAGATCTCCTCACCCAGGCCGCGCTGAGACACAGCTTTGCTCGCAGCACTTTTCGCCATAATCATTTCCTCCCTTTCGAAGGCAATTCAACACACTGTCTTGCCGAAAGCGTGTCAATTCTCTGCGGGAAGACTAGAAAGTCTGGTTTACTAGGTGCGCCGCCTTTGTTCGGCTTGCGATGGATCTTCTCCGAGATCTTCTCCAGCGGCCGCACGTTCGGATCGATCCCGATGTAAAACTTGTTCGGATTGCGTCGCACAGACCGGTATACAAAGCGCCCGTCGCCGGTCCCAATATCGATGATCACTCCCTCGCCGGTAGGGCCTGATGAGTTCTTCGAACTCTGACTTCGCCAGTTATCAATTGGTGCTGCCACGAATTGTCTTGATCACGATCACGATCGTCGCCTTTCTATAACAGTGATCGAACCCAGCCACCATCGATCTGAATCGATGTTCCGGTAATGTAACTCGCGCGTTCGGAAACCAGAAACGCCGCGAGTGCCGCAAACTCGCGCGGCTCGCCGAGACGGCCCATCGGGATCTCTGCTTCCCAACGCCCGCGAAACTCATCCGCCCTGATTCCCTGTTTCTCAGCCATCATCCGCGCCAGATCTTCCAGCCGTTCGGTACGCGTGTAGCCCGGCAGAATGTTATTCACGGTAACGCCGTCAGCCGCCACTTCGTTCGCAAGTGTGCGCGCGAAGCCGGTAACAGCAGCACGCAAACTGTTTGACAACAGAAGATTCTCAACGGGCTGCTTGACCGCGATGGAGGTGATATTCAGAATTCTTCCCCACCGTCGCGCCTTCATCCCGGGCAAAACTTCACGCGCCAGGTGCACTGCGCTGAACAAGGTCAGACGCGTCGCTTCTTCCCACTGCTCATGCGTCAACTGATCGAAACGGCCGGCGGGTGGACCACCGGCGTTCGTCACCAGAATGTCGATCCGGCCGAAGCGATCGATGCCAGAGGCGACGAGCTGTTTTACCTGTGCGGCAACAGTCACGTCAGCCGGCACGCCCAACACATGCGCGCCTGTTTGGTCAGCAATCGCCGCGGTTGTTTCAGCCAGCGTGGCGGCATCGCGCCCGCAAAGCACCAGCGACGCTCCTTCTGCCGCCAGTTCCTCAGCGACGGCACGACCGAGGCCGCGACTCGCCGCCGCTACCAGTGCGACTCTATCTTTGAGACCAAGATCCATAACGGGCTTATTTCTGTCTCAGGTAAGCGTCAGTCTTGTCGAGCCAGTCTTGTCGCGGCGGACTGAAGATGTCGACGTCGAGCGTATCTTCGAGCGCTTCCGCTTTGTGCTGAACGTGAGAAGGAATGTGCAGCACCTCACCTGCCAGCACGTCGATAACTTGCGCTTCATCTTCTCCGATCCAGAAACGCAGGCCACCTTCAAGAATGTAAGTGAGTTGTTCGTTTTCGTGAGAATGACGCGGCACGATTGCGCCCTTCTTCAGATAGACGTGCGACAACATGACTCGATCGGCGGTGATTAACCGCCGATCCAGCACCTCACTCACCTTTTCCTTTGGCATGTCGTCCCAGCGGTAAAAGGTGACGCTTCGTTCGCTCATAATCTTATCTCGCAGTATGATGAATTTACTTCCTCAACCACAGTTCTCCGGGCGCTTACCGGCCGCCGCCCCGATGGTTCCTGTCTCCAGCAACGTCTTGAGGCCGGAAACAACCATCGGCCAGCCAAAGGAAACGCTTTGCAGCATATCCGAATCCGGCTCCAGCTCATCGTGTGTTACGGTCAATCGCACGATACCCATGAATGGCTCTACGTCGTAAGTCACGCGTGACGTCTTCTCCGCCTGGCCTTCCTGTTTGGGCGGAACCCAAGAGACCACGAGCTTGCGTGGCGGATCATTCTCAATTACCTCGCCGACGATGTCTACCTTCGCCGGATCATCGAAGTCGCGATGTTCCCAACGCGAACCGGGTTTCCAGTCAGACGCGTTATGATGATTGACCCAATACCTCCTCGTCATCTGGGGATCGATCAAGGCGTTGAAGACTTTCTCCGGTGTCGAAGCAATACAGGCTAACGTAAACGAACTTTGGCTTATCCATCTTTATTCTCCTCGAGTGCTTTTTTCAAGTCAGTCAACGCCTTGACGCGTTGGCGTTCGTATTTGCCGACCCAGCGATCGAAGATCTCTCCGATCGGAATCGGGTTGAGGTAGTGCAGTTTCTCGCGTCCACGCCACACGCAGACGACGAGATTGGCCTCTTCGAGCAGACGGAGATGTTTGGTTACCGCCTGGCGCGTCATGTCCAGATGCTCACACAACTCCCCGAGCGTCTGACCATTGTCCGCGTGCAGCAGATCGAGCAGTCGCCTGCGGCTGGCATCGGCCAGCGCCTTGAAGACTTTGTCAGTGTCGGTGACCAATGCAAGAGGAAAGTTTGGGCGCCTCCCTGGAGTGCGGGGACTCGTCACCGCTTTGGTCCAAAACGGCGACGAGTCGCCGCACTCCAAGAGTTTATTTCAGGATTGACTTCGTCGAATGATTCGTTCGGATTGACGTCTGATTAGTTGCGATTGACGTCCTTGCGGGCTTTCAGGATCTGCCGCAACTTCATCCGCGCCTTGTGCAATTGTGACTTTGATGTGCCCACGGCAACGCCCAGCATTTTCGCGATCTGTTCGTGCTCGTGACCTTCAACATCGTGTAACACAAAGACGGTGCGGTAACCCGGCGGAAGCTGTTTCAACGCGTTGTCTAACGCAATCCGATCTATCACCGGCATTGCATTCGGGTTCTCGGTGCCGCGCACGATCTGCACCGGCGTCTCACCTTCCTCAGTCGTTTTCTCCAGCTTCACGCTGCGCTTGCGGAAGTGCATCAGACACTGGTTAACGGTAAGTCGATGCAACCAGGTCGTGAACGCTGACTCACCGCGGAAGCTGCCGATCTTGCGAAATAGCTGGATGAAAGCTTCCTGCGCCAGGTCCTCGGCCTCCGCCGTGTTTTGTGTCATGCGGAGACAGAGCGAATAGACGCGGCGATTGTGGCGTTCGTAAAGCTTTTCAAACGCCTCCATGTCGCCTTTCCCGGCGGCCATGGCCAAAGCAAGATCGGAGTTCGGCGCCGGTTCGGTTTTCTTCGCGGCTGTGACGCCGCCCTGCAAAACTGGGAAGACCTCAGAGTTTGTCATGACGAGAGAATTAGCAAAACCGAGGCCACTGAAATGCGCGGAAAAACGGCAGGATTAGAGTGTTTAAGTGACCATATATGAACGAAAGCGGGTCGAAAACGCGCAAAGCGTGCATCCGTCGGATCGCATTCCGGGGAACGCAATCCGACGACAACGCAAATGTAATTCAAACAGGCTAGGGCCGTACCGATGACGAGCTGGTCGTCGCTGCGGGCGTCGTTGGTTGACGCATTCCACGGTTCACGATCATCTTCACTTCCACGCGGCGATTCTGCGAACGTCCCGTGGACGTCGAATTGTCCGCCACAGCTTCAGTCTTTCCGTAACCCATCGGCGTCACGAAGCGGCGCAGCGGAATCTTGTGAGTAACAGCAAGATATTGCACCACTGCTTCAGCGCGTTGCTGGCTGAGCCGGAAATTCTTCGCATCGCTGCCGGTCGAATCCGTGTGTCCGGAGACCTCAATCATGAAGGCCTTCTGGCCGTTGGTCTTGGCGGCGAGATCATCCAGTTGCTGTTTGGCTTCTGGCGAAAGCACGGCGCTGTTCGTTCTGAAAGTCACGGCTACGGTCTCTTGCACATCGTAATCATCGAGCGAAGAGACGCGCTCATCCACGCGCTTGACCTCAGCCCTTGCCTCGGCTGCCACTGCGTAGAGCTCGTCCATCTGGCCCGCCATACGCTCCTGGTTGGCTTCGACCGGACCCACGCGCGTATCCGTTGTTACTGCGGCGCGCATATCTGACTCGTTAAAACGGATTTTATCGGCGACCAGTTGTCCCTGATTGTCGCCCCGACCTTCGACTTCAACGATCAGTCCGCGGAGAATGTCAGTAACTGGATATTTCTTGCCGCCGCGCAGAAAACCGCCGTAGGTTTTGATACTTGTGTTATCGGTTATGACGACCTGGTAGTCCGCGCGACTCCGGTCGCGAATAGTGAAAACATCTGCGTCGCGGGTGATCACCACTCCCTTGAACTTCATCTTCGAGCCACTCGGAACCGAACGTAGCGCTGTATTCGGATTTTGCGTGGCTTGTGTATTTGACACCTGTCCCAGAGCCACCGGCACGAGCGCCAGCACAACCGTCACGGCCCAGACGATGGCAAGTGGGTGAAATCTTTTGCGGTTCATAGTTAGCTCCTTCAGTTGCTTCCCAAGGAATGCAGTTGCGCGCACTCCGAGAAAGTTCTTTGTGTCGGGGCAATCAAAGGGTGAGCGGGGGGTGAAAAAGAGAGTAGCAAAAGCGAGCGGAAATTCAAAGACCTCTGCGTCTCCATGTTCCGGTTCGCCCAGCGATCAGTTAACCACAGAGATACAGAGACACGGAGATCGTTCAAAACAGCGTGCGCTGGCGTGGATTGTAGAACGTTCGCTTCGGCTGATCGTCAAACACTGACCGACCGTTTAGCGATGGCGATATTGCTTTTTCGTGTTCGATCACCGCAGCAAAGTCCACCTCGGGCTCCAGGTTCGTTTCGACTTTCTGCACAAAGCGATGCAAACGCCGAAAGCCTTCAAGCTTCTCTTTATCTTCGACTTTGGCGGCGTCGAGCGCGCTTCGCAACACATTCAGCGATTCGTCGTAAGTCTTCAAGGGCACCGGAAACGGATGCCGGTCCTTGCCACCATGCGCGAACGAGAAGCGTGCCGGATCCGAAAAACGGCTCGGTGCACCGTGAACCACTTCAGCCACGAGCGCCAGCGACTGAAGCGTTCGCGGCCCGAGATTCTCCAGCAGCAAGAGTTCAGCAAAATCGTGAAGGTCACGTTCGTAAGCCACGGCCAGCACTGAGCCGAGGCGCTTCAGATCCACGTCTTTCGCGCGGACCTCGTGATGTGCCGGCAGTTGCAGGTGCCGTGCTGCCTGCAACGTTTGTTCCGGCGCCTCGTGGGCGATCTCGAGCAACGCGGTTTGCGCCGGCTTAGCCTTTGAATCGACAAGGTTCATGATCGTTCCCTGGTGTTCGCCGACGATTCCCGTGTGCGGTTCAGCGACGAAGTCACGGACCGATACTGAATGCCAGTGATAACGACGCGCCGTTCCGGTCTTGTCGTTCAAGCCTTGCTGGACCACGGCCCACTCACCGGTCGAAGTCACAACGAAGTTGTGCAGATAGATCTGAAAACCGTCCGCGATGGCGTTGTTGTCGATGCGCGCTGTGAGGCGGCTGGTGCGCACTAATTCATCGGCATCAAAACCGCGGCGTTCACCGATCAGTCGCAGTTCGTTTGGAGTGTTTCTGGAAAACCGGCCGCGGCCGCCGCAGATGTAGAGTCCGAGCTCGTTGGCTCGCGGCGCGAGGCCGCGTTTCAAGGCACCCATCACTGAGGTGGTGATGCCTGACGAATGCCAGTCCATTCCCATGACTGCGCCGAGTGCCTGAAACCAGAATGGATCGCTGAGGCGTGAAAGAAAACCGGAAGCGCCGTAATCGTGGACGATCGCTTCGGTGATGCCCGTGCCGAGGCGGGTCATGCGTTGGGCCAGCCAATTCGGCACGCGACCACCGTGGAGAGGAAGATCAGCGACTCCAGATCGTTTCATGAAGACTATTCTCTTTTACTCACCCGTCCAATGTAAAAGCCCGCGCCAAAAATGAGCGTCAGTAAAACGAAGACCGGGATCAAGAGAACGAAACTATTCCACAGTTCGTCCAGCATTTGTCAACCTCCTTATGAAAGTGTGAGTGCTCGGGGCGGGATGACAGCTAATTTACCATAGAGCACGCCATCGAAAGTGAAAGTTTTTAAATTGCAGGCTACCTACGAGAAACAATATGCATCAATAGCGGTAGTCAAGTTGGAAACACTCGCGCGGTCTCCCCCGCATGGTCCTTAGCAAGGTTACGATCTGAGGCCGCGCATTCTTCGGCCTCCCTAAAAAATACAACCAGCGATAGTCCGGCAGCGACGTTTGCCGTTCGCCAGCAGATGCAGAAGTGTATCTGTTGAAAGGGAGAGACTATGCTCCGCCGATCATTTTTCAAGTGGGCCACACTCGCCTTACTGCTCATCGTCCTGCTCCCCTGCCTTTTCGGCAACGTCAGCGCACAAAGCGCCAGTGAGGACACTTCAGTTGATGCCGGCTCGCTACGAGTTCTTGAGCCAAACGGTAAGCCAGGCAAGCAGTGTCCACTCAAACACACGGAGGTTAAAGCAGACATCAGCGGATTCTTGTCTCGCGTTACGGTTACGCAGGAGTTCACCAATCCCTTTCCTGACAAAATCGAAGCCGTTTACACGTTTCCCCTGCCGCAGGCAGCCGCCGTCGACGATATGACGATGCTCATCGGCGATCGCATCGTCAAAGGAAAGATCATGCGCCGTGAAGAAGCTCAGGCCACCTACGCCGCCGCTAAACAAATGGGCAAGGTTGCGAGTCTTCTCGATCAGGAACGGCCGAACATCTTTACCCAGGCTGTGGCCAACATCATGCCGGGTCAGGAAATTCGAATCACGATCAGTTACGTCGAAACGTTGCAGTATGAAGACGGCGTCTACGAGTGGTCGTTTCCGATGGTCGTGGGTGAACGTTACATCCCCGACAGTGTTCAGCCGGATGACAGCTCCCGAATAATCCCGCCGCGTGCCTCCCGTGCAGGTCACGATCTTTCACTCGAGATCAATTTGAATGCAGGCGTGCCGATTCAGTCGCTCAACTCTGAAACACATGAAACTGAGATCGAGCGTACCGGTGACAACGCCGCGGTGGTCCGGCTGAAAGATCGCGCCACCATTCCCAACAAGGATTTCGTGCTGAAATATCAGGTCGCCGGTAACGTCATTGATGATGCTCTCCTCGCCCACCGTACCGACAGGGGTGGCTTCTTCACACTAATCCTACAGCCACCCCAGCGCGTTAGTGCCGCGGACGTGATGCCGAAAGAGCTTGTCTTCGTGCTCGATTCCTCCGGCTCGATGTCCGGCTTTCCTTTCGAGAAGGCGCGGGAAACACTATTGCTCGCACTCGATAATCTCTATCCTCACGACACCTTCAACGTGATCACGTTTGCCGGGGAGACTCGAATTCTCTTCTCTGATCCGGTTCCCGCGACGCCGGAGAATATACGCAAGGCCAAGAAGCTGCTCTCTCGTGTGGGCGCGGACGGCGGAACCGAGATGATGAAGGCGATCAAAGCCGCGCTTGATCCGTCAGACTCGCAGCAACACGTGCGTATCGCCTGCTTCATGACTGACGGCCAGGTTGGCGACGACGAGGAGATCATTGCTGAAGTGCAGAAACACCCCAACGCCCGAGTCTTTGCCATGGGGTTCAGCGATTCACCCAATCGTTATCTGCTCGACAAGATCGCCGAATACGGCCGCGGCGAAGTTGAATACGTTCAGGAACAGGGCGACACATCAGCAGTCGCGCGCCGCTTTCACGAGCGCGTTCGCAACCCCTTGTTAACAGACCTCTCGATCGACTGGTCTGATTTACCTGTCAGTGACGTTTACCCTAAACGCCTGCCTGATCTGTTTAGCGCGAAGCCGGTGATCATCTCGGGACGGTATTCGCACGGTGGCAAAGGCACGATTCGTTTGCGAGGTCGAGTTGCCGGACAGGAGTTCGTGCGCGAGGTCCCGATCGAACTCCCGAATAACGAACCGGCGCATGACGTGCTCGCGATACTTTGGGCGCGGCGCCGCATTGACGACGTGATGGGTCAGTTCACAGCGGTGACACCAGGCGACTCCAAACGAGCTGAGCATCAGGAGGAGGTTACCCAACTCGGTCTTAACTTCCGGCTGATGACGCAGTTCACTTCCTTTGTAGCCGTTGATGAACTCGTCTTCACTGGCAGCGAAGCTCCAGAACGAGTGGACGTTCCGGTTGAAGCGGCGTTCGCGATCGTCTCACCGGGATTTGTCGCAGCACTTCCGTTAGGGATGACAGGCTATGTCACGGTAACGGCGTCGGCCGATCAAGTGCAGGAGTTTTGTGCAGGCGGCATAACTACACGAACACATCAGGAGCTTCCCCTTCAGGGTCGCAGCCTGAATCGCCTTGTGTCTCTGGCGCCGGGAACTGTCTGGCCGGGCGGCAACGCTGGTGGTCTACCGACACAGGTCAACATCTCAGCAAATGGACAAACAACAGCTTCGAACATGTTCAGGGTCGACGGAGTAAGTGCGAACTTCGGCATTGCTCCGGGCGGGCAGAGTCCGGGTCCGTCCGCGGCAGGAACTGCTCCCGCGCTGACGGCCAGCGGCGGAACAAGCAGCGTAGTGTCTCTGGCCGCGGTTAGCGAGGTTACGGTCACCACTCGCGCAAGTGAAGCTGAGTACGGCCGTCTGCCTGGAGCGCAAGTCAATGCGATCACGCGCTCAGGAACAAACGCACTGCATGGTTCTCTGTTCTACTTCTTTGGCAACAACGGCGCCGATGCAAATGACTGGTTTGCCAACAGCCGAAACCTGCCAAAGCCGCCGCGACGGCTGCACAACTTCGGTGGCACGCTGGATGGTCCAGTGGTGAAAGACAAGACGTTTTTCTTTGGTTCGTACGAAGGATTGCGTCTGCGACAACCAGCAACTGCCATCACGGATGTTCCCGCGCTAAATGCCAGGCAGTCAGCGCCAGAGACTGTTCGACCATTTCTCAACGCTTTTCCAATTCCAAATGGAAACGCCACAGGTGACGGTTTGGCTGAGTTCGCCGCGACGTTCGCAAACCCCGCCCGTCACGACGTGGCTAGCCTCCGACTGGACCACGTACTGAACAACGAAGCAATGCTGGCGGTGCGCTACAACTTCGCTGATTCCGACGCCACCACTCGCGGCGCCGGCGGGTTTTCACTCAACACGGTCAATCGCATTCACAGTCGCTCACAAACAATCACGGCGTCGCTAACGCAAACTCTGTCACCTACCAAAGTCCTCGAGCTGCACGGCAACTACAGTCGCTCAACAGTTGGAGGAAGTTATCTCCTCGATCAATTCGGCGGTGCTATGGTGCCGTCGGAGTTTCTCAACACTGGCGATAGCTCGTTTGCTTTTGACCTCAACGCGCGAGCCGCGAGCTTGATGTCCGGAAGTGACGCCACAAACACGCAACGCCAATTCAACTTCGTCGGGAGTCTGGCGATCGTGTCGGGAAATCACGAGTTCAAGTTTGGCGCGGATTACCGCAGACTCGCGCCCATCATTGTTTCTCGCGCTCGTGAGAAGAATGTCCTGTTCAACGACATGACTGAAGCACTGACAGGCATCCCTGCGCGCTTGAATCAGCTTGAGCACATCACTCCGCAAACACCGGTCTTCAACAATCTCTCCCTGTACGCTCAGGACGAGTGGAGACAGAGTCCCCGCTTTACGCTGAATTACGGCGCGCGTTGGGAACTGACTCCCGCACCCGTTAATCCGATTTCAGGTTTCCGTTTGTGGGAAACGACTTACGCCAATTTTGCACCGCGACTGGGTTTTGCCTATCAAGTGTCGGCAAAAGACGAAGCGGAGCTAATTCTGCGAGGCAACATTGGAGTTCACTACGATCTCGGCCAGGAACTTGAAGGTGATGCTTTCGTCGATTCAGTTCCATTTCTTGGCGGCACGTCAGTTTCGACTGCTTCTGTTTTGCCCGGTGGCAACAACCTGCCATTCATCGATTTCAATCCGCATTTGAAGTTGCCGTACACGCTGAACTGGGATGTTTCGCTGCAACGCGCGCTGGGACAATCGCAGACGGTCTCGGCTTCCTACGTTGCGTCAACAGGGCGAAGACTGTTGAGCACTCAGACATTCTTCGATAGCGATCCGCAGTTTCCGTTTCTGCGGCGGATTAGCAATCAAGCCGAGTCAAATTATCGTTCGTTGCAGTTGCAGTTTGAGCGCCGTTTGGCGAGTGGCCTCAAATCGTCTGTTTCTTATAGCTGGGCACGCTCAACAGACGATGCGAACCGCGACACTGCACGGCGCGTGTTACTCGCGAGTCTCAATCCGGAAGCAGATCGTGGTTACTCAGATTTCGACGTGCGGCACACGCTCAACGGATTCGTCTCTTACGACCTTCCGGCGCCATTCTCGACTGGACTCGGAAACCGATTGTTGCGCAACTGGACGATCGAATCGCTCTTCATGGCTCGTTCTGCGAAGCCGGTGAACGTTCTCTATGGTTTTCCGACGAGTTATGGTTTTGCTTACGTTCGGCCAGATGTCGTGGACGGAGCGTTCGTGTTGCCGACGAGTTTTCGACAGGGCAATCTCAGCCGCAATAGCCTGCGAGGATTTCCCTTCTATCAGATTGATCTGGCGCTGCACAGGAAGTTTGCTTTTTCCGAACGTACGAGTCTTCAGTTTCAGGCGGACGCGTTCAATCTCTTCAACCATCCCAACTTCGAAGATCCCGCAGGCGACGACCTCCACCTTCCGACCTTCGGACAATCGACGGCGCTGGCCGGCAGCGGTTTTGAATCCTTCTACACCGCTGGCGGTGCGCGCACCCTTCGGTTTTCAGTGAAGCTCGCCTTTTAACAAGAGGCACCTCCGTGGACTGCGCTGATTTGGAGGGGTGGCACTCTGTGGCCACCCCCGTTTGAGCGTCAAGAGGGCAGCCACGGAACGCTGCCCCTGCAAGTCAGGACACTAGTGCGCCTTTGTGACCTATGATCGATAAGCTAGAATCTGTCGTATTACCGTTCATGACTGACTCAGACGACCCGACAGCCAAGCTCAAAGACGAGCAACCGGTGAAAAAACGCCGCGAGGAGGCACTGCCCGAACGCATTCTGCGCCGCGTGCTCGAAGGAATGGGCGACGTCGTTGACCGCCGCTTTGGCCGCACTGTCGAACCGCGCAGCGGATTGACCACCTCGAAACTCATCGATCGGATGAAGAAGTTGATCGATGAACGCGTGCGCGACGAAGGTAAACGAGGACGAATCGCACCTCATCACCTCGTGCTGAAAGTCGAGTGGGGCACCCACTCCGAAGCGCCGCCAGAGATTCTCCACGACTTGAAAAACGAAGTGCTTGCCGCCGCGATCGATCACATCAACGATCATCGTTACCGCACGCTTGGTCCAGTGACCGTCGACGCTGAAGTCGACATCTTCACGACCGGCATCTCCGTCGATCCGACGTTTGGCGAGTTTGAAGACGAGCTGCGCCGCCAGGATGAAGAGCGCCGCGCCGCGAAAGCGGGCGTGCCGATTCCCAGCGCTGCGCCGCCGATGCCCGATATTCAGGTAGTGGCGCGAATCACGCAACAACAAGGGACACGCGAGGTACCGTTGGTGTTCAAGCCCGGAGGCAAGCGTCTCAACGTCGGGCGCGCTTCCGACAACGAGCTCACGTTGAACGATGCCAGCGTGTCAAAGATCCACGCCGCTTTGTTGATGACTGCCGAAGGTACTTTACTCGTCGGCGACACCGGCTCAACCAACGGCACCTTCATCAACGGCCGGCGTATTGCTTACGGTGAATCGCGAGTTATCGAAGACGGCGACGTAATCGGATTCGGGGACGTTGAAGTAAGATTGCGCAAGAGTGAGTAGTTTGTCTCTGTGTATCTCTGTGTTCTCTGTGTCTCTGTGGTTATTGAGGCTCACAAAGAACACCACAGGCATAGAGAATACAGAGATACACAGAGAAGAGCGGTAGGTAAGTCTTAAGAGCCTGGATGAACACATTACTCTTACTTCTTTTTCAAAGTCCTGGTCCGACTCCCCTTCCCACTCCTCACGTGCCGGAAAGAATGCCCGCGCTTTTCACGCTGATTTACGTCGGCGGGTTTGCCTTCGTTATTCTTTTACTGCTGCTTGGTCTGATTCGCAGCCGCCGCAGCACGGCTCCCGCGACTGCCCTTCCCGAAGATCTGCCGAAAGACGTACGCAAGCGACTCGGCTCGACTTCCACTAACCGCGGCTTGCGCGGGCTGCGCTGGTTGTTCGTGCTGCTCGCATTCGCACTGTTTGGGTTTCACATCTACTGGGCCAGATACGCCGCGGAGAATAATGAAACGTTTCAGCAGTTGAGTTACAAGGACCTGCGCGTGCGCCGCTTGTCCGAATCGACACTGCGCGGCTGGATTCTCGATCGCAGCGGCCGCATCGATCAGCCACTCGCTTACTACAAACGCGACTCGACCGGCGACATCCAGCGCGAGTATCCGATGGACAAGGCGATGGCCCACCTGTTTGGTTCCGATCGCGGTGACCCCGGCCTGGAACGAGCGCTGTTCGGCGCGCAGAGTGGCGCTTTGCCCGAGGCGTTGGCGGTCGTGCGCGGCGAGGCGAATTCGTTCAAAGGTAATCAGGACGTGCGCCTGACCATCGATCGTTCGTTACAGCAAGCCGCGATGGACCAGTTGAAAGGCAAGCACGGCGCGGTGGTGATACTCAATCCACAGACCGGCGACGTGCTCGCGCTCTACAGCGAACCGTCTTACAGCCTGAAAGAAGTCAGTGACGAAGCAACGTGGATTCGTTTGGAAGCGAATGAACGCGACCAGCCACTCGTCAGCCGCGTGCTCGGCGCCTATTACATACCGGGTTCGACTTTCAAAACCGTAACGATGATCGCGGCGTTTCTCGCCGGCGAGCAGGATACTGAGTTCACGTGCAGTGGCGGTGGTTACTACGCAGCGCCCGGCGCGAACGTGATTTTCGACGACGGTGGACCAGGCGAAGTGCACGGCAGGATCGGAATCGATCAGGCGTATGAAGTTTCCTGTAACCAGTACTTCGCGCAGATGGGGGTGAAGCTCGGCCCGGAACGGCTCAAACGGGCGGCGCAGTTGCTGGGCATCGGCAGTTACGACACGCCGTCCGAAGCACTGCGCGGCCGTAAAGAATCTGAGATCTGGGACGCCAGCACCGACGGAATCAGACGCGCGCTCGCCCCACGCGAAGCGACGATTGTCACCGGCAAACAAGTGACTCGATACGATCTCGCGCTGATGGGTTACGGTCAGGGCTACGCCGGACAAATGACGCCGTTTCAAATGGCGCTCGCGGCGTCGGCGATTGCGAACATGGAAGGCAAGTTGATGAAGCCGCGGATCGAATACAACGTGCAGCCGCAGGTTTTCAATCAGGTGATGCCTCCGGCGACAGCCGCGCGATTGCGTTCGATCATGGGCCTCGTTACCGGCGGCCCGAGCGGCACGGCGCGTGGCGTGTTTGCGCCAGTCAAAGCGGCGGGCATTAATACGGGCGGCAAAACGGGAACCGCGCAAAAAGTCGTGCCAGTGTACGATCCAAAAACAGGTGAACCAAAAACACGGCACAGAGTCGAGCGCGACAACCGCGGCAACGTCATTCGCGAATACGATGAAAAGATCATGGACGAGGAGCATCCGCGGATTGACGGTTGGTTTCTTTGTATCGCGCCGCTCGAACGACCGACGCTCGCGATGGCCGTGATCGTGGAAGGCGGCGGTTATGGTTCGCGCTCTGCGGCGCCAATCGCGGCGCAGTTGATTCTGAAGGCCAGAGATTTGGGTTACTTCAGTGGCGCCAAAGTAACCCCTCCGCCGCCAAACCTGACTTCCAGGGGTGCAACGCGCTAGCAACCGGCAAGCGAAAAACGGCAATGAAAAATCGCGCTTCGTCACATCTACTGCTGCTCCTCGTGATACTCGCACTCGAGATCACAGGCTATATGGCGATTCACCGTGCCGGACTGTTGCGCGGTTACGAAACGTCAGTCATCGGCGCGGTGCGTGACCTCATGATGTTCCTGCCGTTGATGTTTCTGGTGATCTGGTTGTCGCGCAGCAAACGCTTCGCCGGTAACTGGGTGTTGTTTACCACAGCGATTCTTCTGTTCGCGTTTGGGATGCTGATCCAGTACCGGCTCTACAGCGATCCGGAGTACAACGCGCGCAACAAGTCGGCGGCACGCGAGGAAAAGATGCAGGCGCTGAGAACGCGCTACATCATGGAGAACTACGACCCCGTCAAGAAACAGTTGATGGGACTGCCGCCGACGCCCGCGCAGCCGATCGACATCGATCAGTTGCCGCGAAAAGAATCGACTTACTCACTCTGGAGCGCGCTTACTTCCAGTTACACCTGGATTCCGATCTTCTCGTTTCTGACGTTCGCGATCGCTTACTCGCTCTGTTCGCGCGACGGCTTTCTGTTATGGCTCCAGCGCAACAGTTTCATTATCGTGTTGTTTACCCTCCTGCCGCTCGCGATTGCGGTGGTGACTTCCAGTGCCGGCAAGGCGCTGGGCAACATGACGCCCTGGGAGCCGTCGAAGATCCCGTTCCTTGTGGGTTTCGCCGGCATACTGACGGCGCGTTACAAAGACCTCGCGGAAACTTACTGGGGCATTCCGCGTGCGCGCGACATCGTTCCGTTGCTCGTAATGGCGATAATGCCGTTCGTTCCGTTCTTTGCTCTGAAAGACTTCGGGCAGATGCTGATCTTCAGCGGCGCTTACACGACTTTGTATCTCGTCGCAGTGCGGCGCTGGCCGCAGTTGCTGCTGTTCGTTGGCTCGGTGCTGCTGGTGATCAGCATCCTTGTTGTCGGCGCGTTGCCACGCGACATTCAGGAGCAAGTGCCACTGCTGCCCACGATAGCCAGACCGATCAGCGCGGCTCTTCCCTCTCGAATTCAACAACGCTTCCATCTGTGGCTCGACGGTTTTGATCCGCCTTCTCCGGAAGTTTCCTGGTGGAAAAAGGACTACGAGGAAGCGCTGAAAGAGAATCCCGGACTCAAGGAGCTCGCCGAACAGAGTCCGGCAATGCAGAAGACGGTCAACGTCGACATCTGGTTTGACAAACTCGCATTCCAACCGGCGCAGGCGACCTTTGGCATCGATTCGGGCGGAACAAGCGGCCGCGGTTTTGGTCTCGGCTTTCCCGAAGTGATTCCGATTGCCGACTCCGACTACGTTTACGCGGCGATTGCGGAGGAAAGCGGGCTCTTCGGCGGAGCAGTGATCATTCTGGCGGTCATCATCTTCGTGGTCGCTGGTGTTCGCACTTCGCTGGAGGCGCGTGATATGTTTACGAAGCTGTGTGCGGCAGGTTTGACGGCGTTTATAGGTTTTCAGGCATTGGTGAACATCGGTGGTATCTTGCGCGCGTTGCCGATGACGGGTATCACGCTTCCGTTCGTCAGCCACGGCGGTTTTAGTTTGATCACGAGCTTTGCGATGCTGGGAATGCTGATGGCGTTTTCGAGTCGAAACGCACGCGATCGAGTGATTGCGGAAATCCCGGCGGTAAAGAAGTCATCTCCCCTTAAGCTGGAGGCAGTGGAATGAGCGAAGACAGGAACACCTTTCAGGTGCAATCCTCAGCGCTTAGCGACCGCGGGCTCAACGAGCGCCGTCCCCTTAACGAAGACGCGTTTCTGCACGACCAGGAGCGCAGGATCTTCGCTGTCGCTGACGGCGTCGGTGGCGCCGAAGCAGGTGAAGTCGCCTCACAAACTGCTATCGAAGTGCTCGATGAGGCTTTCCGTCACCAGACTGATGGCGCCGACGTCGAAGACTTGATGGAGCTCGCGATCCAACGGGCCAACGCCTCGATTCACCAGATGGCCCAGGAACATGCCAAATTTTCGATGATGGCCACCACCATCGTTGCCTTACACCTTAAAGGCAACATCGCGACGTTCGGACACGTCGGTGATTCACGTCTCTATCGCCTTGCGCCTGACGGGCAGTTGCACCGCGAGACTGAAGACCACTCGATTGTTGAAGAAGAAGTGCGCGCCGGACGCATGACGCCGGAGCAGGCCGCGAACCATCCGAGCAAGAACGTGATCAGCCGTGCGCTCGGCGCGGAGCAGGCAGTCGAAGTCGACATGAAAACGATGGAAGTCGAGGACGGTACGGAGTTCCTGCTTTGCACGGACGGGATAACGCGACACATCTCGGATAACGAGCTGCGCCAGTTGCTGGTGCTCAACAACGATCTCGAAGAAGTCTGTCGCGAACTGAAGCGACGCTGTTACGAACGTGGCGCTGAAGACAATCTCACGGTGGTCGTCGTACGTGTCGGCAAGCATGTCGATGCGGACGAACGTTTGGCCGAACTCGAGCCGACGATCACGCCGGAGACGCAAGCGGCGGCTTACGCAGCCGCAGACGGTGGCTATCAAACAATGGTCGGGACGCAGTCGAATGGAAGTTTTGTTCCCGCATCACGGATAGCGATTTCCGCTACGTCCGCTCAAGTAGAGACGAATCACAGCACGCTCAACGTCGCAGAGCCGAAAAGCAAAGCCGCCGGCGGTGGTTTGGGCCGCGTGCTCGGCGTTCTGCTGGTGCTGTTGTTGATCGCCGGAGCGTTCTACGCAGGCGCACGCTACAAGGAGCAAATTCCCTTCCTCGCGACCAAGACACAACCTGCGCAGCCGGCGCCCGTCGCGGCGCCGCAAAAACCGGAAGAACCGTTCGTGAACTTTGAAAAAGCGCGGCGGCAGGTGGACCAGGACCCGCGCGCGTGGCTGGCGAATGAACCGCAGAAGGAGTTGTTGAGAGCGAGCGTACAGAACCCGCTGGATTCTCCCAACCCGGAGTTTCTCTATCTCTACGGGCGCGCGAATCTGCTTTCAGGTAACACTGAGGAAGCGAGCAAAGCATTTGACGCGGCGATCGCGAAGTCAGACGCGAATGTGACGCCAGCCAATGCCACCATCAAGCGAGAGGCGGTTTTTGGTCTCGCGGCGGTTAGTATCCGGACGCAGAAAGATCGCTGGAAAGTACTTAATCATTACGAAGAGCTGACGAAACCTCCCGCCAGCACAAACACGCCGTCTGCCCCTTAACCCTGATCGATTAATCAAGCATCAAAGGATGCGAATCAGGGCGATACGATGTCGGAACTCAAACTCCAACAGAGCAGATTAGACGGCCGCTACGACATTCTTGAACGTCTGGGAGGCGGCAGTTACGCTGAGATCTACGTCGCCACCGACAATGCGGCGGCCGAGGGCGCGCCGCGCACGATTGTGATCAAGGCTTTGAATCTCCACCTGCAAGGTGAGCCCGACGTTGAACTCGAACGAACTCTCGTCAGCAATTTTCAGAACGAAGCGGTGGCGCTGGACCGCGTTCGCCATCCGAATGTAATCAATCGTTTGGGACACGGAACGGCGATCGATCTCACGGGCACGACGTTTCACTACATCGTGCTCGAGTATCTTCCCGGCGGCGACATGTTTGCGCTCACGCGCACGCGTCCGTTGTCGATTCAACGAGCCTTGTTCTATCTTGAGCAGGTTTGTTCCGGGCTGGCCCACGCGCACAAGTGCGGCGTAATTCATCGCGACATCAAGCCGCAAAATCTGCTGCTCACCGAAGACAAGGAGATTGTGAAGATTGCCGATTTCGGCGTCGCGCGGCTTGACGCAACCGAAGGGGCGATTACGCGTGTCGGAACCAACATCTACTCAGCGCCCGAACACAATCCTTTGATTCAGACCGGACAGCTCGACACGACCGGTTTGAAGTTTCCGCACGATTACCTAACGCCCGCCGCCGATATTTATTCGTTGGCCAAAACTGCCTACGCGTTGATCGCCGGTGAATCACCGCGGCGCTTTGCGCAACACGCGCTGACTGAACTGCCGTCGTTCACCCGCGACACTTTCTGGGGCGACGCTGTACTGCGCGTGCTGGAAAAAGCCACGCAGAACCGTCCTGAAGATCGTTATCAAAGGGTCGAAGAGTTTTGGGACGAACTTGCAGACGCGAGCTTGCCGCCGACACGGCCGCTGCAAATGATCTCAAGCGCTGAAGCGCGTCGTAAGCCGAGTGAGGATCTTTCGATCGAGCCGGAGGAATTCACGGAAGCCGCGCCGCCACGGCCGCATTTCGCGGTGTCTGGACCGCGCGAATTGACTCCGGTCGATGTAGACACGATAAAGAGACCGCGGATCGTGGTTCCGATCAATCGCGAAGCACAACGGCAGATGGAGTTGCGCGCGCGGCAGCAACTGGAAGTGGAACAGAGTGCGAATGGACGCAAGCGAACTACGGTTGATGAAATACTGCCGCCGAGCAAAAAGCGGCGCGCGCTCGTGGCGGCCGGGTTGATCCTCGCGTTTTCCGGAATGTTGCTGGCGACACACAAGTACGTCACGTCGCACTGGAATCCGTTGGCGGATCTTACGCGAGTGGCCGCCGAGCAGGTGGTGGTTGGGCGCGAAGGTTTTACTACTACGGACGTGAACCTGCGTCCGGTGGCAAACGTTTCCCAAGTGCCGATTGGACTGGCGGAGTCGGGTTCGAAAGTGAAAGTATTGAGTGCTGATAATAACTGGTATGAGGTGCAGGTGGTTGAACATGCCCGGCCCAAGCTTGATCCGTATTCAGCGGACCGTGGCTGGATTAACAAGCGATACGTGAGGTTTGATTAATCTCTTTTTAGGAGAAGCAGAGATTGGGACTCCTTGAGTCGATAAGAAGATGGATCGACGGCGAAACAGGCGAAGACCTGCTCGAAGCCGCTGACGAGCACGCGAAGCCACGACGCGTCTGGGAAGAGTTTCTGGTGAAGATCGCCCGCGAAGTCGAGGCGGCGATGCAGCGCGAGATGTTCACGCCTCCGGGTGGTCCAACCTACATTCCTCGCGAATACATCGTCTACCTCAGCCCTGACGACGACAAAGAATGGCAGGGCGACAAGCGCCGCGGTCTTGAGCAAGGTCTGTTTCACGTCTTGTCTGAACGCGCGCGTGAACTGAGCGGCACAACGCAGTTGGCGGTGAAATCATTTGCCGTTGAGTTGCGTGTGGATGGAACGTTGAACAAGGGCGAGTTTCGCGTGCAGGCGGTGTGGGATGAAACCGAGAGTGGCCACACGATGGTGACGCCGCGCGTCGATCCGGGTCGCACTGCACCGGCGTTCAATCCAAACGACACGCTGGTCGAAAAGGCGTCGGAGTCGAGTGAAAGCGAACAGACTGTGGTGCGGCCGAAGGCTACGGCGCTTTATTCGGTTGAAGTCTGGCGCAACGGCGTGCGAGAAGCGGTGGTGCCGATCACGAAGAACGAGATCACGATTGGGCGTGGCTCACGAAGTATAACGGTCGATCTGCCGGTGAAAGGCGATCCGGAAGTGAGTCGGGTTCATGCGGTGTTGTCGCGAGATAACGAAGGGCGCTATTGGCTGGTGGCGAAGGGACGTAACCCGACGATGATCAACGGCCGCGAATTGACGCGCGAAGAACCAACGGAAGTCGCGCCCGACCAGAAGATCGCAATTTGTAACTTTGTGCTTCGGATCCAACCGACTTAAGCCACAAAGAGGCACAAGAAGCACAAAAGAATGGTTTAGTTCCGAGTCTGGGCCTTTTGTGCTTTCTGTGCTTCTTTGTGAGTCAGGTCTCTGATGAGGTCGTCCAACAATGTAGGGACGTTCTCGCCTTGCAGGTAGTCCTTGCCAAGCATCTTCGTGATGCGTCGTTCCTTCGTCACACCATTCACTTCCTTCAACATTGCGGTCGCAAACGCGGCCACGACCTTCCCGTCAAACTGCTTGCCGCTGTTCTCACGCAGATCACGCACGACATCTTCAAACGAACGCCGGCGCCGGTAAGGACGATCCGTGGTCATCGCATCAAACGAATCCGCCAGCGAAACGATCTTCGCTCCGAGTGGAATCTGTTCGTCAGTCAGCCCATCCGGATAACCACGCCCATCAAGCCGCTCGTGATGATATTTCGCCATCAGCGGAATATCCGCATATGGATGATTGATCGGTGCGAGAATCTCGTAGCCTGCCGCCGGATGCCGGTTCAGTTCGCTCGACTCCTTCGCGTTGATGTTGTACGGCGCGTTGATAATGTCACGGTCCACGACCAGCTTGCCGATGTCGTGCAGATAGCCGGCGATCTGAATTCCCTCGACTTCCTCTTCACTCCAGCCCATCTCACGCGCGATGATCTCGCTGTAACGCCCGACTCGTTCTGAATGGCCCTGCGTGTACTTGTCCTTGATATCGATCGCCGCCGCAAAGGCGCGCACGGTGGCCCGATAGATCCCACGCAACTCGTCGTACAAACGGCGATTCTCTTCCGCGCGTTGGGCCACCTGCTCAAGCAGGCGATGAGTGTGAATGCCGACACCGATGTGACGGACCATTGCGCGAATCGTTTCGAAGTCGTCAGGTGAAAACTCTTCGCCACTTGCCTTCCGACCAAGCAAGACGAGTCCGGTAACTTCGTCACGCACGATCATCGGCAGTATCAGTTCAATCTCCTCCTCCGTGAGTCGCACGCGATAGCGATTGACGAAGCCAGTTGCGCTCGTTGCGTTGCTGATCAGAAAGTCAGACACCTCACCACTTAAAAACTCTTCCTGATCGCTCTGATCGATCTTGAAGTCGCTGAAGATCTGTGGCTCCAATCCCCAAATCGCAACGCAACTGAGTTCACCCGAAGCGCCGCTGCACTCTGCGACCGCGCCACGGCGCAAAGCGAGCGTGCCGAGCAGCAGGTGCATGGACGTTCGCACCATCTCGGTAAAATCGCCGCTCCCGGCAATCTCCTGGCCCAGGTCAGCAAGCGCGCCAAAGGTGTGAATGAGTTTCTGGGTCGAAGGCTCCATCAGGATCAGTGGACTATGGGAGTAGTCTCGAAACCGGAAAGCGTCACCAAGGCTTCGCTTTCATCTTTTGCAAGCACGACGTGACGGGTCAGGCCGAGCATCTCGAAGAGTTGCACTGTCTGGCTGTTGACTTCGGAGAAGGCGATCTTCGCACCGCTTTTTTCGGCGACGTCGATGATGCCGAGGAGGATCGAGATGCCGATACTGTTGACGAGTTTCGTGTCGCTGAAATCGATAACCAGCGCACGGCAACCACCGTCGAGTTGCCGGCGACACTCCCGTTCGATCTTTTCACCCGTTAGCTTGTTCAGATAGTCGCTGGCATAAACAACAGCCGTGGTACCTACGCAGTGCGACCGTACCAAAGAGCCACTTGTTGTATCCATGTCGTTTTCATCTGAAGGTTCAGGAAGACGGCTCGCGAATGTATTTGGTCATGCGCAAACTGGTGCCGTCGTCGACCTTTTCAAACTCGACTTCGTCCATCAGAGTGCGAATGAGTTTAAGACCCCACCCGCGTCGTTCTTCTGCCGCTTCGGTTGTTTCTGAGCGGCTGCTCGCACCGTTAAGATTGGTTGGTACGACGCCGCGACTCGAAATAGTGACCACTAATCTATCACTTTCGACACGAAAACGCTGATATATTTTTCGATCCGGGCTGAAACTGTGCTCGGAAGCGTTGATGCAGGCCTCGACCACGGCGGTCTTTATCTGGTTGATTGCCTCAGGTCTGAAGGTCAAACGCTTGGCAATCTGCTCGACGGTGTTGGCCGCGATCAACTCGTTGTCCTCGCCCATCGGTACCACCATCAGAAACTCGTTCGTTGCGCTCCCGTACACCACAGGATTGCCGGGCGCTTCGCCAACGCGCGCCGCCAGCAACTCCAACTGCTGCCGGCTTGACCCAAACGCCTTGCGCCGGCCCAGAAATCGGCTTGCTTCGTCGCTAAAGCCTTCGTTTGAAATCAACCAGACCTGAAAACGGCTAAAGCCCATGTTGCCGGCGAGAGTCTCGAAACGTTCGTACCAGACCCGTGTTACATCAACATCTACTTCCAGCTTCGCTTCGATGTCGGCGATCAGCCACACCACCTCTTGCGCGTCCGAGTAAGTTCCCTCTTCAAACGTGTGCGCGACGAGGCAGCGTTCGTCTTCACTGATCTGCCGCATGTCGCTGTTGAAGGCGGCACAACTCGCAAGGTGGATCGTCTGCGGCAGTTTGAAAAACTCTGCCTCCGTGTCCAGGTCAGATGAAACACGCTCGGGTTCGAGACCTTTGAATTTCCGGCTGAAGTTTGCGTAATCGAAGAGCACCGCCGGCACACGCTGGCAATTAAAGCCGGACACGAGGTCGCGCAAATTCACGCTCGCAATCTGCTTGTAGTGCCGCGCCATTGTGTGCGGTGCGCGTTTGAGCGCGTCAGCCAGAGCATCCGCCACCACCAGTGCGCGCGGATCATTCAGCACGTCGAGGCGGTAACGGATCTTCAAATAGTCTTTCCACGCCTGTGATCCAGTGCCGGCTTCGACAGTTGTGCCGTCCCAATTCACAAATTCCTGAACGTGCAGGCGGTGCAAGACCTCCTGAAGTTCGCCCGCAGTCATGTGCAAACGTTTGCGCCAGACTTCAAACGACGACACCTGATCCTCACCTGCCGCGGCTTCCCACAGCAGCCGGATCAACAGATGGCGCGTTTCCAAACGTGGCGATATCTCTTCCAGCAGATCAGCAAAGTGGCGGTGCAAGTGGCCGCCGAAAAGTTCATCGACGTAAAGACGTTCGCAATCCAGATACGAGTTAAGCGCAACGCGTTTTTCACGTGCGGATTGCAGAAAGATGTTGATAAAGAACGGACTGCCGGCAAACTGCTGGACCAGCAGATCGCGCGCGGCTTCGCTCGTTACAACGTGCTGGCGCTCCGCCACATGATCGACGAGCAATCGCGCTTCGTTTTCATCGAGTTGCTTGAGACGCAGCAGATCGAGCAGTTCGAAATTGCATTCGGCGTCGTGAGCGGCTTCCAGAATCTGGCGGCGCAATCCAGCCAGGACAAACGTGAAACCACCGCGGCCAAACACGCGCAAGACTTCAGTGCCCAACACAACTGCGCCGTTCAAATACTCAGCCAGTTGTGAACCGTCGAGCATCAGCAGCGGACGGCCGCGCCCTGCCGGTATCCGTTGCGGCGCACCCAGACAGAAACGAACCAGCGCTTTGTCGTCGTTGCTGAAACGCACACGCGTATATGATTCCACGAGTTGTTCGATCCATTCGTGATCCGGCGCCGGCGCGAGTTCGAGCAGGTCGTGAAGCGTCAACGTGGCGTGAGAAAGCGACGGTTCATTGCGGCGAAAAGCGATGTACTGCTGAAGAAACGTGTTGAGAAACTCGATCGCCGCGCTCACTGCTGTCGTTTCGTTGCGGGTGAAGGCGAAATAGATCGGAATGACTTCGGTGCGGTCGTTGAAAATTCGGTCGTAGGCCTGACGCAGCAGTTCGGAGACGCCGGCGGAAGGTTCCATTAACAGCAACAGGCCGCGCCCGGCGTTCGCGGGCTCGGCATGGGCCATTATGCGCTCGAGTTCCTGGGTGCGGCCAACAAAGTCGGCTGGCCCCACGCGGCCGAGGACGCGTCGAATGTTTTCGCTGGAACCGCTGCTATTCATCTTGCCTGCTGCTCGCAGCGTCTTCCTCGCCGTAGAAGATCACGCGATCCTTGCCCATGTTTTTTGCCTGATAGAGTGCGCGGTCGGCCGCCGCGATTATGTTTTCCGCCGTGTTAACGACTGAAGAAAACGTCGAGATACCAATGCTGATGGTGACGCGACCGAGCGGCTGCGACTTGCCATGCGGAAAATGCGTCGTGCTGACGCGATGCCTGATACGATCCGCGATCGCTCCCGCTTCCGCGAGACCAGTTTGCGGCAAGAGAATGCAAAACTCTTCACCGCCGTAGCGCGAAGCCACGTCCGCGGACCGCAGCCCGCCTTTCAAACAATGAGCTGTGATCTGTAGCGCGAGGTCGCCCGCCTGGTGTCCGTTCATGTCGTTGTAAGCCTTGAAGTCGTCGATGTCGATCATCAGAAAACTCATCGGATAGTCGTAACGCCTGGAGCGATTCAACTCCTCCATCAATCGCTCTTCGAGATAACGCCGGTTCGGCAGCGTCGTGAGCGGATCGGTGATCGACATCAGTTGAAACTCGTTCGCGCGTTCCTGCCATTCAGCGCGCTCGAGAGCGAGCGCCACTTGCGGACCAATGATTTCGAGCAGGCTCAGATCGACTTCATCAAACGGCCGGCCACCTGTTTTGTCAGTGACGTTGAGCACGCCCACCTTGCGGCCGCTAATGGTGATTGGATAGCTGATGAAGGAGTTCGTCTTGTAGCGCCGTTCAGGCGGAGCGGGCGTTTGTCCCTCGCGCCGCAAGTCAGTCACGATAAGCGGTTTTCCCGAGTCAATCACCTTTCCCGACACGCCTTCGCCAACGCGAATCGGTCCAATCTTGGATGGATCGGTGGGCAGTCCACTCGCGGCTTTCATAATCAATTCGTTTGCGCTCTCGTGAAGCACGAATAGCGACGCGCGTTCCGACTGCAGCAGCTCCTTCGAATTGCTGACGATCGAGTTGTAGGTCTTCACTGGATCAGCGCAACTGATTCGTTCGAGAAAGCGCTGGAGCGAATTATTAACGCGCGAGCGATATTCGAGCTCGCTGCGCAAGCGGCGAACTTCCTGTTCCAGATCCGGCTTGGCGGGAGGCGTTGGCGCGGGAGCTTCAGGTTGAGTTTTGGCTTTGCGTTTGTCGGATCCGTTTGAAGCAGCAACGTGAAAGTGATGTGTCGTTCGGTCGACGCGCTCGGCGAGCTCATCAAGACGCTGCGCGTCGGCGAAGATCACGTTTGAGAACGTTTCGTCTGAGGCGAGGCTTCGCAGGTCGCCCGTGCGGAAGCGCTCGATCAGTTGTTGGTAATCGACGCTTTTGATGAAGGCGCGGCCGCCGATCACCGCCATATTTCGTTTGGTTCCGAGCGCCACCGGTTTGGCGAAACACTGCAATCCGGCGTGGCACTTGTATTCGACGGTGTCGTGCGCTTTCGATGCCTCCGCATGCGCTGCGCCGCAATAGGGATCGCACAGTTGCACATGCTCGGGCGAACTCTGAAACGTCTGGCAGATGGAGTTGTTGTTTGAGACTACGACAGCGGGCGGCTGATGGCCGTCAACCAGCAACAGCGCGAGGCCCGAAGCCGCCGCGAGTCCGTCCTGGACCTCCGGCCACGCGGGAGGGGCGTCTTCGCGGTGCTCTTGAGTATTTGGGGCAATCGGGGGCTTTTTCACCATCAACTTCTGGGCACAAGCATACAGATATGTCCATCATCCGCACACGAGGAGTTTACCCTAGAGCTAAACAGCGAATCGCGCTGGGTTTTCAACGGTTGGCGGACCGAAAAGCCGAACCTCGATGCTCTTCTCTGTGCAACCTCCGTGTTCTCTGTGCCTCCGTGGTTAACTATTGCCGGAAAAGACTGCCACAGAGACACAGAGAACACGGAGGTTGCACAGAGAAAGTCGGCAGGCGGATGCGGGCAAAGCTGGTTGGCGCGAAATCCTGAGCTAGCTTTCGAGGCCGGGAGCGGTGCCGGGCGGAACGTCCTCGATGTGAGGGTTCGTCGGGCTGATCCTGATGCAAGCGGCAAAATGCGCAGGCTTGATCTCAACGAGCTGAGGAACCACCTCTTTGCAAACGTCAATCGCATACGGACAGCGTGTATGAAAGGGACAACCCGAAGGCGGATTGATCGGCGAGGGAACGTCGCCTTCCAGCATTATACGTTGTCTGGTCGCCTCGATCTCCGGGTCGGGCACGGGCACCGCCGAAATTAGCGCCTTCGTGTAAGGCATCAGAGGTTCAACGTAGATTGTTTTGGCATCGGCGAGCTCGACCAGCCTGCCGAGATACATCACCGCCACCCGATCGGAAACATGCCTGATGGCGCGCAGGTCGTGTGAAATAAAAAGATAAGTGAGGTTTTTCTCACGCCGCAACTTCTCGAGCAAGTTCATGATCTGCGCTTGTATCGAGACGTCAAGCGCGGAGATCGGTTCATCGGCGACGATGAAGTCAGGATCGACAGCCAGTGCCCGAGCGATGCCGATGCGCTGTCGTTGTCCTCCGGAAAACTCGTGCGGGTAACGTTTAATGAAGCGCTTGCTCAGACCGACAGTTTCGAGCAGCTCCTGCACGCGCTCCTCCGCTTCCCTTCCTCGCGCGAGGCGAAACGTCTCCAGCGGTTCACCGACGATTTGGCCCACCGTCATGCGCGGATTCAACGACGCGTAGGGGTCCTGAAAGATGATTTGCAAGTGACGACGATGCTCGCGTAACTGGCGGCCCGACAGATGGGCAAGGTCCGTGTCGCGATAAAAAACCTGGCCGCTCGTGGGCTCGGTGAGGCGCAACACAGCGCGGCCGAGAGTTGACTTGCCGCAACCGGATTCGCCGACCAATCCGAGCGTTTCACGCTGAAGGATGTCGAGCGTGACCCCATCCACCGCTTTAACCACGCGGTTGTGGTCGAGATTGAAGTGCACCTTCAGGTCCCGAATAGCGATGAGCGGTTCACCCGCGTTTTGCTTGGGTTGACTCGGCATAGACTTCATTGGCGAAATGACAAAGCGAATGATGATCGGGCGTTAATTCAACGAACGGTGGAAACTCGCGGCGGCAGATCTCCTCCGCACGCTCACAACGATCTGCAAAGGGACAGCCGGGCTTGAGATGGGCCACGTCCGGCGGCAGTCCGGGAATTTGATAGAGCTGGCCTTGCTGGGCTGTCGGATCTGGGACGGAGCGCAGCAGGCCTTTTGTGTATGGGTTGCCGGGCAACGCGAACAGTTCCTTCGTCCGCGCCTGCTCGAAGATCTTGCCGGCGTACATCACGATGACGTGATCGGTCATGCCGGCAACGATGCCGAGATCGTGCGTGATCAGAATGACGCTCGTTCCGGTTTTCTGTTTGAGTTTCTTGATTAGCTCCAGGATCTGCGCCTGAATCGTCACGTCGAGCGCCGTTGTTGGTTCATCGGCGATGAGTAGTTCCGGTTCGCACGAGAGCGCCATCGCAATCATCACGCGCTGGCGCATGCCGCCGGAGAATTCGTGGGGATAACTGTCGGCTCGCGCGCGTGCGTCAGGTATGCCGACAGTTTCCAACATGTGCACTGCGTGTTCGTAAGCCTGGGCTTTCGTGTGGCCGAGGTGCAGTTGCGTCATCTCCATCAGTTGTTTGGAGATCTTCATGAACGGGTTGAGTGAGGTCATCGGATCCTGGAAGATCATCGCGATGCGCCGTCCCCTGATCTTGCGCACAGCATCCGGCGGCAACAACAGGATGTCCTGACCTGTGAAGATGACTTCACCGGAGACGATCTTGCCCGGAGGTTCGGGTATCAACCGAATGATGGAAAGGTTAGTAACGGATTTTCCTGAACCCGATTCGCCGACGATGCCTAATGTTTCGCCGCGTTGAAGCTGAAAAGAGATGCCATCGACGGCCTTCACGAGGCCATCATCAGTATCGAAGTAGGTGCGAAGATCTTTGACCTCTAAAAGGATCAAGTCGTCCTCATCTGTGGGTCGAGCGCATCCCGCAACCCATCTCCCAAAAAGTTAAGCGAAAACAGAGTCAGCGCCATCGTGACGCCCGGGAAGATCAGTTGCCACGGAAAAATCGCGATGTTCTGGACGCCATCGGCAGCGAGACTGCCCCACGACGCGAGCGGCGCTTGCACGCCAAGACCGAGAAACGACAGAAATGCTTCCGTCAACATGATCTGCGGAATCGTCAACGTCGCGTAAACGATCACCGGACCCAGCGTATTCGGCACGAGGTGTCGGAAAACAATTCTTGGACCGGACACGCCGGTCGCGCGCGCCGCCAGCACAAACTCCTGATTCTTCAACGACAAGACCTGCCCGCGGACAATGCGCGCCATCGTCAACCACGAAACGGAACCGAGCGCGATGAACAGGAGAATGAGTTGTCCTCGCGCCGTCTGACTGCGAAACATCGACAGCAGTACGATCACGACAATCACGTACGGCAATGAATAAAGCACGTCGACCACTCGCATCATCACGTTGTCGACGCGACCGCCAACGTAGCCTGCAATCGCGCCGTAGCTGATACCGATCACCAGTGACACCAGCGTGGCGATGATGCCGACGAACAATGAAATCTGTCCGCCTTGCAGCACGCGCGCGAGTTGATCGCGTCCGGCGTTGTCGGTGCCCATCGGATGCGCCCACGAAAACTGGCCGTTTGGTCCAGTGAACGGCGGAAACGATCTGACGAGCTGAGTGTCCTGCGTTGGGATGTAATCGGGCGTGAAGCCGAAGATGCTCTTGATCAGCGTTGGCCCAGTGACCGACGCGATCGTGATCAGTACGACGACAACGAGACCAAAAACCGCGAGCTTGTTCTTGAGCAGCCGGCGCCACGCGTCGCGCCACAACGACGTGCCGTGAACAAACTCGCCCGCTTCTTCCGGGCGCACGTCCGCTTCGGCAACCGCCATCTCGGGACTGATCTTCTCGGGCTCCATCTTCTAGTGATATCTCACTCGCGGATCGAGATACGCGTAAGCAATATCGACCAGCATGTTCATGAACAACAACGTGATCGAAATAAACGCGACGATGCCGATGATCAACGGTTCGTCGCGATTAAGTGACGCCTGAATGAAATAGTTTCCCAAACCCGGCAAGGCGAAGATGCGTTCCACCACCACGGTTCCTGTTAATAGAAATGCGAGGGCCGGTCCCGTGTATGAAACGACCGGCATCAGACCGCCACGTAACGCGTGCCTGATCACCACGTCTTTTTCGCTTAAGCCTTTCGCGCGCGCGGTGCGGATGTAGTCAGACCGCAGCACTTCCAACATTCCCGCACGTGTCAGCCGCGCAATGTAGGCCATGTAGATTGCCGATAATGTCAGCACAGGAAGAATGAGGTTCTTGCTCGGAAAGCCGCCCCAGCGCGAAGGCGGCAGCCAGTAAAGGCTCAACGAAAAGACCAGCACCAGGATTGGACCAAGCACAAAGTTGGGCACTGAAATCCCGAGCATTGCGAGGGCCATTGAAGCGTAGTCCCAGCGTGAGTTCTGCTTGAGAGCGGCAATCGAACCAATCGTGACTCCGACAAGCAATGCCAACAGGTAAGCGAGAATTCCGACTGCAGCGGAAACGGGCAGTGAACGGCGGATGATCGTGTTCACTGACTGTCCTTCGAATCTTAGTGAAGTGCCGAAGTCGAAGCGCAAAAGAATATTGGCCATCGTCTTCGCATATTGCTCGTACCACGGCTTGTCGAGGCCGTATTTTTCGCGAATGTTCTTTTCGATGGCGGGCGGCAGACGTTTCTCGCCGGAGTAGAAGTTACCGGGAGCAAGTCTGATTAACGCCCAAGTGAGCGTGATCACGACGATGATCGTTGGAATCGTAATCAGGAGGCGTCTGATTATGAAGCGAAGCATTTTCGCCTTTTGCTACTCAGCCAAACTCGGTGTCCCGAAGTCCCACTTGGCCTGGTCGCGCTCAATGTAAACGTACTTCCAGGCAAACAACGACGCCGCATTCGGGTACATGCCTTTGACGTAAGGTTTCTTCACCCAATTCACGGAAGCAGTATCGAGCGGAATAACCGGTTGCGCTTTGAGCATGAATGCTTCGGCCTGGGCGAGCAAGTCGTAACGTTTTTTAGAATCGAGTGTACGATTGGCTTCATCGAGCAGCTTCACGAACTCCGGATCGGACCAGCCGGAGCCGCTGTCATTCACTGTATAGAACAGGCTGAGGAAGGTGAACGGATCCATGTAATCCGCTCCCCACGCGCCGCGCGCGAATCCTTTGAAATCGAGCTTGTTCTTCGCGTTCAGAAAAGTCTTCCAGTCCATGTTGCGCAGCGTGACAGTGATGCCAAGATTCTGTTTCCACTGCGCCTGCATCCACTCGGCCATCGCCTTGTTGGATTCCTGGGTGTTGTAGATGTATTCGACCTGGTCCACCGGAAACTTGGGACACGAATAGCTGCCGTCGCTGTTCTTCGTCACGGGATAACCGGCTTCGCCGAGCAACTTGCGCGCTTCATCCGGATTAAAGGCATCACCTGTTGGTTGCGGGTAGCCGGCAAAGATTCCGGTCGGGGTGAATGCGGTCAATGGTTTGACGATCTTGCGCCAGGCGGCCCACGCGTTCTTGTCGATTGACATATTGAACGCACGCCGCACTTTCACGTCGTTCATCGGTGGCTTGGTAGTGTTGATGAGCAGGTAATCGATCGAGGCTTCGACGGCATCCATGTAGTCCTGCTTTGTTCTGACTATATGAAGCCACGCATTCGGCACCGTATGATTGAGCACGGCGTCAACGTCCCCGACCTTGTAGAGATTCATGATCGTAGGATTGTCCGACATCGGATAGAAGTGGATCTCGTCGAGCTTGACGCTCGCGGCGTCCCAGTACATCGGATCGCGTTCGACTACCAACTTGTCATAAGGCTGCCATGTCTTCAGCTTGAATGGACCACAAGTGACGATGTTTCCCGGTTGTGTCCATTGCTCGCCGTAGTTCTCTACTGCCTTGCGAGGCACGATGCGGAATACCTGATGAGCCAGCATACCTACGAAGAAAGGCGCCGGCAGAGTCAGCGAGATGCGCAGTGTGTAATTGTCGACAGCTTCAATGCCAAGGTCTTCGGCTTTGACTGGAACGAACTCTTTGCCCGCAACGGCATCTTTCAGTTTAGGGTCAGCATTCAGCAGTTTTGTCCGCGACTTTTCATCGCCGGGCAACGTCAAGCGCAGCGGCGTGTGCAGCGATTGATGAAAAGCTGAGTCAGCAGGTGCCTGTGCATCTTGCGGGGTTGGTTGGTATTCACCTTTGGCCGGATCCACGGGAGTGCCACTGAGCGGTTCAGGTGGCAGGCTGTCGTCGAAGTCTTTCGCTAAAAGAAAGTTGCCATTGCGGGGATCGCGCACAAACACTTTGCCTTCGTTGAAGGGCTGCGCATATTTGAGGTAATAGCCCATGTAAGCATTGCGCGAAGCAGTTTCTTTCGCGAAGGCACGGCGAAAACTGTAGACGAAGTCGTTGGCGTCGATCGGGTCACCGTTGGACCAGCGGGCGTCCCGGCGCAGGTAAAAAGTGAACTCAGAAGAGTCGTCGTTGGGACGCCAGTGCGTAGCGAGTTCCGGAATGGGAGCGAGCGTCTTGGGATCGTATTCAACCAGACCCTCGAAGAGCGCCATGTAGATCCGCGCTTCCGGCTGGCCGTTACTGATAGCCGGATCGAGCGACTCAGGTTCCTCTCCGGTCACGTAGCGAAAGATGTTGCGCGCGGGAGGCGTTGTCTTGCCGAAGTAGAGTTCACTGCTCGAAGCGACTGCGCACGACAAGGTGGAGTACGCCATCGCAGCGAGCAAAACCAGCGCGGTGAATTGCTTAAGATTGATATGGACCATCGCAAAGACCTCCACCAACTGCGCGAACTTATCACGCGGCAGAAGTTTTTATCAAGGTTGTTTTGTAGACAGGATTACAGGATTTACAAGATGCTTCTTACGGAGAGGGGCGATCGTCTGTATTTATGGTGAAGACCAGTCCTGTAAATTCTGTAATCCTGTCTAAGAGGTTTTCACGGCGTAGCCTAATCCGTCGCCGACCGACAGAATTTCGGATCGGAGTTGCGGATGATTGATGACGTAACGATTGAATTCGCGCAGCGCGATCGTGGAACTCTCGTCAGATGAGTTCGCTTGTTGCGCTACCCTTCCACCCCAAAGCAGGTTGTCGACAATGACGACACCGCCGGATCGCAAACGCGGTAAACCGAGATCGAGATACCGCGCATACTCTTCTTTAACTGCATCGATGTACAGCAAGTCGTAAGTCTCAGTGAGCTGCGGCATAACGTCCAGCGCTTTGCCGCGTTTGATCCGAACGCGGTCGGACAGGTTTGCTTGCTTGAAATAACCGGTAGCGGCGTTGATCATCTCGTCGCTGGGTTCAATCGTCACGACAACGCCTCGTTGGCCCATGCCACGCGCGAGATGGATCACCGAGTAGCCAATCGCCATTCCGATCTCGAGCACCTTTTCGGCGCGAATGGCGCGCGCCGTGATCTCCAGGAAGAGTGCGACTTCACGATCGGCAATCGGCACCCGATGCTCAGCCGCGTAAGCCTCCATCTCTTTCAGTAAGGGATCGCTTTGCGTGGTTAGCCGATCCAGATACTCGGCCTGGTCACGCTGAATGATGGCATCAACTCGTGCTTTCATAGAGTAAAAATCCGTCAACTGTCGGAATTATCTTGAGCGTCTCCCGCTACAGTAACGTATCTCCTCCCCAAGCCCAACTGCCGCAACTTGTGCTGGAGCGACTGGCGGTGCATGTCAAGAATCTCGGCCGCCCGCGTCACGTTGCCGTGCGTGTGCTCGAGACAACGAGTGATGTAACGGCGCTCAAACTCCCTCCGGTCCTCGCGAAAGTCCGCAGTGAACGGAACACGCAAACCGTCAGTCTCTTCGCCACCATCCGTCACCGCACCAACCGGCATCCCGGCCGTGATCTCGTCAGGCAGATCCCGCGGCGTGATCTCGTCGCCTTCCGCCATGATCACCGCCCGATCGATCGCATTGCGGAGTTCGCGCACGTTGCCGGGCCAGTTGTACTCGAGCAGACGCTTCAACGTTCCCTGGCTCAGTCCTCGCTCAGGCAAATCGTAGCGGTCGACCGCGAGCCGTACGAACGTCTCAGCCAATAGCGGAATGTCTTCGCGCCGTTCGCGCAAGGGTGGAATATCGACCGTGACGACGCGCAAGCGATAAAACAGGTCAGCGCGAAAGTTGCCGTTTGTGATTTCCTGTTCGAGCGGACGATGTGTCGCGCTCACAATCCGCACATCAACCGGGATTGATTCGTTTGCGCCGAGGCGTTCGATGCGCCGCTCTTCAAGAGCGCGCAGCAACTTAGCCTGCACGTTGGAACTCATGTCGCCGATTTCGTCGAGAAACAGCGTGCCGCCGTCCGCCTGTTCAAACTTCCCTTCCCGCCGCACGGCCGCGCCCGTAAAAGCGCCCTTTTCGTGGCCAAACAACTCCGATTCGATCAATTCGGACGGCAGTGCCGCGCAGTTCACGGCCACAAACGATCCATTGCGCCGCACATTGTTTCTTTCATGAAGTTCTCGCGCAACGAGTTCCTTTCCCGTTCCGGATTCGCCACGCACCAGCACGGTCACGTCGGTCTCGGCAACCTTGTCGATCATGCTGCGCACGCGCTGCATCGCTTCTGAGTTGCCGATGAGTGCACCGCGTTGTGAACGTTCAACCTCGATCCGGCGTCGCAGGGAGTAGTTTTCGCGGCGGAGTTGCAGCGTTTCGGCGGCGTTCTTTACCACGAGCCGAAGATCGTCAACTTCAAATGGTTTGGAAAGGTAGTCGTGAGCACCGGCCTTGACTGCTTCAACGGCCATACGTTCAGAGCCGTGGGCCGTGACGATGATCACGAGGGGCGCATTGCCGTTGGCGCTCTTGAGCTCGCGCAGAAAATCGAGGCCGCTCAGGCCGGGAAGGTTGACGTCGAGTAGCAGGAGATCGGGTTCGCTTTGTTTGAGGAGAGCGCGGGCGGCTTCGGCTGAGCCTGCTTCGGTAATGTTATAGCCGAGGGTGGTCAGGGCCCGCCGCATGCCGTAGCGAGCGGCTTCCTCATCGTCAACAATCATTAATCGCAACGCGTCTTTTCTCACTTCCGGGTAAGTTTAGAGCCAACGGACGTGAATTCCCTAGCGCATTGCGTGCCACGGTCGTGATGCAGTTAGTACCTCCTTGGAGTGCGGGGACTTGTCACCGCTTTGGTCTGCTTTCTAATTGCAGGGTGGCACTCTGTGGCCACCCCCTTTGAGGCGCCAAAAGAGGGCAGCCACTCGTTCGCCGCTTTTGATTCCGCTTTCAGACCAAAGCGGTGACAAGTCCCCGCACTCCAAGGAGGCGTCCTGCGCGGGCTCGCCCGTGGCTTATCCGTGGCTATTTCGCCGTGCGCTTGGCGGAGACGACGAGGATGATCGCGTCGCCCGATGGACCAACGTTGAGCGTACCGACAATCACCGGTTCTGCCTCGCGCATGCTGATGTCCGTCGCCAACCCGGTGCTCTCGTAATTGAAATTCGGTGCGACCGCGCCGTTCGCCGCAATTGCGCCGCTCACCTGAATGGGAATGCGCGCGCCGAAATTGAAGCCCGCCATCTGCACCATCGGCTGTCCTTCACTGTTGCGAACGAGCTTTACTTGCCTGACTTTAAACTGACTGAAGCTAGGCGTGTTGGTTGGCGGACTGCCAAGCGTTGACGCCAAAGGCCCGCCGATCCAGCTCAGGTCGAGACGTCCTTCGTTCTTGACGCGATTAATCAGTGTGGCAGCCAACCGGTAGTTCTTGAAAGGCAAGGTTGCGCGGAGTTGTTTGATGACCGGTTCGAGCGCCGCAGGAAGTTTTGACTCGACGACCTCTTGATTGGTACCGACGATCAGGTAGAGCTGCGTGTCGAGATTCGTCTCGTCGTCTTTCGCTTCTGTTTGAGTTGTTTGAGCTTGAACGCTGCCGCAGACGAGGAACAGCGAAAACAAGATCAAACCCAGAACTTTCCGATAGTGCATAGTGGTCTTCTCCTTCGATCCAGAATCGAGCCACGGATAACACGCAAGGAGAAAGATAAAGTTCCCGGTTTGCGAGGTTCTAGCTAGAGCGGCAGGCGCAGATGAAAGACAGCGCCGCGGCCGTTGCGGGAGGCGTCCAGCGAAGCAGAGCCGCCGACTTCCTGCACTCTCTTGCGCACGATCGCCAGACCGAGACCGGTGCCTCGCTGTCTCGTGGTGAAGAATGGTTCCCAAATGCGATCGCGCAGATCCACCGGCACTCCCGCGCCGCTGTCCTCAACACTGATCAGAAGTTCGTCGTTAACTGCGTCAGCCATCAGCTTTACCCGCCCGCCGGCGGAGGTCGCTTGCAAAGCGTTCAAAAGCAGGTTCGACACCGCATCGCGCAGCGCGGAGACGCACTTCCCTGTCAGCATCGCAGCGGATCTGATCTCGCACTCCAGACTGACACCTTGCTCTCGCGCGTTCGCGCCAAAGAGATCGACGATTGAATGCAACAACTCATCGACACCCAACGGCTGTTCCGCCGCACTCTCTTTCCGCGCAAAGCTCAAAAGTTGCGTGACGCTTTGGCTTAACCGATCCGTCTCGCCGACGATCAAACGAAGGTCGCGCCCGTATTCGTGACTGAGCTGTTCGTCTTCACGCATTACCTGCGCGATTGATTTGATCGCCGACAAAGGATTCTTGATCTCGTGCGCCACTGTGGCCGCCATGCGTCCCAGCGAAGCCAAACGTTCACGCTCGGCGAGCTCACGTTCCAGGCGGATGTTCTCTTCAAACAGACGCGAATCATCTATCGCGATGGCAACCTGGCCAGCGAGAAGTTCCATCACCGAGCGTACGTCCGCAGTCAGACTCGCCGAGGAGCCATCGACCGCGAGCAAACCTTCGACCTTTTCTTCGCGCCGCAACGGATACGCGATCTTGAAACCGTGGTCCACTAGCAGCGGATCGTCTTCAACCGGCTCCCATCCGTTTGCCTGCGACAGTTCCAAGGCACCTTTAACCCACGGATCAGACGAATCCGTGGTGAAGATCTTCAGCTTTCGCAAACCGAGCGCGTGGGTGGTCCGTTCTTCGACGAAGTGCAGCAGATCAGAAAGGTCCTTGTACTGGCCGGCGTAGGCGCCGATCCGCGAGACGATCTCTTTGTAGAGCGCGGCTTCGCGTTCAAACAGTTGGTGAAAACGTTGGGCCAACCAACCGCGTAGCGGCGCCGCGAGCAGCGCGAGCGCGAGGATGAGAAGTGCTTCGACGAGTCCGGGACGCACGCCGTAACGCTGCGTCATCCAGTCGCCGATGGTGCGAATGCCAAAGACGTAAACAGTCAGCACCACCGTCGCAAACGTTACGACGACCAGACTTCTTTCAATAATTATTTCGAGGTAGCGATAGCGGTAGATGTAATAGGCGAGGAGCACCGACGGCAGCAGCGAGCCGAGGTTGGCAATCGTTTTGAGATAAGTACCGGCAACAGTTCCCTCACCGACTCCAAAGGTCAGCGCCGCAAAGATCACGATGCCGACCCCGATAAATGACGCCGCCAGCGTCCGCATGATCCGTTTCTCACTGCGATTGCCGCTCGTGCGGGCAATCAGCAGTTCGGTGAGGGCGATGAGTCCGAGCACGTAAGCGATCCAGAACGCGAACGGAATTACGAAGGCCGAGAGCTTCGCAAACATCGGTGCGTAGTCGCCCGTCCAGAGTCGCGGCACTGCCACGAGCAGAAAGATTGTCGGGATGTAGGACATGTAAACACGGACGCGCTCGCTGCGATTGAGATCGCGTCCATGCGCATTGGCCCAGAGATACAGATGGACGTGAAGCAGCAGCGAGTAGGCGAACGTGATACTGACAACCGCTACGGTGTCAGCAACGCGCAGCAGCGTGGTCCAGGTGTCGGGACCGAGATCGAACAAACCGTGAAGCGTGATGACGAGGTTGCTCGTATGCCAGCCGCCCATCGTGAGCGCCAGCGCGGCCAGCAGGCTTTCGAGGTTGCTGAGTTTGCTGCGATGAAGAACGAGCTGAACGGCCATCCACAGTGGCAGCAGTGCGCCGACGCTGTAACCAATGACCTGTAGTATTTCGAGCGGCTCGAGTGGGAACATTCGCGCGGGCCTTTGAGCTTTGATCTACCAAAGATCAAAGCTCCAAACGAACTACGTAGATGTCACCAGGCCCGCTAGTTAACAGCCGTACTCTTCGGCAGTGG
Organism: Pyrinomonadaceae bacterium; assembly: GCA_036506775.1. GTDB lineage: Bacteria > Acidobacteriota > Blastocatellia > Pyrinomonadales > Pyrinomonadaceae > PSRF01. Next base: position 4,075 of record DASXRE010000210.1, on the reverse strand, counting down.
CGACGTAAATGTTATTTCAACGCGGCGGTTCTTCCTTTGACCCGCCACCGTTGCATTGGACGCCAACGGATTTGACGCGCCCATGCCGTTGGCCTGAATACGCGTGGGATCCACGCCGGCTGTCTGAAAGCGATCTGACAGAACGCGCGCACGCTCCTGCGTGAGTTGTTGCAAGGAAACTTCGTCGCCTTTGCTGTCTGTGTACGCTTCGATCAGGATCTGGTAATCAGGATTGCTCGCCAGCAGCGCAGCCAGCGGTTCGAGTTTCGCCGCTGCGGCCGTTGCGAGTGTAGCTTTGCGGGCGCTGGTCCAGATCGTCTCGGGCAGGATCAGACGAAAGCCGGTGGCAGTCTCTTTCAGAGTGCCGTACTTCGCCAACGTTTCTTTCAGCGTCGCTTCGGCATTGCGCCGTTCCACGGCACGACGCTCAGCTTCGATGCGCGCATTCTCGGCATCCTTCTCGCCTTCGAATCGGGCAAGTTTCAGTTTCGCAGCGTCACTGTCAGCTCGCAGCGCCTGATTCTCGTCGCGCAAACGCGCAATCTCAACGCGCTTCTCACGCAATTGATCGTTCGCTGTTCCGGCATCGCGCTCGGCCAGTTCACGCGCGCGCTGTTCTTTTTCAAGCGCGGTGCGGAGTTGGGCCACTTCGCGTTCCAGAGCATCGGCGTTCTTCTCAGCGGCGCGCACTGCTTCGTCACGACGACGAATCTCTTCACGACTCAATCGCGCTGCACGTCTCACCATTGCGACTTCTTCAGCGTGTACTCCGGCCGACGTCGCTTTTCTCGCTTCGATGTCGATCTCCGCCACAGGCTGACTCAAGCGCCACGCTTTTTCCGCACTTTGTAACTGTTCTTCAGCGGTGCTCAGTTCATCGGGCGCATCGTCTGATGCTCCGGCGTATTTTGCGAGCGCCACTGCTTGTCGCGCGCCGAGCAACGAGACGGGCGTCTCGCGGTAATCGCGATCAGCGATTTCCGGAACGTGGACGTTGCGGAAGTAGTCACTGGAATTCCCGATGTAACGCACGTCAACCGTTTCCACCTGGCTACCGTTTGGCTTTTGCGGCGGCAGATTTTCCAGCACGACCATCCGGCTCGGCACTTTCATCAGGAAATGCGGCTCGGCAGTGAGGATCAAAGCAAACGTCTGCAGTGGCGTAGTAACGTCGAGCTTCGAATTGACGAACGAACTGCCACTGCGTTTGATCTCGCCAAGATTATCGACGTGGCCGTCAGGAGAGATTGCCCAGAGAACATAGGTCGTGTAGATGCCGCCAAGCTCCGAAGCACGCGGCAGATCCTCGATGCTGAGTTCGACCCGCGTGCCGCGACGGCCGGCGCGCCTGACCTTTGCCTCGCCCTTCAGTCGTGGCAATAGCGTCGTTCCACGAAACCTTATTGTCACCGTTTCGTCCAACGGGTAGGTGATGGCTACGGTTTTTCGTTCAACGTCGGTCTGTGCTACCGCTGTGGCAACCGAAAACAGAACGACGATGAACAGAGAAAGAAGGCGTCGACTAAGGAAACTTGATGTCATGGCAGCAATCTCCTGGTGCTCTTGATGCCGTAAACACGCGCATTGTTGCCGAATGACAGGACGAGGTCAAGACACTTTGCCTATGAGGAATGGCTCAGTCTGTATGAGAGCCTCCTTGGAGTGCGCCGACTCGTCGGCGCTTTGGTCAAAGCGGTGACAAGTCCCCGCACTCCAAGGAGACGCTCATCTGTTGCGAGATGCTTTCGTCTTGCGGTAGGCCGCAATCTGGATCACGAACACAGAAATCCCACCCACCAGCAAGAAATGTATCCAGCCGCTTGGGTGAAATATGAATAGGATGAGCCAGACGACCAGGAGACCTGTTCCGATCCACCAGAGCATCAGGGAATCTCGTTGAGCTTGTAGCCCACGCCACGAACAGTCAGCACGTAACGCGGGTTCTTGGGATCGGCCTCAAGCTTCTTACGCAAGCGATTGATGTGCGGATCGATGTTGCGTTGATAGCCTTCGTAGTCAGTACTCCAGACGCGATCGAGCAACGCGTTCCGCGACCACGCGCGTCCGGGTTCGGAGGCGAGCAGTTCGAGAATCTGAAACTCGAGCGGCGTCAGATCGACGCGGAAGCCGTTGCGAATCACTTCGTGCCGCCGCTTGTCGATCACCAGATCGCCAACTTCGATCCGTTCGCCATCCGGCTCCGCCGGCACCGAGCCACCGCGACGTAACAACGCCTCGACGCGATACTCGAGCTCTCGCGCACTGAATGGCTTCGCGAGATAATCATCAGCGCCTGCTTCAAATCCGGCGACCTTGTCGTCGAGCGCATCGTGCGCCGTCAGAAACAGTGCCGGCGTTTGAATGCCGCGATCGCGCACACGCTTCAGTAACTCAAGACCGGACATGCCCGGCATCGAGACATCAAGAATGAAGCAGTCAAACCTTCCCGCGATTGCCGCTTCGAGAGCAGCCATTCCGCTCTCGCGTTCCTCGACGTCAAAGCCGAGCCGGCGGAAGTACTCTGTGAGAAGGAGTCTCATGTCCGTATCGTCATCTGCAATGAGAAGACGCTTGCCTGCGTATTTGCTGTTTGGTGGTGCTTGCTGTGCCAACTGTCTGACCCTTGTCGGGAGGGATTCGATTAACCTCTCAAATGAACGGCGAATTATAACTCAAGTCTATGAACTCTCGTGCACACCGCAACCATGTGAGGGATTCGGGGTGTGTTAACAGATCGAGCAAATCAGTCAGCCTTGACGCAAATTAGCGGGGGTAAGTATAGTTCCTTTTTACGGCTTTGGACTGTCTTCAACCTTCCTTATAGCAACTGTCCGGAGACTTTAGCAACCAGAGATGCGTGATCTTCGCCGCCTGTTAAAGTACCTGAGACCTCACTGGCCAATCTTCACACTCGCAACTTTCGCGATGGTTCTCGTCGGTCTCCTCGAAAGTGCTACCGGTGCTCTAATTGTACCAATTTTTGATCAAGCCTTCGCACCGGGAGCCGGACAACGCACCGCGACGCTCTTCGGTTTACAGCGTTTGATTCCCCAGGCGCCCTTCGGCGCGTGGAAGGTGATCTCGATCCTGCTGGTGGTTTTTACGGTCGCGAAGGGAGTTGCGGAGTACCTGTCAACTTACCTCATGGCGCGCATCGGTCAGTCGGCGGTGCTCAAGTTGCGGCAGGATCTATATAGCCATTTGCTGGCGCAGTCGGCGACCTTCTTTGAACGTCATCGCACAAACTATCTCGTTTCACGACTCGTTTCGAGCGCGGCGGCAATCGAAATCGCCGTGACGGCGACGATTCGCGACATGCTGCGCGAGAGTTTCACCTTGATCGCGTTTCTCGCAGCCTCCTTTTATTACAGTTGGCGTCTGACGCTTGGGTCGCTCGTGATCGCGCCAATCATCGCGCTGCTCACGGCGAAATTTGGCAAAGCCCTGCGCAATCTGGCGCGCGAGAGTTTTGAAGGCAGCAAAGAACTGACCGACACCGCACAGGAAGCACTTGCGAACCAGGGGATCGTCAAAGCGTATCGCGCAGAGAAACGCGAAGCCGCTCGCTTTACCACTGTCGCCAAGCGAATCGTGCGCGCCAACTTGCGCAGCGCGTCCATCGCCGGCGCGGCACCGCCGACGATCGAGATGATCGGAATTCTCTTCGTCGTGTTGCTGCTATTCTTCGGTCAGCACGAGATCATCGCCGGACGGATGAACACCGCGCAGTTCGTTACGTTCCTTTTCTTTCTCTTCCGCAGTTACGATCCGATGCGCAAACTCTCGCGGCTGCAAAACAGCATGGAACAGGCGCTCGCCGCGGCCCATCACGTTTGGGAAGTGATGGATGAACACGCGGAGATCGGGGAAAAGGCAGACGCCGGACCACTACCAGCGCTGCAACGTGAGATCGAGTTGCGCAACGTTTCGTTTGGTTATGCAAACGAGACGCGTTCTGTTTTGCGAGACGTTAACCTGACGATCAAAGCGGGAACGATGGTCGCGCTCGTCGGCGAGTCAGGCGGCGGGAAGTCAACGTTGACGAAGTTGTTGCCGCGTTTCCACGATCCGACGT
>DASXRE010000209.1:0-40488 GCA_036506775.1 Pyrinomonadaceae bacterium | reverse complement strand
ATCTCTTCCAACGCGAAGGCCATACTGTGCGTGTCGCGGAGAACGGCCAGCAGGCACTCACCTTGCTGCATGAAGAGCCTCCGGATCTGATCATCTCCGACATTCGCATGCCCGACATGAACGGCGTCGACTTGTTGCGCGCGGCGCGTGAGTTGTTGCCCGAAGTTGAAGTGATCATGATGACCGCCTTCGCCAACGTCGACACGGCTCGGGAGGCGTTTCTGCTCGGCGCCTACGACTTTGTACAAAAGCCCTTCGACAACGATCTGCTCAAGGAAACCGTCGCCCGCGCCCTGCAAAAGATTTCGCTGGTAAAAGAGAAAGAAGCGCTGCTCGAAGAGAACAAGGCCCTCATTCAGGGACAACGGACCCGCGGCAAACTCGGCAACATCATCGGCCGCAGCGCGCGTATGTTGTCGCTGTACCAGATGATCGAAACCGTCGCGCAGGTGCAGTCAACAGTGCTCGTCACCGGCGAGTCCGGCACGGGTAAAGAACTGGTTGCCCGGGCGATTCACGATCTGGGCCCGCGGGCTGAGAAGCCATTCGTTTCAGTCAATTGTGGTGCTTTTACGGAAACACTGCTCGAGTCGGAGTTGTTTGGTTACGTAAAGGGATCGTTCACCGGCGCCAACACGAATCGCAAAGGACTGTTCGAAGCCGCAAACAGCGGCACGATCTTTCTCGACGAGATCGGCGAAATGTCGCCGGCGATGCAGGTCAAACTGTTGCGCGTGTTGCAGGAGCGCAAGGTGAGACCGGTAGGCGCAACGGAAGAGACTGTGGTCGACACCCGCGTGATCGCGGCGACGAATCGCGATCTCGCCAGCATGGTTTCGGCGGGCACGTTTCGCGAGGACCTCTACTACCGCATTTCCGTCATTCCGATCGAACTCCCGCCCTTGCGCGAGCGGTCGGAAGACATTTCCGAGCTCGCCACGCATTTCGTGGAGAAGTTTTGCGCGCCAACCGGGCGCACGTTGACGGTCAGTGAGAGCGCGATGCGCCTGCTTGAGCGTTACTCGTGGCCGGGAAATGTGCGTGAACTGGAGCATACGATCGAGCGCGCGGTCGCGCTCGAAAGCACGGGGACGATTGAACCCGAACGGCTCCCGGAGAAGATAACCAACTACAATCCTTATCGCGTTGCGGAAGCAATGGAGTTTCCGGAAGAGGGCATCAACCTCACGGCCCACCTGGACCAGCTTGAAAAGACCTACGTTCTGGAAGCCCTGCGACGCACTTCCGGAAACCAGACGAGTGCCGCTGAGTTGCTGCGTCTCTCTGTGCGATCGTTGCGGCACCTGCTCGATAAGCACGGCGTGCGCGGTCTGACGGCGCAGATGCGCGACGAGCGCCGCAGTCCTGACTCCACGCCGCGTCGACGCGCCACCGACCCCGGCCCACGCCGCCGCGAGGACGACAGCGGTGAATTTGCCGCAGGCGTTGGCGACGGTAATTAGGCACTAATCTGACAATCCAAAAGCTCCTGCCACAAAGCGTCATTCACCCTCTGCCATAAATTGTCATGGCTTTTCCTGGCTGAACCTCGCCAAGCAAAATTTCGATCAAAAAAGATCGCTTTTTTGCACTTTCGACCAAAACCCCGATTGGCACACCGGTTGTTCTATGGGCCAGCGACACTTCGCGCTCTGCGCGGCTCACAGTGACGAAAGCCGGTGGCGCGAGAAAAATCTAGGCAACCCCTATTTCTTTTAAGGAGCACCAAACTCGAATGACTACCAAACGCCAAGATGGCTTTTCGTTGATCGAACTTCTCATCGTCGTCGCGATCATCGGCATCATCGCCGCCATCGCTATCCCCAACCTGCTTGCTTCCCGCCGTGCCGCTAACGAAGGCTCGGCTCAGTCGTCCCTCCGCACCATCCACAGCTCACAGGCTACCTACCAGGCGACCACCGGCAACGGTGCTTTCGCTGCTAACCTCGTTGCACTCGGCCCCGTCGCGGGCGGCGGCGCCAACTTGATCGACGGCGTTCTCTCGACCGGCGCGAAGAGCGGTTACACCTTCGCAGTCGTGGAGCAAGCCGGCATAGGCTCTACTGCTGAATTCGGCGCTTATGGTTTCCCGGCGACCACCGGTGGTGTTTCAGCCACGGGTACTCGCCGCTTCGGTATCACGGAAGATGGCGTGATGCACGGCGACGCCACTCTGGCAGCGATCCCGAACACCAGAGCGTTGATCACCGGTATGGGCGCGCTCGGTAACTAATCAGCTATCGAGTTCGTCAGTAAGTTCGAGGGTGGAAGGAAACTTCCACCCTCAATTTTTTTGGACTTGTTGGACCATTAAGACCTGACACATCGCGACACACTTCAATGCCGGTTTTTGTCAATTGAGTTCGCAAAACACGCGCTACAAGGGGCAAAGTGGTCTGGCACATTCTTTGTTACAAATCGGGTGAAACTCAGCGCAGTTTGCGCAGTTTGACCCGATGTAAGGAGCGATTACTCAAATGAAAACCAATCGCCAACAAGGCTTCTCACTGATAGAGCTTCTCATTGTTGTCGCGATTATCGGCATCATTGCCGCCATCGCTATTCCCAATCTCCTGGCCTCGCGGCGTGCGGCTAACGAGGGCTCGGCCCAATCCTCTCTTCGCACCGTCCACAGTGCTCAGGTGGTCTATCAGTCGACCATGGGCGCCGGTGCCTTTGCTCCGTCTCTCGCGACACTGAACGGACAAACCCTGGTCGACGGCAATCTCTCGACGGGCAACAAGAGTGGTTACCATTTCGAAGTTGTTGAGCAGGCGGGAACCAATGCTACCGCGGTATTTGGCCTCTATGCCTTTCCGCTTATCACAAGTGGAGTGTCGATGACAGGCACGCGGACTTTCGGGATTACCGAATCCGGCGTCATGCATGGCGATTCGGATCTCAGCGCGATACCGAATACTCGCGCTGATATCAACGCGCTTCCTGTTCTCGGTAATTAACACCCAGTCGCGAATTCTTTTGTAGGGTGGCACTCCGGGCCGCCCCTGTTTCAACGATGAGCTCTTACGCAGTTCAAACTCACGAATCAGGAACGTGGCCTCTCGCCGGCTCACCCGAGGCGAGACGCGTCGGTTTCGTCGTTCTTGTTTCAGTCCTCGCCATCGTTCCCGTTTTGCTCTTCGGCGTTCCCTCAAATCGCGACCTCGCCAATCACTTTCGTTTCGCGCTTCCCTTCTACGACGCCATCGCCGGCGGAAACTTCTACCCCAGCTGGCTCGCGGAATCGAACGGCGGTTACGGTGATCCCAGCTTTCGTTTCTATCCCCCCGCGCTCTACTACCTGCTTGGTCTCTTTCGCTTCCTCACCGGCGAATGGTACTTCGCGACCTTACTCACGTTCGCTGTCGTGTCTGTAGCCGGTGGTCTAGGAATCTACTTTTGGGCGCGCTCGGTTCTTCCTGCTTCCGATGCCGCGTCGGCGGGCCTCATCTACGCAGTCGCTCCTTACCATCTGAATCAGCTTTACCAGGCGACGATGCTCGCTGAATGGGCCGGCGCCGCTGTGCTGCCGTTCGCGTTCGGCTTCCTCGAACGGATTTGTGCTCGAGGAAAACGGACGGACATCGCGGGGTTCGCCGCTTGTTACGCACTTCTCGTCCTCACCCACCTTCCCCTCACAGTAATCGGATCTCTTGCCCTCCTCGTCTACGCTCTCGTTCGGATCGAATCAGGTCGCAGAATACAGACGCTCGGGAAACTCACCACCGCCGTCGCGCTCGGCCTGTGCGCGAGTTCGGTCTACTGGGTCACGATGGTCTCCGAGATGCGCTGGATCAGCATCAACACCGTCGATTACGACAGTTCGGTCGATTATCGCCGCAACTTTCTTCTCTCAACTTTTTCGCCTGACAACCTCAACGTCTGGTGGATGAACATCCTCGCACTGATGACATTGCTGCTGAGTGCGCCGCTCATTCTCATGGCGCGGCGTCACGTTTGGCGTGATCGACCGCAGTTGAGACCGGTTGCGGTGTTCACCGCCTTTGCGCTGTTCATGGCACTGCCGCTGAGCCGTCCCGTCTGGCAACTACTCGCACCATTGCAGCAAACACAGTTTCCGTGGCGCTGGCTGGCGCTGATCTCAATGGGCGTCGCGATTCTGGTTGCGGCCGGATTGTCGCTATTGAGTCAGGCCGGCAAAGAGACGGTTCGCGTCAAGCAGCTCGTGATTATGGGCGCGATGACCATCTCGGTGGTGTTTACCTTTTCGCACGTTGTGCGCGAAGCGAAGTTTTTGCCGCATCACTCTTTCGAAGAAACACTGACCGACGTGCGCGGCACGGCAAGTGTGAATTACTGGTTTCCGATCTGGGCCACCTCAACGCCGCGCGCCATGAACACTGCTATCGAGGCAGCCGATCGCAATGTGATCGTGCAGTCGTGGACGCCTGAAAGCAGACATTTCTCAGTCGCCGAGGGCAACGTGACAGAGGCCCGACTCAAGACTTTTTACTATCCAAACTGGACCGCGAAGAGCGGACAGCAAGTCTTGAGCACGCGGCCAGACAAAGACGGCGCGCTGCTGGTTTCATTGCCTGCGGATGCCATATCCGTTGATCTCGATTTCGTGGAGCCGCGCCGCAGCCGTGTCTCAGCGTACGCGAGTTTGGCGGGGTTCGGGTTAATCGGAGTATTGGGAATGTCGCTGCCGTGGAGGCGAAGACAATGAGCGCAAATACTGCATTATGGCAGGCGCAATTGTGCATCTCTGAGCGCCAGCAACAACAGCACTATGACAACATCGCCGCCGATTACGAAGCCCACTACAGCGACGAGTGGAGCGTCGAGTATCGCAGCCGGTTCATTTACGAACCGATGTTTGAAGGTCTGAACCTCAACGGGATGAAGGTGCTCGATGCGATGTGCGGCAGCGGGCAAACCACTGATTATCTCTTGACTCAGGGCGCTGATGTCACCGGTCTGGATATCTCAAACGAAGTGATCGAAACGTTTCAAACGCGCTGGACCAACGCCACGGCAGTTAATCGTTCGCTGCTCGACTCGGGCTTACCTGATAATACTTTTGATTGCGTGGTGATGGTCGGCGGACTGCATCACATTCATCCTCACGTCAAACGCGCCGTCGCGGAACTCCATCGCATTTTGAAACCCGGCGGATATCTTTGCTTCATGGAGCCTCACAGCGGTTCATTTCCGGACTTGGTGCGCCGGGTTTGGTATCGTTTCGATCGCTTCTTTTCAGATAACGAAGCTTCGATCGATATCGCCCGCTTGCAGTCAGATTTTCAGTCGCAGTTTGAATTGAAAAGAGTGAAGCACCTCGGCAACCTCGCATTCCTGCTCGTGCTCAACTCACTCATCTTTCGCATACCGCCCGGCGCGAAGGAATACTTTGCACCGTTGCTGCTGAAACTGGAGCCAGTCATCAACAAGCTGCAAACAAGACTCACCTCCTGCTTTGTCGTAACACAGTGGCAGAAAAATTAATTTCTGTGCACATCCTGAATCTGTGGTTAAACTCGTGGCCGTGGACCGAGACGGAACGTTCTGGCGCATAACTGCGATCGCTCGTAACGCTTTTCGTGAAGCAGTGCGCGATCGCGTGCTCTACAATCTCGTGCTGTTTGTTCTACTGCTGACGGCCGTTGCGATCTTTATCGGCGAGTTGTCGGGCGGACAGGAGCGCAAGATCATCGTCGATCTCGGTCTCAGCGCGATGCTGCTGTTTGGCGTCTTCATCGCGATCTTCGTTGGCGTGGGCCTGGTCTACAAAGAGATCGAGCGGCGCACCATCTACGCGATCTTTGCCAAGCCGGTCGGACGTGGCGAGTTCCTCGTAGGCAAGTATCTGGGCCTTTGTTTGACGTTGCTCGTGAATGTCGTGGTGATGGGAATCGGCGTTTCGCTGGCACTCATCTATGTTAGCCGCGGCTGGGATCCACTCATCGTCAATCTCTGGCCTGCGGTGTTGCTGATCTATCTGGAACTGATGATTCTGACGGGCGTTGCCCTGCTCTTTTCATCGTTCTCTTCACCGGCGCTTTCCGCGCTGTTGACGTTCTTTGTTTTCATCATTGGTCACTTCAGTGCTGATTTGAAATCTCTCTCGTTCTCCTTGGGAAGCACCGGCGCGCGCTTGCTGTTCGGTGCGCTCTACTATCTGCTTCCGAACCTCGCGAACTACAGTTTCATCACTCCGGCCGCGCATGGTCAGTCGCCGCCGCCCGCCTTTGTTGCCACTGTTGCCATTTACGCAATGGTCTACATCACGATCATTCTGGCGATGGCCACGCTCATCTTCCGCCGGCGCAACTTCAAGTGACACTTCGCAAATGAACGAACGCCTCAAAACCATCAGCCTGGCACTCGTGATCGTAATCGGAGTCGTCCCGATCGTCGCACTAGCTCGCCTGATTGACGCGCAGCGACCGCCAGTGGACGCGAACGTGAACGATGAAAGTCTTTACTTGAATGCGAAGCCTGCGCGGCGATTGAGTCTCGGCTTCAACGGCTTGGCAGCGGATTGGTACTGGATGCGTTCACTTCAGTACGTTGGCCGCAAAATTATCGGGGCCGACCAAAATGTCGCCATCGACGATCTGAGCCAGCTTGATCTGAAACTGCTCGCACCGTTGCTGGAGAATGCGACGACCCTCGATCCGCAATTTCTCGATCCTTACGAGTATGCGGCAGTCGTCTTGCCGGCCGTCGATGTGAAGGAGGCGATTCGCATTACACGAAAAGGCATCGATGCGAATCCCGACGCGTGGCGGCTCTATCAACATCTCGGTTACATCTACTGGCAACAAGGCGACTATGTGACCGCTGCCGAAGTTTACGGCCGCGGCGCTGAGTTGCCCGGCGCGCCGGTGTGGATGGAGGCGATGAAGGCGCGCATGGCTGCTGAAGGCGGCAGTCGTGGCACCGCGCGCGAGATCTACACACGGATGTTCGAGCAGTCGGCTGACGAGAAAGTTAAGGACATGGCCCACAAACGGCTGCTTCAGCTCGATTCACTCGACGAGCGCGACGGTCTGCGTAAGTTGCTGGTTGCTTATCAAACGCGCACTGGTCGTTGCCCCGCGAATTGGCGAGAGATCGATCAGGTGCTGCGTGCGATTCGGGCGCCACTCGATGCTACCGGCGCTCCCGTCGATCCTTCGGGTACGCCTTACGTTCTGCAATCAAACAAGTGTGACGTTGAATTGGGCCAGGGTTCTGAAATCCTGGTCAAGTGAACTATGCCAGCCGTCGAGATCACAAATCTAACGAAAGACTACGAGGTCGGTTTCTGGCGCAAACGAAAAGTGCGCGCGCTGGATGACCTTTCGCTCACGATCGACGAACATCAAATCTTCGGCTTTCTTGGTGCAAACGGCGCCGGCAAGACGACTACGCTCAAGCTGCTCATGCGCCTGATTTTTCCCACCAGCGGCAGCGCGCACATTCTTGGTCACGATATTCAGGACGTCCGGATGCACCGGCGCATCGGTTACCTGCCGGAGAATCCCTACTTCTACGACTATCTAACCGCACGCGAGCTGCTCGAATACTGCGCCGAACTGTTTGGCTTCCCGGCCGCGGAACGACGCAAGCGCGCCGCGGATTTGCTGGCGCGAGTCAAGCTCGATGAAAAACGATGGGACACGCAGTTGCGAAAGTTCTCGAAGGGAATGCTGCAACGCGTCGGCCTGGCCCAGTCACTCGTGAACGACCCCGAGATCGTCTTTCTCGACGAGCCGATGAGCGGATTGGATCCAGTCGGCCGGCGTGAGGTGCGCGATCTGATTGCGTCGCTACGTGACGACGGCAAAACCGTGTTCATGTGTTCGCACATTCTTTCAGACATCGAGGTGCTTTGTGACCGCGTTGCGATTCTGAAACGAGGCCGCCTTGCGCAGGTTGGGTCGTTGGACGAGTTACGCCAACATCCAGACGATCCGCATCAGATGGAAGTGCTCGCGACCGGCACTGATGCGGTGACGTTGAAACAACTTCTCTCCGACGGCGCGATCACACCAACGCCGAGCGGTGTGCGAATCGAGATTTCCGCGGAGAACGAGATCGAGGGCGTGCTTGCTGCGTTGCGGAAAGCGGGTGGTAAGGTCGTTTCAGTTCAGCCAATCAAACAGTCGTTGGAAGAACTGTTTTTGGAATAGATCTATTCTTTGAACTTAATGGCGCTGATTTCCATCTTGATGTTTGCGCGGTCGTCGGTCTCGTTGAACCCTTCCAACCAGATAGAGACTTCCATCGTTTTGTTTGGAGCTAGTTCCGGCTGACGCGTGGGTATCACCACGACATTCCTCTCTTTCACCGACTTGCCTTGATGGTCCACCACAGCCGCTCTGATTTCCAGACCGTTCAAGGTCTTGCCACTCAGATTGCGCACCGTGGTTTTCAAAGTCATCACAATGTCGCCTAGCCCGCGCGGTGATTCAAATGCCTCCGGGTCGTCGAGCACGACTTGCGATTTGTATGGTTCGAACTGCGGCGAACCGGCGCGGATCGCGCCTTCCAGCCTGGGTTCAGCCGGCCCTCCCGAACCACCCGCTCGCATCAGCAGATAGAAGACGAAAGCAATAACAACTGCCGCAGCAACAGCCACGACAATAATGAGCGTTCTACGCGACTCGGTTTCTTCGAGCCGGCGGTCCTGAGCAGCCATAGTAAGAGGAATTCTACTTGCCCAACTCCCGGACAATCAATTGTTCGAGTTCATTAAAGTCGATTGGCTTGGTGATGTAGCTATTGCAGCCCGCCCCGAGAGCTTCGTGGAGAAAATCGGAAGTGTCGTGGGCTGAGACAGCAATAATCGGCGTTTTGTCGAAATTTGGAAGCTTGCGAATCAACCGTGTAGCGGCCAGTCCGTCAATCAGCGGCAGACTCAGGTCCATCAGGATCAAACCAGGACGCTCCGATTCCGCCAGCTTCACGGCCTCCTCGCCATTGGTCGCTTCGACGACGCGGTAACCACTCATCTCCAGGAGCCTTCTCATCATGAATCGGTTGTCTTCTGTGTCTTCGACTACTAGGACGGTCACGGGTTCGTTCTGCCTTTTCATGGTTCTTTGGTGCTCCCATGCTCGGGCAGAACCGCATCCCAAGCTCCCCGCAGGCTCCCAAGTTGTTGATTTTACTGTATCACTAGAATACGCCGGTCTTTTTTGTTAACATCCCGCATCGAAACGCAACACCAATGAATCTGCGGCCAGCGTCCTATTCGTACACCTGGCCTGGCTGTGAGGTTTCCTCCCCCGGTGGCCCCCATTATGAATTTGCTGAGCGACGATGTCAGATGAAGGCTTCAATGTCGAAAATGGGAGACAGTGAGACGCTTCAAGACCTCGGGCGAGCTTCAATTCAAATCGTTCATGATCTCAAAAACCAACTGAACGGTCTCAAACTCTATGCCACGTTCCTGCGACGGCGCCTCGAGAAGAGTGACCGTCCCGAGGACGAACAGGAGACCATTGTAAAACTGATCGCGGGTCTGGACCGTGCGGCGAGTGATTTGGCGACCATTGTTGATTACGGGCGGCAGATTGAGTTGAAAAAACAGCCGGGTTTTGAAGTGCAGAAGGTGTTACGCACAGTGTGCTCGAGTTTCGATGGTCCAGGACCGCAGCTTGTCCTTGATCCGGGTTCAGATTCAGTGCAGGGCACTTTCGACCCGTTAAAACTGACAGATGCCTTCAAGTGGATCTCCACGGCCGCCATCAAAAACCGTTGCCACGACGATGAAGCCGAAACGAAACCACTGTCAGTCAAGGTATCGGCGCTTGATAACTCAGCCGCCATTATCGAATGGTCCGGGTTACAGAAGATCGATCACGATCCATTCCGCTCCTTTGTCGGCAGCGAAGAGATCAGATTGGCGCTGGCGGCCAGGATTATTGAGGCCCATGGTGGGTCAGCGAAACTTGTTGAGGATCGTTTTGTAGTGCAACTTCCACTTTCCGGATGAACCCCGAACGAACATTGGTTGCGAGGAGTAAAAGTAATGGGCCCTCAGGGCGCGGCGACTTCCAGAGAGGAGAAAAAGGTGGAAAACAAAGAGGTGCGAATTCTTGTGGTAGATGACGAGCCAATGATGGCCGATTCTCTACGCCAGAACTTCAACGAAGAGGGATATTCGGTCGATATCGCTGCTACCGGCGCGTCCGCCATCGAACTCTTCGATCAGGGCGGACATCATCTGGCAATCTGCGATTTGCAGTTGCCGGACATGGACGGTCTTGAAGTGCTGCGCCACATGAAAGACGCGCGGCCCACAACGGAAGTGATCGTCGTTACCGGATACGGTTCGGTGCAGAAAGCTGTCGAGGCTACGAAGGCGGGCGCGTTCTACTTTGTTGAGAAGCCGTTTGATTTTGAGGAACTGCAACCACTCGTGGAAAAAGCCCTCGAACGCCGTGAACTCGTGGCCGAGACTGCGAATATGCGGCGCCAGCTTTCAACGCGTGCCGAATACTTCAACATCATTGGCGCGTCAAAGCCCATGCAGATGATCTACGAGACGATCGAGTCGGTGGCGAAGTCTGATGCGAACGTGCTGATTGTTGGCGAATCCGGCACAGGCAAGGAGTTGATCGCGAATGCGATTCACTACCAGTCACTACGTTCGAAGAAGCCATTCATCAAAGTGAACTGCGCTGCACTGCCGAAAGAACTGATCGAGTCAGAACTTTTCGGTCACACCAAAGGCGCATTTACCGGCGCACACGCCGACAAGGAAGGTCTGGTCCAACACGCTGCCGGCGGTTCGCTCATGCTCGACGAAATTGCCGAGATGCCGATCGAGCTGCAACCGAAACTCTTGCGCGTGTTGCAGGAGAGAAGTTACCGGAAGATCGGTTCAGAAAAGACCTACGCGGTCGACTTCCGGCTTGTTTGCTCAACGAATCGTCCACCCGCTGATGCGATTCGCGACGGGCTGCTGCGCGACGACCTCTTTTATCGCATCTCGACAATCACTATTCACGTGCCGCCGCTGCGTGAACGCAGCGAAGATATTCAACTTTTGACCGAGCATTTCCTGCACATGTATGCTCAAAAATACGAACGCCCGATCACCGGTGTGTCGCAGGCAGCGTATCAGAGATTGTTCGGTCACATGTGGCCGGGCAACGTGCGCGAGTTGCAGAACGTGATCGAGCGCGCGGTTCTGTTGGCCAAGGATAAGCAGATCGAACCGATCGATCTTCCCTTTGACAACGGCACGGTGCCGGAGGGCACGTCGGCGAATGTTCAGTGGGACGTGCCACCGAACATGACGCTGGAAGATATCGAGCGGCTGGTGATCGAGCGGACGTTGCAGCGCACCGGCGGCAACAAGCAGGCAGCGGCGAATTTGCTGGGCATTTATCGGCCGCGCCTTTACAGCAAGATCAGAAAGTACAACATCGACGTGCCGTCATTGGTCTCAGCGTAAGAGAAGCGGTAATCACCTTTCGGCGTCACTAATGTCCACCCGCTCATCCGTGTCGACAAACAGCATCCGCTTGCGCGGACTCGACGCGCTGCGCGGGATGGCGGCTTTGGCCATCGTTCTCTTTCATGCCACCGACCAAAGCCTGAAGGTCGTACCAAATAACCTGCTCCACTATCCCGTGCGGCTGATCCAGTTTGCGATCTCGCAAGCCTACATCAGCGTCTTTCTCTTCTTTGTCATCTCCGGTTTTTGTATTCACCTGCAATGGGCTCGTGCCCGCGCGGCCGGAGAAGAGAAACCAAGGATTCCGTTCGGCGCATTCTGGAAGCGGCGAATCCGCCGCTTGTATCCGCCGTACGTTATCGCGTTCGCGCTTTATCTGCTCCTGACCGCCGCGACTGTTGGTCTCGACGTGACACGCTTCGTCGTCTACGACATCGTGATGCACTTGCTGATGCTTCACAACCTCGACGCCCACACGTCCTATTCCATCAACGGCATTTTCTGGACGCTGGCGATCGAGGAACAACTCTACCTCGCTTACTTTCTGTTGCTGTTCATGCGGATACGTCGGGGTTGGGCCAAAACACTCGCTGTTTGCCTGCTGGCGCGGGTGGGCTGGATGATACTCAGTCATGTCGTGTGGCTGAAGACCGGCTTCGGCTTGCCCATACCGGAGGCGGCCGCGTCACACTGGTTTACCTGGGCGCTCGGCGCTATCGGCGTAGAGGCGGTGTACGGCATTATCAAACTCCCGCGCTGGACGCGCGATCTGCGAGTCGCGACTGTGGTGATCGTGATTGCGTCTGTCATCTCGGCTTACCTGCCGGTAATTTCAAAAGATACGCTGCTTCACAATGCAAGCTGGTTTCTGATTCATCCGCTCTGGGGCCTCGGCTTTTTCATCGTCATAAATCGAATCGTGATCGCGGAACAAGGCTGGGTGCGCGAGTTCAGGCTGCCTACGCTGATCTCAGTTTTTGCAACGCTCGGCCTGTTTTCATATTCGATCTACCTGACGCACGAATTGACCATCATGCAGTCGTGGCGCTGGAGCAATGCAGCGTGGCTGCAACTGGCCAACGTCTTCATAGTAATCATCCCGGCGACGCTCTTGTTCGCCTGGGTCTTCTTCTGGTTTTGTGAGAGGCCGTTCATGGTGCGTCGCGGAGCCACTGCAAGCGCGTCCGCGGCCGGCTCTACCACTCTCGTTTCCCAACTCGCTAAGGAGGGTTTTCCGTCACGTGCGCTTCTTACCAGTTTTCGCACTCGTCTCCACGTTCGTTTACGGGGCAGCTCTCATTCCTCAGAATCCGACGCAGAATCCACCGCAGGCGCCGCTGGCCCAACCGCCCGCATCGCCAACACCTACGCCGATAGTATTGCCGTCGCCGACGGTCAGAATTGACGCGTACCGTGCGCCGGCGGGACGCATCATCGGCGCTGCGTTAACGACAAACAAGGCGTACGAACGACTTGAATACCTAACCGATCGTATCGGCAATCGTCTGAGCGGCTCGCAAAATCTGGAACGCGCGATCGCGTGGGCGCTGGCGGAGATGAAGAAAGACGGGCTCGACAACGTGCGCGCTGAGAAAGTGATGGTCCCGCATTGGGTCCGTGGCCAGGAGAGTCTGGAAATGCTGGCGCCGGTTTCACTAAAGCTTTCTCTGCTCGGACTCGGCAACAGCGTCGCGACGCCTGTAGCGGGAATCACTGCTGACGCAGTTGTGGTTCGTAACTTCGCCGAGCTCGATGCGCTGGGAGAGCGCGTGCGCGGAAAGATCGTGGTCTATAACGCGCCGTTTACCGACTACGGCGCGACGGTCCAGTATCGTCTAAATGGAGCTTCGCGTGCTGCTCGTTACGGAGCGGTTGCCGCGCTGGTTCGCTCGATCACGCCAACCAGTCTGCAAACGCCGCACACAGGCGCGATGAATTACGACCCGCAACAGCCAAAGATTCCGACGGCCGCGATTACCATCGAAGCGGCGGAGTTACTGCAACGTACCTACGACCGCGGCGAGCACATCACACTGCGTCTGAAAATGGAGGCAAAGTTTCTTGATGATGTGGAGTCAGCGAATGTAATCGCCGAGCTGAAGGGTTCGGAAAGACCTGATGAGATCGTGCTCATCGGCGGACACTTCGATTCGTGGGACGTGGGGCAGGGCGCGCACGACGACGGCGGTAGTTGTATCGCTGCGTGGGAAGCAATTCGACTACTGAAAGAGCTGGGGCTGCGGCCGCGCCGGACAATCCGCGTGGTGCTCTTCACGAACGAAGAGAACGGATTGCGAGGCGGTAACGGCTATCGCGATGCGCATCGCGATCAACTCTCGAAACACGTCTTCGCTATCGAGTCTGACTCCGGCATTTACCGGCCTGAAGGATTTGGACTGGCAGCAAACGCAGCGCTGCTTGTTCGTTCGAACCTGACGGAGATCGCGAAGTTATTGGCGGGCATAGGCGCCAATCGCATCGCTGCGGATGGCGGAGGAGCGGACATTGGTCCAATCATGCGTGAAGGTGTGGTGGGTGCGAATCTCGATGTGGAAGGTTCGCGCTATTTCGACATTCATCACACGAATGCTGACACGTTTGACAAGATCGATCCGCGTGACCTCGCGCTGTGCGTGGCGACGCTGGCCGTTATGGGATACACAATCGCCGATCTTCCAACGCCGCTCGCGGGCTCAGCAAACTAGTTTCTTCTCTGTGTCTCTGTGCCTCTGTGGTTTCGTTAACTACAGAGGCACAGAGACACAGAGAAAGGCTAGTCCAGTTGGTAAGTGGCCACGCTGGTGGGCGTTTCGAAACAACGAACCTTGTAGATCTGCACCCGGTCGTCACTGACTCGCGCCGACACGCGCTCCAAAACGTACTTCGCCAGGTTCTCCGCCGACGGCTGTAACTCGTCAAACGGCGGTAATTCATTGATGTTGCGGTGGTCCAGGTAGGTCACCACTTCATCCGCCGCGGCCTTCAACTCGACAAAATCAACCAGCAAGCCGATGTTGTCCAGCTCGCGGCCGCGCGCGTAAATCTCGATTTTGTAGTTGTGACCGTGAAGGTTCTCACACTTCCCTTTGTAGCCGCGCAATTGATGCGCGCTCGAGAAGTTTCGCTCGATCATTACCTCGAATTGTCCTGCCATGATTAGTCGGTAACTAAAATACTCGAAAGCTGGTCGATGCGCGAAGTGACGCGGCAAGGTGGCAGACTTTGCAGAAACGTCCGGCCATAACCTTTCGTGCGCAAGCGTGGGTCAAGCACTGCCAATACGCCACGATCCGTCGTGCTGCGAATCAACCGCCCGAGTCCCTGTTTCAAAGCGATGATCGCCTGCGGCACGCTGTACTGGTAGAAACTTGAGCCGCCGTTGTCTTCGATGTAACGCTGCCTCGCCGCCACCAGCGGATCACTTGGCACCGCAAACGGCAGCTTGTCAATGATCACACACGACAGTTGCTGCCCGCGTACGTCGACGCCCTGCCAGAAACTCGAAGTGGCGAACAACACGGCGTTCGGCGTTTCACGAAATTGCTTGAGCAACTGTCCTTTCGAAGCGCTGCCCTGGACCAGACACGGATAGTCGATCTCAGCCCACACGTTTTCAAAAAGCGATTGCATGCCCGCGAAGCTGGTCGACAAAACAAACGCGCGCCCTTCCGTGGCGAGAAGAATTCTGGTGACCTCTTCCGCCGCGGCGGTGGCCCATTCAATTGAACGCGGATCGGGCATCCTTGGCGGCAGGTAAAGAATCGCCTGCCGTTCGTAGTCGAAGCTCGACTCGGCGATCAGATCGTCTGCGGTGTCGAGGCCGAGGCGATCGCGAATGAAGTTGAAGTTGCCGCCACTCGACAGGGTTGCCGAGGTAAGTATGACAGTCGGCACTTCTTCGAATAGTTTGTCTTGCAGCAGGCCGGCGACGTCGATCGGCGAGGCGCGGAGAAACACTCCGCGATTCCGGCGCTCCAGCCAGTAGACAAACTTCTTGTCCGCGCCCGTGACGATGAACTCGAGATCGAAACGTATCTGACGCAGCCGCCGGATCAGACTCTCAACGTCCGCCTCCTTCTCTTTCATCGCGTCGAGCGTGCTTTCGACGCGAGCAATTGCTTGTTCGACGAAGAGGTAGAGTTCGCCAAGCTGCGTCGGTTCGAGTTCACCGCTGGCGTTTTTACGGGCAAAGGTTCCTGGAATAATCGGGTAACGGCCGTCTTCGCCGCGCCCTTCGCGAAAACCCGTCCAGAAGTTGTCAGAGAAGCGTGAGAGACGCGCGGTGCTGTTGGTTAACTCGCGATCAACGTCGGCGTCTTCGATCGTCAGCATTCCGAGACCGCGGATGAGATCTTCGATCTGGTAGTTGGAGACTTGTGAGCCGAAATACTCTGAAGCCACGTCTTCGATCAGGTGCGCTTCATCGAGAATGACCGCGGTGTAATCCGGCAGGACTGAGCCGTAGCTGTTGTCGCGCAGGTTCAAATCAGCAAAGAAGAGATGATGATTGACGACGATGATGTCGGCTTCCTGAGCGCGGTCGCGCATGCGTGTGATGAAGCACGAATCGAAATCCGGGCACTTCTGTCCGAGGCACGACTCAGAACGAGCATCGATGTGTCGCCAGAACGAAAGTGACTCGGGAAGATTTGCCAGCTCGGCGCGATCGCCGGTTTCGCTTTCTTTGGACCAGCCGCAGACCTCTTCGAAGTAGTCGACCTCTTCGA
Organism: Pyrinomonadaceae bacterium; assembly: GCA_036506775.1. Taxonomy (GTDB): domain Bacteria; phylum Acidobacteriota; class Blastocatellia; order Pyrinomonadales; family Pyrinomonadaceae; genus PSRF01. The sequence goes on along the minus strand of DASXRE010000209.1, from coordinate 24,342 downwards.
GACCTTCGAGTACGGGCGCTGATCGAGCGCGAGCGAGGCGATTGAGACAGAGATAATTGCTGCGGCCCTTCATGTAGGTGGCTTTGAAGGGCTTTGGCAGCACGCTTTGAAGAAAGGGAATGTCTTTCTCCATCAACTGCTCTTGCAAGTTTTTCGTACCGGTGGAGATGATGACTCGGCCACGACCACCAAGTGCAGCCGCAACTGCGGGCACGAGATAAGCGAGTGTCTTCCCTGTTCCGGTTCCTGCTTCGACGATGAGGTGCCGTTGCTCTTCGAAGGCGCGCATCACCGCCCGCGCCATTTCAATTTGGCCCGGCCGGTATTCGTATTCCGGATGTGCGTTGGCTATTAACCCCTCGGGCCCAAAAACCTCGAGCATATATAACAAACCCCGCGAAACTCAGACGACGAAGAATACAGACGTCGCTCACTTAAGCAAAGCACGATCTCCCGTGCTCATCTTTTCCAGGGATTCCGCATCCGCTAGAATCGATGCGAGAGATCCTCACTCATGCGTACACGTAAACTTCTGGAGCGGCTGAAGAACAATCCAGTCGGAGTCACCTTTGATGATATTAGAGCATTGTTGCTACGGGAAGGCTTTCGCCTTGACCGCGTCACCGGTAGCCATCACGTTTTCAAGAAGGCCGTTGTCACGTTTGTTATTCCAGTACATGCAAACCGTGTAAAATCGGTTTACGTCAAACGTGTTATCGAGCTTGTAGAGCAAGCCAGGAAGGAGACAAATGAAACCTGAGTTGACATATCCGGTAGTGATTTATCCGGTCGAAGAGGGAGGTTACGTGGCTGAAGTGCCGGCACTGAAGGGTTGCCTGGCGCAGGGAGAAACGCCCGCTGAGTGTTTGAAAGAACTTAAGAAAGTACAAGCGCTTTGGCTCGAAAGCGCTAAGCGAAATAACGAAAAGATACCAACTCCCGAACAAGTATTGGCAAAAGTACGAAAACTGGTGGCGTAAAACAACACTCTGAACCACTCTCACTTCACTCAACCCGCAGCACTTCGCTTCAGTCTTCCGGGATACAACGGAAAGCGCGCGGTCAGGTCACCGACGTCGCGGCGCACTTTGGTGCGGACCTCCTCTGATTGCGGCGCGTGGATGATTTCCGCAATCAGACGCCCAATCTCGCGCATCTCCGCTTCTTTCATCCCACGCGTGGTCACCGCGGGTGTGCCGATGCGCAGCCCCGATGCAACGAATGGTTTGTTCTGATCGAACGGTATCGTGTTCTTGTTCACGGTGATCAACGCCGCTTCGAGTGCTTTCTCCGCATCCTTGCCGGTGATCCCCTTGCGGTCCATCCAGACGTCGACCAGCATCAGGTGATTGTCGGTACCGCCGGAGACGAGGCGTAGTCCCTGCTCCTGAAGCTCGTTTGCAAGCGCCTTCGCATTCTTCAAGACCTGACGTTGATACTCTTTGAAATCCTCGCGCAGCGCTTCGCCTAACGCCACTGCCTTCGCGGCAATGATGTGTACAAGCGGTCCGCCCTGCACACCCGGAAACAGTTTGCGATCGATCTCTTTCGCATGCTCTTCCTTGCACAGAATCAATCCGCCCCGTGGACCACGCAGCGTTTTGTGCGTTGTTGTCGTGACGTAATCAGCGTGCGGCACCGGCGACGGATGAAGTCCGGCAGCAATCGGACCCGCGATGTGGGCGATGTCAGCGAACATCCGCGCGCCGACGCTGCGCGCAATCTCGCCGATGCGTTCAAAATCGATGATTCGCGGATACGCGGACGCGCCGCACACCAGCAATTTCGGCCGGTGAGTCTCCGCAATCCGCTGTAATTCGTCGTAATCGATCTGTTCGGTTTCTTTCGAGACGCCGTAATCAGCGACCTTGTAACTGATCCCGGAGAAGTTCATCGGATGGCCGTGAGTCAGATGGCCACCGTGCGAAAGATTCATCCCGAGAATCTGATCGCCATACTGGATCGCCGCGAGGTAAACAGTCATGTTGGCCTGCGCGCCGCTGTGAGGCTGCACGTTGGCATGATCGGCGCCAAATAACTCCTTCGCGCGATCGATCGCCGTCTGCTCGACAACGTCGGTCCATTCACAACCACCGTAGTACCGTTTTCCCGGATAGCCTTCAGCGTACTTGTTAGTGAACACCGAGCCAGCCGCTTCCAGCACCGCTTCGCTCACGAAGTTTTCGGAAGCGATCAGTTCCAAACCATTCGCCTGCCGCGCTACTTCATTGTCGATGGCGCCCGCGATCACTGGATCGACTTCGGCAAGCGGCGAGTTTCGAGAATCAGTCATCAGTAACTTTGCTCCACTTCAGAGATCTTCGCCACGCGCGCAGCGTGACGGCCACCTTCAAAATCAGTCGAGAACCACGCCCGCACGATCTTCGGAATCTCCGCGGCAGGCGTGGTGCGCGCGCCAATCGCGAGCACGTTGGCGTTGTTGTGTTGACGCGCAAGACGCGCAATTTCTTCGGACCAGGCAACAGCCGCGCGCACGCCCGGAACTTTGTTGGCCGTGATTGCCATGCCGGTGCCGGAGCCGCAAACAAGCAGTCCTTGTTCAACTTGTCCTTGCGCCACCTGCTCTGCGACTTTGCGCGCGTAGTCGGGATAGTCGACTGACTCCTCCGACGCCGTGCCCAGATCTTCGAACTCGACGCCGAGATCTGTCAGCACGTTTTTCAACCGCTCCTTCTCAGCGTAGCCAGCGTGATCGCTCGCGAGGGCAATTCTCATCGTTGCGCTTTACCTTCGTGCAGGATGTTGAAAGAAGAACGTGATGGTAACCCACTCCATTCGTCGCGGCAAAGCCTCTCGAAATTTTGGCAGTGATGCAGTTTGAACCACAGGACGCCTCCTTGGAGTGCGGCGACTCGTCGCCGCTTTGGTCCGGTACTATCGCCTGCGACATCGTTGGCCAAAGCGGTGACGAGTCCCCGCACTCCAAGGAGGTACTAAGTCTTCTCTGGCTGATTTGCCTAACTCACAGTCGCTAGGCGAGAATGCACGGTCTATGCGCTGGTCAAGATTCTTCATCCCTACTCTCCGTGAAGACCCGGCTGAGGCCGAGGTCGTTTCGCACAAACTCCTGCTCCGTGCAGGTGTCATTCGCCAACTGTCCGCGGGCATCTATTCGTATCTGCCGCTGGGACAACGTGTCGCGCTCAAAGTCATGAAGATCCTGCGCGAGGAGATGAACGCCATCGGAGGTCAGGAGTTTTACTTGCCGGCTCTTCATCCAGCGGAGATCTGGCAGGAGTCAGGACGCTGGAGCGCGATTGGCGACGAAATGTTTCGTCTCAAAGATCGCAAGGGCGCCGACATGTGCCTGGGCATGACGCACGAAGAAGTCTTTACCACGATCGCGCGCAACGAATTGCGTTCCTACAAACAACTGCCACAGGTCTGGTACCAGATTCAGATCAAATTTCGCGATGAAGCGCGCCCGAAATCTGGTCTGATGCGGCTGCGTACTTTCATTATGAAAGACGCCTACACGTTTGACGTGGATCGCGCCGGACTCGACAAGTCGTTTATCGATCAGCGGGAAGCTTACAAAAAGATCTTCACGCGTTGTGGTCTTCAGTTCCTGATCGTCGAAGCGTCGTCGGGAGCAATGGGTGGCACGGAGTCAAATGAGTTCATGGCGCGCACACCCGCCGGTGAGGATCTAATCGTTAGCTGCCCAAACTGCGGCTATGCCGCAAACCTCGAAAAGGCGATCTCGCGTCTTGCGCCAATCGCCGACGATGCTGGTCCAGCTACGCCTGAGCAATTTCCCACCCCGGGTGTGCGCACGATCGAAGACCTGATCACTTTTCCGGGCGGCGCCGAGGCCTCGCGCCAAATCAAGTCACTTGTCTTCATCGCCACTATCGACGGCGAACAAAAACCGGTGCTGGTTCTGCTGCGCGGCGATCATCAGTTGCACGAGATCAAGCTGGCCGACAGCCTGCGGGCCATCACCGTGCGGCCCGCGCATCCCGAAGAAATCCGCAACCTGCTTGGCGCAAGTGCCGGCAGTCTCGGTGGAGTTGGAGCGAAAGACAAAGCTCGTGCTTCAGGCGTTGACTTGCGCATTGTTGCGGACTCGTCTTTGAAGGGCCGTCGCAACATGACAACTGGCGCGAACAATGACGACCATCACCTGCGGGGCGTCGACATTGCGCGCGACATAGAAGTCGACGAATGGCTTGACCTGCGTACAGTCGAATCAGGCGAGGGCTGTCCGCGCTGCGAAACCGGCGTCCTGGAAATCTTTAAAGGCATGGAGATTGGTCACATATTCAAGCTCGGAACGAAATATTCCGAGTCGATGGGCGCCACCGTGCTCAATCAGGAAGGCAAGGAAGTGCCGATCGTCATGGGCAGTTATGGCATCGGAGTGGAGCGAATAATCACTGCCACGGTGGAACAACAACACGATGAAGACGGCATCATTTGGCCGAAGTCGCTCGCGCCATTCGACGTAGTGGTAACGATCACCAATATGAAACAGGACGATGTGCGCGAGGCTGGAGAGAAGCTGTATCGCGACCTCGGACGAGCCGGTCTCGACGTCCTGCTCGATGATCGCGACGAACGTGCGGGTGTGAAGTTCAAAGATGCGGATCTAATCGGCATTCCGTACCGCATCACGATCGGAAAAAAAATCGCAGACGGCGTGGTTGAGCTCTTCGATCGCCGCACAAAACAAAGCGAGGATGTTAAAATCGGCGACGTAGTAACGCAGGTGCAGCGGCTGGCGCTGGCAAGTTCTTGAGAGCAGCAATGAAATTAGTCTGGCTCCTGGTAGTCTTAATCACCCCCATCAAGATAGCAGCCGCGCAGGATATTCTCCCCGAACTCGTCCGTCGCATTAAACCGTCAGCAGTTGCGATCGAGACTTTCGACTCACGCGGAGAAAAACTCTCGCGCGGTAGCGGGTTCTTTATTGAAGCTGACCGCATCGTGACCAATCGACACGTGCTCGAAGGCGCGTATCGGGCCGAGGTGCATTCGTCCACCGGCGCTGTGTTTCTGGTCAAGGGGGTATTGGCCGTCGACCTGGAAGGCGACGTCGCGGTTTTGAAGATCGATACCCCGTCCCCGTCGATCAGACCATTACCGCTCGACAAGACTTCGCCGCAGGAAGGCGAGAGTATTGTCGTCATCGGTAATCCGCTTGGCCTCGAAGGCAGCGTGACGAACGGAATCGTCTCCGCTGTGCGCGACATTCCCACCTTCGGACGCATCATTCAGATCACCGCAGCGATCTCATCAGGATCGAGTGGCAGTCCGGTGGTGAACATGCAAGGACAAGTCATCGGCATCGCGACACTCCAGATCACCGGTGGTCAAAGTGTGAATTTCGCCATTCCTTCAGAGCGCATCTCGCAACTGCAGGTCTCGTCCGTCATGTCGCTGGCTGATCTGGTTGCGACGTCTGGCAGAAACAAGCGCGCGAAAGCGGTGCAGTCATTTCGCGATGGCTTGAGTTTTCTTTCCAAGGACGACTGCGAAAAGGCGTTGCCCTATTTTGAAAAGGCAGTTGAGGCAGACAGCAGTTACGCCGAGGCATGGGCCCAAAGTGGTTTCTGCAACGAGAAACTCGGCAAACATGCCGAGGCGCTTGAGGCTTCGAAGAAGGCTGTAAATCTGCGGCCCTCGGCGGAGTCGTACTTCAATATCGGTCTCGCGAATTTTTATCTGAAGCAGTATCGGGAAGCGTCCGAAGCTTATCGAGCCGCGATCAAACTCGACCCTTACAATTCGGCGGATGCCTACTACGCGCTGGGGCTCGTCTATCGCGACTGGGGCAAGGCCGATGATGAGATTCAGGCGTACAAGCAGGCCATCAAACTGCGTCCCGATTACACGGTGGCCTACGAGCGGCTCGGCTCGCGCTATTTGAAATCGAAGAAGTTCAACGAGGCGGTCGAAGTGTTTCGTCAGCTTTCAGCGTTGAAGCCTGGCGATGCGTACGCGCCGAACAGCATGGGCGAAGCCTATCTCGAACTGAATCGTTTGAACGAAGCCGTCGAATCGTTTCGCCAATCCATCCGCTTGAAACCTGATTTTGGCAAGGCCTACTACAATCTCGGCAAGTCTCTGCTGGCGATGGGCAATCGCGACGCGGCCATCGAGCAGTACACGATCCTCACGAACATCGATCCCGATTGGGCCGAGAAGTTGAACGCGATTATCAATCCGTAGAGCTGCTCCACAGATTACACAGAGTTTTAGTTCATTACTTCGCCGACAATCGCCGAGAGCGCGTTGTCCTGCAGCGTCTTGTTCCGTGGCAATTGGCCGTGCAGGTCGCAGCCGAACACGGCGTAGCGCGACAGCGTGAAACCGGTGACGCGGTCGCGGCTCTTTGTCAGGTTCTCGCCCAGCAACGAAGCACGCGTCACGCGCCCGTCGCCCGGCGCATACATAGCTTCCGTCACTTTCTTCTTCGAGATCTTCACACCGGCAGACGTGCGATAGTCTCGCGGCCGAATCAACGTGAGCCAGCGATTCCGTTTTTGGTCCCGCAGAATCACGGGAGCGCTAAGCGTCTCCTCGCAATCGCCACCAATCGCGAGCAAAATAACTGGCGAATCAGGGTCATCCACGGCGTCCAGCGCCTCGTGAAAACGCCGCGCGCGCTTCAGCGTCGCTCCGAGATACGCGTCGAGATCTTCTGAGTTTCCGCCGAAGTGATGCCGAAACTCCGTCGAATTGAGCGCGCCCCATCCATATCGCTTCCAAACCTCCACGTCGTAGAGATCGATCTGGATGGGTTGCAAATTCTCGTCGAGAAATTTCGCCGCTGCACGGTGCGGCATCAGTTGAAACACGGATGGAGTACGCACCGCGTCCTCGGCAGTTAACTTGTTCAGCAACGGCACGCGTCGACGCAACCCTTCGGTAATTGAGTAACCCTCCACGAGCGTCGCAAACGCATCACTCGTGCCTTCGTTTGGAGTACCAATCATCACAATCTTGCTGATGTGCGCCGCGCCCTGCCATGTCGGTCGCATCGGAACGTCATCCGGCGGCAGATCGGCGTCGCCGTACATCGCTGCATAACGCGCGAGCAATCCACCCATGGAATGCGCGACGATGTTGAATTTGAGGTCAGGCCGTTGCAGCCGACCTTTCAGCCGCTGTATTCGTTGGACCAGTTCGCGAGCATTGGCGACGTTGTCGCGCCGCCAGTCGTAAGAGAACACGTAAAACGTATCGCGGTCGCCATCGACTCCCGGATTTTCCCAATTGCCTTCGCGATAACCAGCGTAGCGCCGCAACGCTTCGAGCAGATCGCGATAAACATAAACTTCCGGCAGTATGCGCGCCAGGCGCACTGTCTCAAGTATTTTTCCCGGCACCAGATCATCACGATTGGCTTCGAGGTTCGGACTGATCGGCAACCCGTCGTGCGACGTGCGAAACGCAGACGGCCAAACGGTCTCACCAGTTTTCGAGTTGATTAACTCAGTCCCGAGAATTCCGGGAATCACAATCACCGGCCGTTTGCCGGTACGCGCGCGTGCGGAAGCAAAGATCTGTTCGAGGTTCGGCGTTTGACGCGCCGAAATGCAGCCAGCAGAAAGAAGCGACAGCGCCACCAGCAGCGAAAGCAGGTAGCGAGAATGTTGTTGACCTGAAGCAAAGCGGATGAGACGCAAGGTGAAGCCCGAGACGAATGGAATTGACAGACGTTGATTATTCAGTTGGTGGCTCCCAGCGGCGATTGATCAAACTGGCTACGAAGCCAGCCCCGAAGCCGTTGTCGATATTAACCACTGTGACGTTCGAAGCGCACGAGTTCAACATCCCCAACAGCGCCGCCACACCTCCAAATGATGCGCCGTAGCCGACACTGGTTGGCACCGCCACTACCGGCACGCCAACAAGGCCCCCAACCACCGACGGCAGCGCGCCTTCCATTCCCGCCGCGACGATCACGACCCGCGAACGCTGCAACAGATTTCGCTCCGCCAACACCCGGTGAATGCCGGCCACGCCAGCGTCCCAGATACGCGAGACCATGTTGCCCATCGTTTCGGCGGTTAATGCCGCCTCTTCGGCGACGGGAATGTCGCTGGTGCCGGCGGTGACGATGGCGATTGGACCAAGACCGTGATCTGTCTTGTCTCGGCGAATGCGGATCAGACGTGCAGAGTCGTGCCATTCGGCGTCAGTCACGACATTGCGAACCTCACCGAACGTACCTTCGTCGGTTCGTGTGACGATGATGTTTGGTGACCGCCGCGCGAGACGCTCCACGATGCCGACGATCTGCGCGCGAGTTTTGCCGCCGCCGAAAACGACCTCGGGAAATCCCAGGCGAAAGGCTCGCGAATGGTCGACCCGGGCAAAGCCAATGTCTTCAAAATGGAGATTCTTGATGCGTTCGGCGGCCTCGTTGCTCCCCAATTCGCCGCGTTTGTGCGCCTCCAGCAGTCGCGCCAGTTCGTTGAGATCCATATGTGTAGCACCGAAGCTGCATTCTAACACTGAACTTTCCCGCCACCTTCCGCGTTTGCGCAAATCGTTCCGGTTTCAGCTCTGTGTCTCTGTGCCTCTATGGTTGTTTCTCGCGCGCCGGAAGAACCACAGAGACAGAGACTCAAAGGAACTGAAACCCAAACTGCTTTACCGACGTTTGCGATAACGGCAACGTCGCAAGTAAGATGCAGCCAAGTGCCTGGTTCAGACGAACATTGACCCGCCGTGTCGACTGTCATCAAAAACACCCGTTTGACGCTCGAGATGATCAAGATCGAGCACACGCTGTTTGCGCTGCCGTTTGCCTTTCTCGGCGCGGTGCTCGCCGCTAATGGCCTGCCGACGCTGCGACAAATCGTCTGGATCGTCGTGGCAATGGTCGGTGCACGATCGGCGGCGATGGCTTTCAATCGCATCGCCGACCGTCACTTCGACGCTCGTAACCCGCGCACCGCGAATCGCGCTTTGCCGGCGGGTTTGCTCTCGGTCAGCTTCGTCTGGGCGTTCACAATCGTTTCCGCCGCCCTGTTTCTGCTAGCGGCGGCAATGCTGAACCGGCTCACACTGCTCCTGGCTCCGGTCGCCCTCGCGAGTGTGTTGCTTTACTCCTTCACCAAACGCTGGACACAGTTTTCGCACCTCGTGCTGGGCTGGTGCCTCTCGATCGCGCCAACCGGCGCATGGATCGCCGTGCGCGGGCAGATTGGCAGCGCCGTGCCGCTGTTGTTGTCACTCGTGGTCCTGCTCTGGACCGCCGGGTTCGACGTTCTTTACGCTTGCCAGGATTACGATTTCGACCGGCGCGCGGGTTTGCGATCGATTCCCGCGCGCGTGGGAATTGCCGGGGCCCTGTGGATATCGCGGGCGCTGCACGCCGCAGCTTTCCTGGCGCTGTTGTGGCTATACTTGATCACTGGTCTTGGACCGTTGGCGTTTGCGGGCGTGATCGCGACGGGCGCGCTGCTCATCTACCAGCACCGTCTGGTCCGCGCCGACGATCTCGGACGACTAAACGCCGCATTCTTTACCACCAACGCTTTCGTCAGCGTCATCCTGCTGGCAACGTTTGGCAGCGCCGTGTTTCTGAATCGATAAAGAGTATTGAAATGACTTTTTCACACGATGAAAAACTGAACGACATAGCCGCTCGTGCCCTTGCGGGAGAGCGTCTTTCCTTTGCCGATGGCGTAGCGCTCTACGAAACGAGCGATCTGCCGGCGCTGGGCAAACTGGCGGACACAATGCGGCGCCGGCGCCACGGCCGCACGACTTATTTCAACGTCAATCGGCACCTGAACCCGACCAACATCTGTTACGCCGACTGCAAGTTTTGCGGGTTCTTTCGCACTCCGCGACAGCCCGACGCTTATACACACAACATCGACGACAGTCTGAAAGTCGCGCAGCAGGCCGTCGCTGAAGGAGCGACCGAGTTGCACATCACTGGCGGCTTGAACACGAAGCTTCCGTTCAGCTATTTCACCGATTTGCTGTCGTCGCTGAAGCGCGAGTATCCGCAACTGCATCTGAAGGCGTTCACGATGGTTGAGTTCGATCACTTCGCCCACTTCTACAAGATGCCGGACGAGGAAGTGATCCAAAAACTGATTGAAGCGGGACTCGATTCGTGTCCCGGCGGCGGTGCCGAAATCTTTCGCGAACCGACACGCTCGATGATCTGCGCGCATAAGTGCGACGCCGGTCGTTGGCTCGAGTTGCAGGGGAAAGTCCACGCGGCCGGTTTGAAGACCAACGCGACGATGCTCTACGGCCACATCGAGTCGATCGAAGATCGCGTCGACCACCTGATTCGACTGCGCGAGCAACAGGAAAAGTCGGGTGGGTTTCAGTGCTTCATCCCGCTCGCGTTCTATCCGCCTGAGACACAGTTGTCACACTTGCCTGGGCCGTCGGGCGTCGATTCATTGAAAACAATGGCCGTCTCACGCTTGATGCTCGACAACTTCGATCACATCAAAGCCTACTGGGTGATGCTGGGTAAACGTTTGGCCCAAGTGGCGCTGCACTATGGCGCCAACGACATCGACGGCACCATCACCGAAGGCGGCGAATTGACGACCAGCTATTCAGTCGAAGCGAACAACGAGGTCCGCATGACGAAGACTGAACTCATTGGTCTCATAGAAGACGCCGGGTTCGAAGCTGTCGAACGCGATACCGTTTACAACCGCGTCGACCGCAGCAACGTCTCGCTGGTCTGAACTAACGAATATAAAAATGATTACTGATACCGAACGCACTACTATCACGCTGGCTCATTCGCCTGACTCCGACGACGCCTTCATGTTCTATGGCCTCGCCACGAACAAGATCGACACCGGTGGCCTGCACTTTGAACACTTGCTGAAAGACATCCAGACGCTGAATGAGGAAGCGACGCGAGGCACCTACGACGTTACCGCCATCAGCTTTCACGCCTACGCTTACGTCGCTGACAAGTACACGTTGCTGCCGCACGGCGCCTCGATTGGCGACAACTACGGCCCGATCGTCGTCTCGCGCGAGCCGGCTAAACCGGAAGACATCGGAAACCTGAAAATCGCGATACCGGGCAAGCTGACCAGCGCTTTTCTGGCGCTGCAGATATTCAATTCCGGGTTCAGCTACGAAGTGGTGCCCTTTGACAAAATTATCGACGCCGTCCAGAGCGGCAAATGCGATGCGGGGCTCCTGATTCACGAGGGACAGCTTTTTTACGAGTCGAAAGGTCTGCACAAAGTATTGGATCTGGGCGAATGGTGGCACAGCCGCCACGGCCTGCCCCTGCCGATGGGCGGGAACGTCATCCGCCGCGAGCTGGGCGAAACGCTGATCAAAGAAGTTTCACGCCTGCTCCGGGAGAGTATCAACTACTCGCTGACGCACCGTGAGGACGCCCTTCAGTACGCCTTGCAGTTTGCCCGCGACATGGAGCCGGACCTGGCCGACCGGTTCGTCGGGATGTGGGTGAACGACCTTACTCTCGACTACACTGAGCGAGGCCGCGAAGCTGTTCGCCTCTTGTTGCGGGAAGGGTTTGAAAAGGGCGTCATACCCAATCAGGTAAAGGTCGATTTTGTATCGGAGATTTGAGATCTCAGATTTGAGATCTCAAGAAAAGCTGGGGTGTGCGCGGTGGTTTTTTAAGCCACCCCGCCCAGAAGGGGCGGCTAACCACCGCGCACATCATCGGCCTCAGACCACGTAAAACCAAGCTCCTCCCAAAGCCTGGTTTATCGCTCAACTCCGTGTAAGCAACGCCGCCGCTCGGCGTCACGTCTGCGCTCCCGCGCCGTAAAGCTCCACGGTGTCAAGACGAGTGCCTGTTGCCGACATGAGGACCTTGAGAAACTTTCAATTTCAAACTAGTCGAGCCGCGATTCTTCGAGGTCTTTCGGGCTCTGATTATCGTCAAACCTTCCATTGGCTGGACTATAACTTATTCTAGTATTGGCACCTTACACTAGATGCAGGAAACTTTGCAATAGGAAAATGGCAATCCCCCCTCCCCGCCCGCGCCCGGCGGGACCCGGCTGGCAACAGGACTCTTTGCCACCGGCATCTGAGCATAGTCACATTCCGGGGCGCCCCAGGAACACTAAAATCACTCGCGCAGGATCGAGTCAGGATATGAAAGTGCGACTACTCAAGTTATTACTCACCACTACAGGATCGGCCCTAATGGCATTTGCCGTCTGCGTCAGCGGCGCGATGGGCCAGACCACCGTCAATGGACCCGGTGTGGCCAATCCCGAAAAGATCATCCAGGCCTTCACTACCAAGGAAGCAGAGTTTCGCCGGGCGCTCAACAACTACTCGTTCAAACGCGACGCGCTCATCCAGAGTCTCGGCATGGGCGGACAGGTGATCGGCGAATATCACCGCGTTTCAAACTTCACGTTTGACGATCAGGGAAATCGATTCGAGAAGATCACGTTTTTCCCGATGCCTTCAATGCCCGAAGTGACACCTGAAGACATCGAGGATCTCGGCGGCATTGAACCGTTCGCTCTCGAACCGTCAAAAATAGCCCGGTACAACATCCGTTACGTCGGGAAGGAAAAGATTGACGAGTTGAATCTCTACATCTTTGATGTGGCGCCGAAAGTCATGCCTGATCCGAAGAAGACCAAGGAACGGCTCTTCGTGGGAAGAGTGTGGGTTGACGATCAGGATTTGCAGATTGTGAAAACGAAGGGCAAAGGTGTTCCGGAGACAAAGAACAACAAGTTTCCGACAGTTGAGACCTATCGCGAACACATCGACGGACGCTACTGGTTTCCGACTTATTCGTACGCCGATGAGGAACTGGTTTACGAGAACGGCAGCACGTTGCACGTGCGCATGAAAGTTCGTTACATGGACTTCGCACCGGCGCGCGCGACTTTGAAGGTCACCGAGATCGGGGAGAACGAAACGCCGAGCGGCGTGGCCAAGCCGGTTGAATTCGGAGTGCTGAATGCGAAAGCCGTGTCGTTGCCGAAACCGGCTTACTCTGAAGAGGCGAAGAGAATCAAAGCACGCGGACGCGTTACGGTGCGTATTGTGGTCGACGAGAATGGAAAGGTGACTTCAGCGCAAGCGGTCGATGGACCACTGCCCTTGCGCGAAGCGGCTGAAGCAGCAGCAAAGCAGGCAGTCTTCAATCCATTCAACGAGGGCGGCATCGTGGTCAAAGCCACGGGTGTCTTAACCTACGACTTCCCGTAGACCCAACTCTGCTGCAATTGAATCACGGGCGTTGGCAATCAACTTGTTGATGTCATCGTCCGTGACGACGTTTTTCGTTGGCACCGGCGGCAGAATTACCATCTCGATCGTTCCCGATTTTGCCTCGCCTGTTCCCTTGCCCATCAGTTCATCCGAGTGCTTGATCGCGACCGGCACAACCGGAACGCCGGCCTGTCGCGCCATGTAGAACGCGCCCTTCTTGAACGGCAACAACTCACCCGGCTTCGCACGTGTGCCCTCGACAAAGACTCCAAACGAAATGCCCGAGCGAATGCGTTCGGCCGCGGCTTCGGTCGTGCGAATCGCACTCTCGCGATTGCTGCGATCGATCGCCATCACGTTTACAAAACCCATTCCCACGCCGAGCACCGGCACTTTTAACAACTCTTTCTTCGCCAAAAGGCCGATGCGCCGGCCAATGAAGACGAACAGCGTTGCCGTGTCCAGATACGAACGGTGATTAGAAACGAAGACGTAGGTCCCTTTCGGATCCAACAGTTCCAGGCCTTTCACCTTCACGCGCGCGCCACTGAATCGCAGCCACAGCCGCGCACCGAACGTCGCCCACGGATAGACAAGCTCGTGCTTGTTCACAAGCCAGCTAAAGATCAGAATTGGTGGACCCAGCACCGCCAGCAGCGCGCCCGCCAGAAACAAGGACCACCAATAATGCAACCGGCGCATAAAACTGCGAGGCCGCGTTGTGCTAGACTCGTCGGCCATAGTTTTCTCGATTGCAGTGGTCTCTGCCATCAGTAGTCACAAAGGAAAGCGGATGAATAGCCATCGATCAGTCGTGGCCGCCGTGGCCATCTTTCTCTGCCTTGCTGCCGCGCCTGCAGCGTCGTTCGCCCAAAGGACTGCCGTGCGGCCGGCGGCGACGATTCCGTCACCGAAATCGCTGCTCGGCTTCACGCCCGGAGATAGCCGCACGATTGCCGACTGGTCTCAAATCACGAACTATTTCGAACGGCTGGACCGTGCTTCCGATCGGGTCCTGGTTCAGACGTTGGGCCAATCGACATTGAAGCGGCCGCTGATCGTGGCTTTTATCAGTGCGCGAGAGAATATACTGGCGCTCGACAAATACAAAGACATCCAGCGCCAACTCGCGGATCCGCGATTGGTTACGCAGAAGCTGCAACGCGACCGGCTCATCGCCGACGGCAAGGTTGTGGTTACCATCTCCTGTTCGATTCACTCAACCGAGATCGTCGCGTCGCAAATGTCGATGCAGCTCGCTTACGAACTCGCGACGGCGCAGGACGCCGATACACGCGAGATACTTCAGAACACGATTCTGCTGCTGATTCCCTCGCCCAATCCCGACGGCGTCGATATCGTCGCTAACTGGTATCGCAAGACGCTCGGCACGCCTTACGAAGGCAAAGAGCCGCCCGAACTCTATCATCACTACGCCGGCCACGACGACAATCGCGACTGGTTCATGTTGAATCTCAAAGAGACTCAACTCATCACGCGTCTGCTGTGGCGCGAGTGGTATCCGCAGATCGTCTACGACGTGCATCAACAGGGTTCGAACGGTTCACGGTTCTTCATTCCGCCGTTCTACGATCCGGCAAACCCGAACATCTCGCCCGTCCTGCTGCGTCAGGTTGGACTGATTGGTCACAAAGTCGCCGCTGACCTGCAAGCCTTTGGGTTTCAAGGCGTGTTGACGAATGCGCTTTACGACACTTGGTGGCACGGCGGCTTTCGCACGGCGCCATACTTCCACAATTCGATCGGTATTCTTTCCGAAGCTGCAAGTGCGAGACTGATGACGCCTTCAACCGTGACCCCGGAACAACTCGCCCGATCGTCAACGCGCGGGATGCGCAGCGCGAGTGAAGCTACGACTAACTTTCCCGATCCGTGGCCCGGCGGATACTGGAGTCCGCGCAACATTATGGACATGGAGATGATCGCATCGCGTGCGGTCCTTTCGATGGCGGCGAAGTTTCGCGCCGACTATTTGCAGAACTTCTATGAACTCGGACGAAGGAATATCGAACGGGCCGCGAGAGTCGATGGGCCCATTGCTTATCTGATTGGAGCCGGACAGGGGCGTGATGAGGCGGTGGCGAAACTGCTGTCCAGCCTGATTGATCAGGGAATTGAAGTGTACCGACTCGAGTGCGAACTGCACGTAATGCTTGGACCGCAAGTCCTCCAACGCACGAATGCGGCGAACGAGAAGCTCGGTGCCTATCGTGCGATCGTCATGCAAACACCGCTGATGCTGGAAGTGCCCGCCGGCAGTTACATCGTGTTTCTGTCCCAGCCGCAACGCACGAACATCGCGACACTGTTTGAACCGCAGATCTACCCCAATCGGCTGACACCGCAGGGAGAAGCCGAACGGCCGTATGACGTGGCGGGGTGGACGCTGCCATTGCAGATGGGCGTTGATGCTCTGGCAGTCACCGAGATTCGCGAAGCGGAAAGCGATAGAAAGTTAACGCTGGTTAAAAGTGCTAACGAGGTTCGCGCTGATCTTGCGTTGCCAATCGCGAAAGGCGACGAGTCGCCGATCAAGAATCCAGTCAAGCAACCGGTTCGCGTCGGCATTTACAAAGGTTCCATGAGCAACATGGACGAAGGTTGGACGCGATACGTCTTCGACACCTTCAACGTCCCGTATTCTTCGGCGCGCGACGCTGACATCAGAAAGGGCGATCTTCGGTCGAAGTTTGACGTGCTGCTTTTTCCTTCGCAGCGCAGCACGGAGATCGTCGCCGGCAACGCCGCGGATTCGTTGCCCGCCGAGTACACCGGCGGCATTAGTGAAGCTGGTGTAAAGAACCTTAAAGAGTTCCTCACCAGTGGCGGCACGCTCGTCTGTTTCGAGGCGTCGTGTGATCTGGCGATCAAGCAGTTCAATTTGCCGCTTCGCAACGTACTCGACGGCGTGAGGTCCTCGGAGTTTTATTGTCCGGGGTCGATCGTGGCGCTGGATGTTGATAACAAGAATCCGTTTGCGTTCAACCTGCCAACCAAACTGCCGGCTTACTTCATCAACAGTTCTGCCTTCACGGCGACGGGCGACGGCGTTCGCGTCATTGCGCGATACGCAAAAGAGAACGTGCTGCTGTCGGGTTGGTTGTTGGGTGAAGACAAGCTGCGCGGCCAGATCGCGCTGGCTGAAGTGGGGGTTGGAAAAGGACGCGTTGTTCTTTTTGCGTTTAGACCCCAGCATCGCGGGCAGAGCTGGGCGACGTTGCCCCTGATCTGGAATGTGCTGTCGAGCGCCGCGACAAGCTCATCGGAATAGACGCGCCTCCTTGGAGTGCGGGGACTTGTCACCGCTTTGGTCGAAGAGTCTCAAAGACTAAACGAAAGCGGTGACAAGTCCCCGCACTCCAGGGAGGCGCCCATATTTGCTGCTTGCTCCGCGCTCTGTCAGGCGCTATTCTTGCAGCGGTTCTCTCTCCCCCTTGTTTCCCAATAAAAATGCGCCCAAACCAGGAGCTACTATGAAAAGGCTTTCTGTTTTCTTTTTGCTCCTCTCCCTGCTTTCAACCTCGATCAGCTTTGTCTTCGGACAGGGGCGGCCACGACGGGTGGGCGATCAAACGACCGCCCCACAGACCACCACACCGGAAACTACCGCGCCCGCACCTGCGAAGCCACCGGTGTTGGGGGGCGCCAACTATCCAAACAATCAGAAGCCCGCCGCACAACCAGACCAAACGCCAACTGGTCCGGAAGAGGTCGATGCCGGCGACATCATTCGCGTGAGCACCACGCTCGTCACGATCCCCGTGAGCGTGATGGATCGCGATGGACGCTACGTGCCTAACCTCCTCAAAGAAGACTTTCGCATTTGGGAAGACGGGGTAGAACAAGAGGTCGCTTTCTTCCAGTCAGTCGACAAGCCTTTTTCAGTCGTGCTGATGCTTGACACGAGTCCGTCGACGCAGTTTCGTCTCGAAGATATTCAGGACGCAGCCATCAGTTTCATCAATCAACTGCGGCCTGACGATCGCGTCATGGTCGTCTCGTTCAACGACAACATCAAGGTTCTGAGTGAGTTCACTACCGACCGCTCGAAACTGCAGCGCGCCATTCAACGCGCCCATACTGACGACGGCACGCGGCTCTACGACGCGATCGATATAGTGATAAACCAGCAGTTGTCGCGCGTACAGGGCAGAAAAGCGATCGTGCTTTTCACGGACGGCGTTGATACCACCAGCAAGCGCGCGGATTACCAAACCAACATCACTGACGCACAGGAGCTTGATGCGCTGATCTATCCGGTTCAGTACGACACCTCGCAGGACATGAACACCGGCAACTACCCAGTGCAGATCGATGTCTGGGGTCAGATTCTCGGCGGCATCTTCGGCGGCGGTCGCGGCGGCATGGGACGTCGCGGCGGTTATCCGCCACGCGGCCGCGGAACCACGCGCGGTGACTACGAGCTCGCGAGCCAGTATCTTCAGGAACTGGCGAACGCGACCGGCGGTCGCGAATATCGTGCGGACTCGCTGCAGAACATGTCGTATGCGTTTGCGAACGTGGCCGAGGAACTGCGACGGCAGTACAGCATTGGCTACTACCCGAAACGTCCACCCCAGGCAGGGCAACGGCGGCAGATCAGAGTGAGGGCGCGGCAACCGAATCTCGCGGTGCGCGCGCGCGACAGTTATATCTTCAATCCGTCAGGAACATCGGTGGTCGACAACTCGCAGCAAGCAACTCCACCATCGATGCGCCGCCACACGTTTTGAGTTTTTCTGTGTAGTCTGTGGTTACCACTCAACCGCTTCTACTCACCAGCTCGCCTGGCGTGGGTTCCATGGCAGGCAGCCGGACAGTCAACACAGCCCCGCCATTCTCGACCCGATTTGCCGCCGCAACCGTCCCGCCGTGCAGTTCCACGAGGTGCCGCACGATCGCCAGTCCTAATCCCAAGCCACCATACTTCCTCGTGCTCGAGCCGTCAGCCTGACTAAATCGCTCAAAGATCCGTGGCAAAAATTCCGCCGGCACACCCGGACCTGAATCTTCGATCCGTATCTCCGCCTGCGAATCCTCTCGGCGCAGATGCACATCGATCGCTCCCCGCGCGGGCGTAAACTTCACCGCATTCGCCAACAGGTTCCAGAACACCTGCTGCAATCGTTCGACGTCTGCCCTGACGGTCACATCGGGCGCGTCGAAGTGTGTTCGAACCTCAATCTCTTTCGCTTCCGCCGCCGGCCGAATCGCGTCGATCGCCGCGTGTATCACCAGCAACAGATCGACCGGTTGCGTGTTGATTCTCAACTTGCCGGTCACGATCCGCGACACATCAAGCAAGTCCTCAACGATCTGCTTCTGCATCATGGCGTTTCGCTCGATGATCTCGACCGCGTGACTGGCGCCTTCCTCATCGAGCTGTCCAGTCCGTAGCAAACGCGACCAGCCGACAACCGCATTCAAAGGCGTCCGCAGTTCGTGAGAAACAGTCGCCAGAAATTCTTCTTTTAACCGGCTCGCTTCTTCCGCCTGCTCACGCGCGTGGCTCTCACGCTGCAGCAGTTCCGCGCGTTCAAGCTCGGCACGTACCGCCGGCGTGATGTCCATCGTCACTCCACGCATTCCCACTGGACCACTCTCATCACATACCACGACCGACTGCGCTTCGACCCAGACTTCATGACCGTCTTTGTGCAACCAGCGGAAACGGCTTGAGCCGCCCTTGCGGGACGCAAAAATCGCCGCCGCTTCAGCCGCCGCGCGCTCGCGGTCATCAGGATGAAGAATCTGCAACCAGAAATTCGGGGTGGACAACCACTCTTCCTGGCTGTAGCCCAACATCTCCTCCACGTGACTGCTGACAAAGTCGATTCGCTGATTAGCCGCGTCAGGTTTCCCCCACGCTTCCCAAACCACGCCGGGGACGTGTGCGACGATGTCTTCAACGCGACGGCGGTGAAGCTCCAGTTCCGATCCGAGTTTGTCCTTGTCAGCCTCCGCCGTTCGTCGCTCGTGGGTAACGGCGCTGACCAGCAGCGTCATCAACGCACTGGTGCCCACAAACGAAATCAGGAGCAGCAGCGAAACGTTCGGATTCTGCTGGACGAATGGGCCATAACCGTGACGTGCTCCCCACACGGCCACTGTTGCCATCACCACGATCGTGCTCGTCACAATTCGCTGATCAAATTTCAGCGCCGCCCACAGCAAGCAAGGAAGGCACAAGTAAGCCAGCGGATACGTCTTGACCGTCCCGGGAAACCAGCCGGCAAATACGATCAGCACGACAATCAGCAGCAGCACGAAAAGAGAGGCGATTTCCGGCAGTTCGCGAGTGTTCAGCTTCTGAGGCTTGCTCCACGATAGCAGCAGTGCGCCGACAATCAGCGCGCCGAAACCATCGCCCATCCACCACGTCAGCCACAGCGGCGTGAACCGGCGCCACTCTGCTGCTCCGCCAAGACACAAACTCAAACTGCCAATCGTGGCGCTGACCACCGGCGCCAGCA
Source organism: Pyrinomonadaceae bacterium (assembly GCA_036506775.1). Lineage (GTDB taxonomy): Bacteria > Acidobacteriota > Blastocatellia > Pyrinomonadales > Pyrinomonadaceae > PSRF01. The sequence goes on along the minus strand of DASXRE010000209.1, from coordinate 4,657 downwards.
CTGCCGCGCACACGACAAAAGCCATCGCTTCACTGACAGAATCGAGTGACCTTTTCCAACGCATCACTCGCAACAGCAACCAGTAAGCGATCAGCGCTTGCAGGGTGTTACCGAACGCGATGCCAAAAGCAGATCCGGCAGGGATATTGGTCAACAGGTTCGCAGCCAGAGCGCCGAGAAAAATGCCGGGCCAGAGTTGTGGCCCAAAGATCAGTAGTGAAGCGATCGCGATTCCCGCTGGTGGCCAAACCGGTGTGACGTTTGTGTGCAGTGAGGCGAGCGAAAGACCCACTTCAGCCGCTGCAAAATAGACGATAGCCAGAAACAGGTTCAGGCCGATCAGGGGAAGAGCTTTAAGTCTCATCGAAAAGAAAAAAGCGCGGCGGTTTTAGCCGTCCGCCGCGCCAACTATACCCACAGGAGGAAAGGGGTATTCAACGCGCAAAGTATAGAGGATTCGCTGCACACTGGCAATGTGCGGAATCGCACCAAAGCCTCACTAAACAGACGCCAAAGAGTGCCAACCAGCGCGAACTCGACCGGCACACTCGTTACTTTATGCCGCGTTCTTTTGTGTTAAGATTTGTCCCAATTCCTACGAGTCAAAAAGAGGCCGAAGTGAGTCTTGGGCTTCCCCCTGATTGCGCGGAGAATCTGGCAGGCACCTTCGAGTGCGTCGGTCCCCCCGGAGCAGATCAATCATGATTAACGACAAACCGGCAAACAGCAGTAACGATCTCGTAGTAGTTGGTTCTTCCGCGGGCGGTGTGGGCGCTCTTTCCACGCTGGTCAGCACGCTTCACAAAAACTTTCCCGCGCCCGTGGTTCTTGCGCAACACCTCGACCCGCAGCGCCCAAGCCAGCTCGGGTCGATCCTTGGGCGCCGCAGCACGTTGCCCGTCGTGGTGGTCGCCGAGCATTCGCCGACGCCGCTCGAAGCCGGCAAGATTTATGTGGTGCCGGCAAACAAGCATGTCAAGATTCGCGACGGCCACGTTCATCTCGAAGGCGATCATGGCGAAAGGCCCAAGCCATCCGTTGACATGCTGTTGTCGAGTGCGGCTGAGTCTTACGGGGAGCACCTGATAGCTGTCATTCTCACCGGGTCCGGTTCAGATGGCGCCGCCGGAGCAGTAGAGGTAAAGAACGCAGGCGGCGTCGTAATCATTCAGAACCCGCAGACGGCGCCGTATCCGTCGATGCCGCTTTCGCTGCCTCCCACCGCCGTGGATCACGTCGTGGAGATGGAACAGATCGGTCCTTTGCTTTTCGATATCCTGCAAGGGATCAATCTGCCGGCCGCGGAAAAAGTCGAAGATCCGTTGCGTGATCTGCTCACTCAAGTAAGCGCGCAAACAAACATCGATTTTCGAAACTACAAGTCTTCGACCATTCTGCGCCGCATCGGACGGCGTATGGCCGTTACTCGTAGCGCCAGCATTCGCGATTACACCGACTATCTTCTGAAGCATCCCGACGAGGTGCAGGAACTCGTTCGCGCTTTTCTCATCAAAGTTACCGGCTTCTTTCGCGATCCCGAAGCTTTCGAATTCATTCAAACGTCGATCATTCCCGACCTGGTCCAACGTGCCCGCGAGAATGGCCGCATCTTGCGGATCTGGTCAGCGGGCTGCGCGACCGGTGAAGAAGCTTATTCACTGGCGTTGCTGTTTGCGGACTACCTCGGACCGGAATTTCAGGAGTGGAACGTGAAGGTCTTTGCCACCGATCTGGCGTCAGATGCAATCGCCTTCGCCAGGCGCGGCCTTTATCCGGAAAACGTTCTCAACGATCTGCCCGCTGATTATCGTGAACGTTTTTTTGAACGCATCGATCATGGGTACCGCGTCTCGAAAGCTCTGCGACAGGTCGTCATTTTCGGACAACAGGACATCAGCCGCGGGGTCCCCTTCCCACGCATCGATCTTGTGACCTGTAGAAATCTTTTGATCTATCTCGAGCCGGAATTGCAGCAGGTGGTGCTCGATCTTTTTGCTTTTTCGTTACAGCAGTCGCAGGGTTACCTGTTCCTGGGTAAAGCCGAAACTGCTCGACCCACGAAGGCAACATTTGAGCTCATAAACAAAAAGTGGAAGATCTATCGCTGCATGGGCGGTCCATTCGCGCTCCCGCTTCACGATTCGTCAGTAGCGAGCGCCAAAGCCGCCGCCGGTACACGCGACGGTCGACGGCGGCAGCGTGTTCCACCGTTGTCGCTGAGTACGCTGGATCTGACGCCGGCGGAAATAGAGTTGGGCCAGCTCCGCCGGACAAACGAGACCATACTCCGCTACACCAACGTCGCTCTTGTCATGATCGATCGCATGTACCGCATCATGACCATAAACGCCGCCGCCAGACGATTGTTCGGCATTCGGGACATCGCCTACGATCAGGACTTCCTTCATAGTGTGCGAGGACTGCCGTACCAGGAAGTCCGCCGAGCGATCGATACTGCATTCCGCGAACATTCCACCATCACTGTCCCCGACTTGGAATTGGACCAGGTAGTAGAAGCCAGCGGACGCTACGTTAATTTGACAATCATGATTATGCAGGTTGAGCAGGGCGCCCCCGAGCTGGCCGTGATTACCGCTTTGGACATGACGGAACAAATACAAATCAAGCGAACGCTCGAGGCAATGCAACGCGAACAGGCCGAACTGGTTACCGAAGTAAGCGCAACAAACAAGCGCTTCAGTGCGATGAACAAGGAGTTGCAGGATGCCAACGAGGAACTTCAGGCAGCGAATGAAGAGTTGATGCTCACTCAGGAAGAGTTGCAGGCGACCAACGAAGAGTTCGAAGCGACCAACGAAGAGCTGCAAGCCACCAATGAAGAACTCGAGACCAATAACGAGGAGTTGCAAGCGACCAACGAGGAACTGCAAACGACCAACGACGAGCTGACGGCGCGCACTCTGGAATTACAGGAACTGATGAAACAACATCGCCTGGAACAGCTACAGCTATCCCAGTTGCTCGAACGCTTTCCGCACTACGTGATGGTGGTGAATGCGGAAGACCTGACGGTGCAAAGAGTGAATCCAACGTACCAGCAGATGTTCGGTACTCGCGACGTAACCGGTCTTCCCATCAGCGAACTCTTTACGGGTCACGACGTGGACCAACTTGTCAAGCTCCTCAAGACCGCAGTGCGTGAGGGCCAAACGGTCCGTACCATTCCAATCGAAGCCGTCGTCGTCGAACCCGGACGTGGCGACGGCCGCATGGTTCACACGGTCGTACCGATTGCCGATGAGAATGGCGTGACGGTGAACCGCTTATTTGTTTACAGCGAGAAGCCCGAGTGAACGGACCGCGCGGGAAGGATTAAACTGGAACTCGTTGTGCATGATCGTGTAACACTCACAGACTGCGTGTTTCAGTGCCTCACGGTCAATAACGTGAAGCTGTCCGCGACGATATTCAATCGCTTGCATTGCCTGTAACACACCCGCCGCGACCGTTATTCCTGCACGACGAGCGCCTAGCCGGCTCGCGATCATCTCCTGAGTCAATCGCAAATTGCTGCCGCCCACGCGGTCGTGGAGCATCAACAGCCAGCAGCACAACCGGTCCAGCACCGTGTGCCTTGTGTTACAAACACAGCGCTGAGAGAGTTGTGTCATGGTTGAGCGATAAAATCCCAGCAGTACCTTGAGAGCAATCTCGTTGCGCACGAACAACGTATCCAGAAACTTCGCCTCGAGTTGAATCGCCGTGCCGCTGATCAGAACCCAAAGCCAGTTTCTCGATACCCCGCTCCCCAGAATTGCCGAAACACCGACCAAGCCCTCGGGGCCGACCATTAACGTTTCGACGGTAGTGCCGTCCTCCATGATGACGAGACTTGAAACGACGGAATCGATGGGGAAGTAAATAAAATCAACGGTGTCGCCCTGTTCATACAGGACCTGGTTCCGTTCGAGGGAGACCACCTTCAAATGCGGCAGCAGATAATCTCTGGCCTCGGCACTCTCGATCAACTGCGCGAGAAGCTGGTTTCTTGAGGTCAGGGCTAAGGCAGGCTGATCCCTGTCTTCGAGAAGTGTTGGTCGTATGTTCTTACTCATGCCAGTAACTCGAAATACGGTAGAAAACGCACACCCAGAGTTGGGGGCTGGATAAATAAGCTTTCGACCGACAGATTTTACGCGCTTTGTCTGCCTACGTACAGTTGCAGTCGGTCACATTTGTTCTTTTATATGTGCGAGGGCGTACTGACGAGGTCCAATCAGACGGCGTAGAGTGCGCACAAACAATAAGCGGGTAGGCCGAGGCGCCGTATTCTTTCCCATACCTTGAGAAAAACGTAGGGTACCTCGGCCTCAAATTTTCGAGTTTTTTGCGGCCAATCTTTTTCTAGTTAACACGTGCAAACAAGCTGTAAGCTTTCGTCTCGGCCAATTCCCCCTAGGCGAACTGCACCTATGCAAGCTGAAAAAACTCGTCGCATCCTTTACATTGAGGACCACGAGGACACTCGCGAACTAGTCACTCTCCTTCTCGCGCAGAAGAGTTACGAAGTCATTACCGGTTCAACGATCGAAAGCGGTGTGGCTTTAGCCGGCACCGAGCAGTTCGATCTGTATCTACTGGATTCCTGGTTGCCGGACGGCTCGGGCCTCGATTTGTGCCAGCGCATTCGCCAGTT
>DASXRE010000208.1:0-21855 GCA_036506775.1 Pyrinomonadaceae bacterium | reverse complement strand
GACGTTTCAACGTCGGGTCCGGAGTGGCCCTTCCGCGGCGGTAGTCGCGTAGCGACGTTTCTTTCTCCAAAGCGAAAAAAAAGAGGCGCAAGACGCGCCTCTCTTTTTGCTGAACTACAAACAACAGTTACGGAAGAGCCTCGACGTTGATGAAGAACTTGAAACTTCCCGTTTGCTGAATGCCAAGCAGGAAGCGCACGTCGATCGAGGCGCCGTTTGCCAACGGCGTTCCCAACGTCACCGTACCGGCCGACATCGAGGAATTGAATCCACCACCGTTTGGCTGTGATGGTGGTTGCTCTAATGTCGTTCCATTCACCGACACGTTGCTGGTACCGCTGCCGCACGGTGGACGGTCAACAGTCACAACCACCGTAGTCGAAGTTCGCGGACGCAAGTCGGCAATGCCACTCGGCGCCGGGAACGTCGTCAGGTCAACCACGCGGAAACGCAAACGCGTAACGTTGCCGCCAGTGTTGTTGACGACGGTCCTGCGAATGTCCAACGTACCAAACGTCGAGTTGTTTGGCGGATCGGACGTGAAGTCGCGCACGCGATTCGGAGGTGATGCTCCGCCCACGCAGGTGTCAAGCAGGTTCACGGCAAACGACTCGTTTCGCTCAATCGGCGAACTCAGGTTTTCTGGTCCAGGGGCGCCGAGACGCTGACCCGCACCAGCCGAAGTGCCGTTGGTGTCAACGAACACGAAATCCGCCGCGTTATTGTTCGTGTCCTTCGGCAAGCCACCGGTTGGGCAGGCGCCGAAGGTCGTGATGGAACCGCCTTTACCGCAGGTATCGCGATAGAACGCGTAGTCGATCGAGAAAGGAGTCAGCGCTGGATACCCAGTGCCTTCCTTGTAGGTTGTGTTCGCTTCCGAGGTGGAGCCCACGGCGTCGAGGCGATTGGCGAGCGAGTAACTTCCGCCACCCGTGTTGTTATTAAAGAGAGCAATGCCGGCATTATCGGGGATGTCGGTGGTGTAGGTTGCATCGCCGGTGGCGGTAGTGCCGTTACCAGCAGGATAACTTGCCAGGCTGTAGCCGATGGAGTTCACGCAGAGGTAGTGGCCTCGGTTCGGAATGACCGTGCCATTCGGAATAGAGCAGCGTGTGGTGCCGTCGGATGCGGCGACGCCATAGCCACTCCCGGAGAGCGCCGCTACGGTATGGTCCGCGCCGCTGGCGTTGTAGATTTCAATAAACTCATCGTTCGCGCCGTTTGGACCACGAACGCGAAACTCAGAAATGATCAGTTGACCTGCGGTCGCGACGTTGACCGGTGGATCTTCAACCGGTAAAACATGGACGCCCGGGGTCTTCGACATTCTCACAGCACTTCTGGTGGTAGCGGGAGCTGGTGCCGTCGCAGTGACGACAACAGGGCTGCCAGCAGCAGGTAAAGCAGATACTTCAGAAACGGTTGGTTGTGCGTATACTCCTAAAACAACAAGGGAAGGCGCACTGGCTTTTCTCTTCTTTTTCTTCTTTGCAGATTTTAGAGACGCGTTCTTGCTGGTCTCAGAATTATTCGCTGCCGGTTCACCGCTTTGGATTACCGTGCCGCCGGCGAAGGCGACTTGCGATAGACCGAGTACTACAGCTACCAGGCCAGCGAAGACAACGGAAACCCGAAATGACTTAGACATGCCTGTTTCTCTCCTTTTAGATGGCCCACGATGTTCAGTGAGGCGGAAAACCGTACCATGCTTTTTTGAAGGCAGTCAACGAAATTTACTTTATGCCGACTTGCGTCTCTGTATAGACCACGGAGCAATTAGAAACTACAGAGACAGAGACACAGTTATGGCAGCGCCTCAATGTTGACAAAAAACCGAAACTGACGGTCTGTTGCACTCCAAGCAGAAAGTTAACGGTGATCGACGAGCTCGGCTGAAGCGGTGTTTCAAGGTTTATTATTCGATGGCGGGCACGGGATTTACGAAATGCATCCCAGTTGACAAAGAGCAGGTACAACGCGAGCTGGTGAGGGAAAAAGATATTCATGAAAAACAAGGTCGAGAGGTGAAAGACGACACCGCCGCCGAGAATTAACCATCGCAGCCGCGGATAGAAAACAGCCAGCGGAAAGAAGAGTTCCCACAACAGCACAAGGGCCATGACAAAAGGCAGATAAGCCTTCACCTGTGGCAGCCAGAACGCCAAACGAAAACTGGTGTCGTGCAGGTTGTCGAGTGAGTGATAGATCGCAAGCGACGGCAGACTATCGGCGCCGAGATATTTCAGTCCGGAGTTTCGCAGCTTAATCAATACCGAGCTGAAATAGACCCAAGCCATGAGTAGCTGCATCAGCAGGATCGGATAAGCATAAGCAAACGCCGGCCGATCTTTTTTTGTTTTTCGTAACCAATGGTCCAACGAAAACTCATCGCCGCAGGGCGTGAATGCCAGCACCGCGAGACAGTAAACGCCAAGCATCTCGTCGTGGTTGAAGTGGCCAAAGCTGCGCACCAGGCCTTGGTAAAAGAGCACGAGAAGAAACGAAGTTTTGGTTGAGAATGGAGTCAGCAGGCCTGCCGTGGCGGCGAGCAGCGACAGGACCATTGCCAATTTGAGGATCGTCATTCCACCCGGAGTCAGCAGGTAATCGTAAAAACTCCAGGGCAGCAACTTCATTGCGCCGGTCGGGCGCAGGATCGTGACTGGCAAACGCCCAAGTGCAGAAAACGAGGTGAGTAAAACGGAAATCAGAAACGTGCCGTGGACCACGACGCGCGCCACACCCAACGCGAACGCACTCGACGGAACAATCCGATTTATAAATCCTGACGCCACGATTCGATGAACTTGTCGTAATCGGCGTAACTGCCGCCTTCCCAGCGATACATGTCGAGCCGGATTTCTTTCAGTCGTTGCGGTGAGGAGTCAGGCAAACGTTCGTTGTAGAGCGAGCCCCACGCACGCAGCAGATCAGGAATACGCGCGCCAGGTGGCAGATGCTCCAGACCACCGGCCTGGCGCAGCAACTCCGCGTTTGCGGGATGAACGTTTGCCAGTTTGAAACTCTGGTTATCGACCGTGGCGTTAACCATGGTCCAGGTGCGGCTGTACATTGCGTTGGTGAGTGTGATGGGACGAATGTCGATGGTTTGCCCGGAGACTGTCTCGCCGCGCAGCATCCAGTAACTGCGGCCGCGCTCTAGCATGCCCGGCGCCATCATCACGTTCCACGCTGCGAACGGATAGACGTTTCGGACCTCGACAAAGGTCCAGAGCAACGGCAGGAAGATCGCGCAAGTGAGAATCGCATACTTGACCTTCAGCCACGTCAAAGGACCAAAGTGGCGACTAGTTGCCGCACTCCAGGGAGGTCTAGCACTCCGAGGAGACGGCTGTTCTTTGGAGTGTGGGGACTTGTCACCGCTTTGGTCTTCTGGTGAATCCATCAACCAGCTATTTGGCGCTGACTAGTTTGTATGTTTGAAAACTGTCGAGCAGACGTTGCACGCTGATCGTGGCCCGATCGGGCTCGACTTCATAACTGGCAGTAACATCCGCGACGATCTCGGTGATCGTTTTCCCTTGCTCCAAACCTTTCCACACAATCATCGCAGTTTCATTTAATTGGTAGTATCGCTTTGTATTAAGGTCCACCAGAATGCCTTCGCCCCTGTCAAAGTCGGTGACGACGACGTGTTTCCCAGCGGTTAGATTAGTTGCGGTCATGATTATTATTTTCCACCCTTTTCTGTTCCAGTAACTGATACGGCTTCGCGGCCCAGCGCTCGCTCACTTCGCGGACGAGATCGGTTGCAAGGCGTTGTTTTGCTGCCGAGTCGCCGGCAAACGCACGCGCTTCAGTGGATTTCGAGTACGTCTGGCTTTGGCGAGCAATGGTTTCCATTTCGGTAGCCGCGGGTCTGACACCGAAGAACTGCAACGCGTTAGATATTTCAGCTAGTGAAAGTTGCTCGTAATTAAGCAACAAGGTGCGGTCGTTTGCAACACGATGCGCGGTCGCGTAGAAGCTTCCGATCGATCGCGCGCACAGCTCCTCAAGACTCATTTCAGCAATCGCGTCGCTTGAGCTGCCGATGATTGATCCGAGCACGCGATGGTCATCGTCCAGCAGCCACGCCGGCCGATTCTGCATGTTTGAAACGATCGTCTCGACCGGATCGCGATAAAGGAAAACCGAGGGCACGTCGGGCCAAAGACGCCGGATGCGTTCGATCTGCGACACGCTGCAACAGGCGAACTTGACGAAGAGATGGCGCTCCTGACCGTTGCGGCGTTGGCCCAACGCGTTGACGACACCGCGCAAGAAGATCGAGTAGAGCTTTTCTTTCGTGCCGTGCTCGTCCAGGTCGGTGATGAAGCGCGCGACGAGTTTGTCGACGGCTGGCGGTTCGGAAAGAACGATGGCGCCTGTTGTCGCGCGGCACGCGTTGGCCAGCAGTGTCGAGCCGCAACGCGATGAATGAAAAATAAAACCGGTGGGCGCGACGCTGTCAAAACACTTTTCGAGCTGGACCAGCATGTCGAATTCTGTGAATCGCTCTTCGCGCTCGGGACGTTCGGCTCGAAGACGGTCGACGGTTTGTTGAAAGAATGGTTCGGTCAGGTTCACGCCGGCCATGTCCATCCACGAGAGACCGGGCCGCCCATTCACGACAACAGCGTCGACTGGCATCCAGCCTTTGATGTCAGTGAGCGACATTGTGCCAAGGGATCTTGCCATAGCTCTGAAGACAAAACAGGCAGGGTGAACCGACGTACAGATCCGGCGTGGTCCCCTTCGATCGCAGCGTCACGAGTGCTTCTCGTCGCTTTTGCAATTGCGCGGCAGCAAGCTCGCGCAGTTTCACGAGCGCTGACGAGAAGGATTCCACGTTGAGATCTGCCGCCACGTCCGGTTCGGCGGCAGCGCCCCGAAAACCCGACAGATTGCAACATAGCGAAAGCCGCCCACGATAATCGACGTTCATGCTCGTGCCGGCCAGCGGCGCACACGGAGCGCGTTGCTCGTCGATGTTGTAATAACCAACGTCGATGCCGATCTTCATCTTGAAGATGCGCGCGAGGAGTGCAATCTCCTCTTCCGCGGCGCGTTGCTCGTCGCGGTTGAGCGCGAGGTCGTTTTCCAACCCGCTCGAAGTCGGCATGACGTGAACAAAGTTCAATGCCGCGGCGCCCATTCGTGCCGCGAAAATCGCGATCTGTTCGAGTTGGTCCACGAGGTCACGACGGACCACGATCTTGATCGCGAATGGCAGTCTGGCGATGTGACAACGCGTAAACGCCCGCACCAGACGCTCAAAAGATCCGTCGCCACGCCAGCGATCGTGCGTCTCGCGATCGACGCCGTCGACGCTGAAAGCAACGTGCGAGATTGCCGCACGATTCGCCACCAGCGACGGCCACGTGCGCTCGAAGTGCCAACCGTTGGTGACAAAGCTCGCCTGTAAATCGGCGGCAGCTACTGTCTGAAGTATTTCGGCAAACTGCGGATGAAGAGTCGGCTCGCCGCCAGTGAAATTGATGCGCGTGATCTGCGCTGCTTCGCGAGCTTCGGTGATGACTCGGCGCAACAGTTCGAGCGGAAAAAACTTGGCGTGGCGGCTGTAGAGATTATCTTCGGAACGAAAACAGTAGCTGCAATGAAGATTGCAGATGTTGGCCAGCTCCACACTCAAACGATGCGGACCATAATCATCACTGAAGTGGCCATCAGTCTCCATCGTTCACGCCTGACACCCGAGCGCCGATGATTCGTGAAGCATTGCCAAGTTTGAGCAGATCTGTTCCGGCGCTGAGGTCAAAGCCCTTGGCTTGGCGCGCAACTTTCGACAGCAGTTCCAGATTTGGACGAGCAACGGCGGTATCGTAACTGGCCCACGGGCATGCCCTGATCAGCCGCACCATCGTCTCGGCCTGCGTTAATTCGTGCAAGAGAGTTTCTTTTCCGCGGCTGATTGTCGTGAAAAGAAGAAATCGCGGCACGGTACGCTGGACTGGTGGCGTTGGAAGAACGTCTGCCGGTTCAAAACAAGTCTTGAATGCGCTCACTGGCGCCGCCGCGCCCACTGCCGCTGGCGCAAGCGCAAAGAAACTGCGAAAGCCTCGCGCTTCGACCTGCTCGTCAACGACGCTCAGCAACACCTCGTCGTCCGAGAGATAACCCCAACCCGCAGACGCCAACTGAAGCGTCAGTGTCGATTTGCCGCTGCCGGATGGACCAACAATCAACACGCCGGCGTCAGTTTCCGGCACTACCACACCCGCGCTGTGCAGCTCAAACAACCCGAACCGTCGCAATGCCGCACAAACCGCAAAAGACGTTACACGCGCCAGTTCGACGTCTGTTGGATCCGAGATCCAGACGGACACGCTGAGCGGATTACCGGTCCTGAGATGCAGCAAAGACTGCTGAAAACTCAGGTAGTACTCATCGCCAGCCGTGTAGCAACGCCCACCTGCCGCAACTTCAAACTCACTTAGACCACGCGGAATTGCAGGCAGTTCCTCACAGCTCGAAAAACTAATCTTTATGTCGGGGTTCCGCTCGCGAAAAGAAACGGGCGTGAGCTGCCAGCGGGCGAAGAGTAGTTCGATCAGAATGGCCAAGTCGCGATCGAAACTCTCGATAAATAGCAACCGACCGGCGACCGCATAAAAACTTTGCGAGGCCGGTCGGTCAAGGACCTGAATACCTTTCATGCAACCGGTATTTCTGTTTTATTAATTGGTAACGCCGCTGGTTGCTGCCTGAAAGAACGTGGTGGCTTCAAGAACATCAACGGGCACTGAGATCGCGGGCTCAACAAACGTCTTTTTCCGTTCGTTGATCTCACCAGCATTTCCGTTCTGCAAACCAGCGTTTTCTTCCTTGATGATATCGTTTTGCTTTGCCAAAGTTGACCGCCTCCTCGAGTCACTGTCAGTTAATATAGGGTCTTGATCGACTTCATGGCAACCCAAAATTTCGGACCACGCGTCGGCTTCAAGCGCATAACAAACTACTTCAAGGGCCCTGTGTGGTCTTTGCCGGTTCAGCAAGGACCAGCCGCAAGGCGCGTTTTTCAGCACGCGTGAGGTCAGCTCGATAGTAAAGCTTGATGTTGGGGGAAAGCTGGCGCAGCACATCCTCAACGGGAAGTTTTGAGATATCAGCGTCGATGGGATCCAATCGCTCGTTCTGAATGTCAACCGGGATGCCGATCTCTTCACCAATCTTCACCAGCACTAGCGGCAAGGGTTGCTTCTTCGCCTTGACCGTTAGCGTGTAGTTCTCGTAGTGAACACGCAGCGGTTGCTCTTCGACTTTCTTCTTATCGTCGTCACTCTCCGGTTCAACTCCATCTTCGGTATTGCCTTCAACGAGGAGCGTCTGGTTCGCTCCGGAGACAACGGCCGTGGCCGGCGGTTCGCCCTGGTTCAGATCGTAAAAATAAATTCCGAGCACCTTGGGCGGATTCTGCGAACCGGTGTCGAGCTCGTAGTCCACGTAGACAGTCGGCGACATCAGTTGCAGCGCCGGTTCGAGAGTCAGCTCGTTGAATTCGATGGAGATCGTTTCCTTCTTTCGTTCTGGACCAAGAAACACCGGGATCTTCAAACGCTGCGACAACTCGTGGGCCACCTCTGCCATGCTGGCCTTTTCGGCTTTGAGCGACAGGTTCAGGATCGGCCGCGTTTTTACCGTCAGCACGAAAGTCGGTTTCGTTTTCTTGTCGGGTGCGATGGTGGTTTCTTTGACCGGCGGCTTGGCGTTCTGGTCGGTCGGGACGGGTTGTTGTGACAGCGCGCGGGCGACACACACAAGCAGGACGAACATCAGCGTAGCGAACTTTAGTGGGTAACTGGAGTCTGGAAGCTTCACTCGGATACCGCCCTCCGAACCGAAGGAAACTAGCACGTGAAAAATAATCCGTCAATTTTATGCCTTGAACAAGTAGTGATGCAGTTTGCTGTCTCTGTGCGACCTCTGTGTCCTCTGTGTCTCTGTGGTGCTTTTAGCTGGGAAAAACAGGCCACCACAGAGACACAGAGGACACAAAGGTCGCACAGAGGAAACCCAAACTGCACCACTACCCCTTGAACAGGATGCGAACGGGACGGATTAGATAATAAGCGAACGTGAAGGGTGCCGGAAGGGAATGCGTGCCCAGATCGCGGTCGGTGGGACGAAGTGTGTGGACGAGATAACGGACGCGAGCAGCGAGACTCTTTCTCACGCCGATGTTGTATTTGAAGATCTCGGTTGAAGTGGCGGGAACGTGTGTTAGACCATTGAAAAGATGTTCGATGATGTTCGCGGCCAGCGATTCGAGACGCGGGTCGGCATCGCAACGCTGTTGCACTTGCGCCGGCAGGGCTGTCTGGAAGAGTTTTCGCGCGAGCTGCAGGCCGAGCAGGAACATTCGTTCGCTGTCTGCTTCCGCGGCCCTTCGCTGCAACGCCGGCCAGTTCAAATCATGACGCGCGATCAATTCGGCAACGTCACAAATCCAGCCGAGCCGTTCCCACAGGTGGCGCGAACCGTGAACACAGAGCGAGAACAACAGGTCGTCGGCGGAAAGAGTTTTGATCTCCGCGCCGTTAATGGTGATCGTTTCGAGGTTTCGCCAGAGTTCGTTCTCTTGCACGGAGGAGGCAAACAAGTGGGGCGCGATTTCCCAGTGCAGTTCGAGCAGCAGGCGATTGTGGTCGCGCGCAAACTGCAAGTTATGTTGCGTGCGCAATAGCAATTCCTGCTGCGCTGTCGTGAGCGACTTCGTGGGCGCGTAACCTTCAGCGAGTAGCAACTCACGCGCTCGCAGCACGTCTGACTTTCTGACAATCACATCGAGATCGACGAAGCGGCGCAGCGCGAGATTGCCGTAAGCAAACAGCGCCAGAGCCGGACCCTTGTAGGGAATCGCCGCGATCCGTTCCTTCGCAAACAACTCAATTATCCGGCAGAGCTCATCGGCAAGGATGGTGTTGCGTGCGAAGTTCTCGTGGTACTGCCGTTTTAGTTTTGCGAGGTAGGGAGGCGGAATCAGATCTGCGGCGTGCCGTGCGAGTTGTAAATAAAGCAGCGGGACAACGGCATGCCGCCGCGCGAGCTGAAACAGATACTCCCGGTCAATCTCTGACGTGGCCAGCTCGCGTATTCTCGCCACGATCGCCGGCGGCGCTTCCGTGCGCGCACAACAAAGCAACAACTCACTTTCACGCTCGTAGCCAGTTCCATTCATTTCGCTTGCCGTCTCTGTGCCTCTGTGTCTCCGTGGTTCAAAGAAAACACAGAGACACAGAGTCACAAAGAAAACCCTTACTCGTTCACCTTCAAAACAGCCAGAAACGCCTCCTGCGGGATCTCCACGCGCCCGACTTTCTTCATCCGCTTCTTGCCTTCCTTCTGTTTCTCCAGCAACTTCCGTTTCCGCGTGATGTCGCCGCCATAACACTTCGCGAGCACGTTCTTGCCGAGCGCCTTCACCGTTTCGCGCGCGATCACCTTGTTGCCAATCGCAGCCTGAATCGGCACTTCAAACAGTTGCCGCGGAATCAACTGCTTCATCTTATCAGCCAGCGCGCGACCCTTCGGTTGCGCAGTGCTGCGATGCAGAATCAACGACAACGCATCGACCGGTTCTCCCGCCACCAGCACGTCCAGCTTCACCAGGTCACTTTCCCAATATCCGGCGAGGTTGTAATCCAGCGACGCGTAACCGCGTGACACCGATTTCAGTCGATCATAGAAGTCGAGCACGATCTCGTTGAGCGGCAACTCGTATGTCAGCATCACGCGATTGGCAGCGATGTACTCAAAACCTTTTTGGACTCCGCGCTTCTCTTCGAGCAACGGCAGGATGCCGCCGAGATGTTCGTCGGGCGTGAGAATGACCGCGCGAATCACGGGTTCTTCAATCTTCGCAATCCGGCCTGGGTCAGGCATCTTGGCCGGTGAATCGATATCACTGACTTGCCCGTCCGTTGTGGTCACGATGTAACGGACGCTTGGCGCGGTCGTGATCAGATCGAGATTAAACTCTCGTTCCAGCCGCTCCTGCACGATCTCCATATGCAGCAAACCGAGAAAGCCGCAACGAAAACCAAACCCCAGCGCTGCTGACGATTCCGGTTCGTAAAAGAACGAAGCATCGTTCAAGCGCAGTTTGTCGAGTGCGTCACGCAACTCCTCGTACTGCGCAGTGTCTACCGGATACAGACCGGCAAACACCATTGGCTTGATCTCCTGAAAACCGGGAAATGGTTCTTTCGTCGGACGCGCGGCTTCGGTGACGGTGTCGCCGATCTGCACGTCAGCCACCGCCTTGATCGACGCCGTTAAAAATCCCACTTCGCCAACGCCCAACTGATCGATTGGCGTCGGCGTCGGCCGGTTCACACCGAGCGTCTCAACCTGATAATCGCGATTGGCGTTGAAGAACCTGATCTTCATTCCCGGCCGGATCATGCCGTCGATCACGCGAAAAAGTACGATGACGCCGCGATACGAGTCGTACCAGGAGTCGAAGATCAGCGCCTTTAGCGGCGCGTCGGGATTCCCCTTTGGTGGCGGCACATCGCGCACGATCGCTTCGAGCACATCAGCGACGCCTTGGCCGGTTTTGGCGCTGGTGAGAATCGCGTTGTGCGTTTCGAGACCGATGAAGTGTTCGATCTGTTCGATAGCTTTTTCCGGTTCGGCGCCGGGCAGATCGATCTTGTTGATGACGGGGATCAGTTCGAGATTATTTTCGATGGCGAGATAAGTGTTCGCGAGTGTTTGCGCTTCGACGCCTTGCGAGGCATCGACGATCAGCAACGCGCCTTCGCAAGCCGAAAGCGAGCGCGAGACTTCGTAAGAGAAGTCGACGTGGCCAGGCGTGTCGATCAGATTCAGCACGTACGACTGGCCGTCGCGCGCTTTGTAATCAAGTCTGACTGCATGGGCCTTGATCGTGATGCCGCGTTCGCGTTCAAGATCCATGTTGTCGAGCACCTGGTTCTCCATCTCGCGTTCGGACAACGCGCCGGTCAGCTCGAGCAAACGATCGGCGAGCGTCGACTTGCCGTGGTCGATGTGCGCGATGATGGAGAAGTTGCGAATGCGAGAGCGATCCATAATTACTCTGGATAATGCTCGTTAACGTAAGCTCTGGCCTTTTCGGGCGTGTTGATGGATTGCATAAACTCGTAGTTCCGCGCGCCCCAGCTAATATGATCAGCCAGAAACTTCTGAAAGCCCTCGCCAGGTGTGAAGTCTTCGTTCACTAGTCCCAGCTTTACCTCAACGCGTCTGAGTAGTTCTCCGTCGCCAGTCACGCTGGCGGCCTGGAAGAGTTTGTGCTTGTCGTCGTCGGACATCGACGAGGCCGAGGTACTGGAAGTTGAGTTCTCGTTTTCGTTTTCGTTCGAGTTTGAGTTCGCGTTCTCGTTGGAGTTTAGATTGCTGTTTAAGTTGCTATTTAAATTGACATTGAACGTGTAGTCGCGGCCCGCGCGATACGACCGGCGATAACTCACGAAATAGATCACACAGCCGGCGATCACGAGCACGATCAAACCCAAACATCCCGCACCACCACAACCGAGGGCTATTTTCTGATTTCGAGTCATTAGTTTTTGCCTCTTCAGGGATTTTCGAACTACCTGGTTTTCATCCACGCCACACAGCATTCCAACTCGCGATGCATGGTGCTCGCATCGGCGTGATGCATGTCGCCGTGGCCGGGCAACACCCATTCAAATTCATAGTCCAGGAGTTTTTCCATCGAGCGGATCTGCTCCGGCCACGAGTACCACGCGACGCTGCGAAAAGCCGTCAAGGTTTGCCGGTTTGGTGACCAGGCCAGGTGATCGCCGGTGAACAGAAACTTGTTGCGGTAAAGAAAGACGACGTGTCCGCGCGTGTGACCAGGCGTCGGAATCACGAGCAGATCACGATCCAGTTGCACGACCTCTGAACCGCGGATTATTTGCTCGACGCCGAGTCGGGCCGCGCCGTCATCCTCATGCATCATTCGTTCGCAGTTAAATCTCTGGTGAAACAGTTTGTGATCGGCCACGTCGTCCTTGTGGGTCAACAGCATCGTGCTGACGCCGCCGAGTGCGTCGATACGTTTGAGCAGTTGCGTGGCAAACCGTGGCGAGTCGATCAGCACGTTCCCACCTTCGCTTGCCGGCCGCGTGATCAGATAACTCCACGCACCAAAGCTTGATTCCGACGTAAAGCCGCAGAAGTAAACATTCTCGTCGAGTAACAACGGAAACGCGTCAATACCCGCGTGTGCGTCGTGCCGTTCAACGGAACCGATCGAACCAGTCGGACACGCAACCAGCGCCATCAGCGCGCGTTTCGTTTCGTCTTCATTTTCGGGCTGGTGATAGACGCTGCATTGCTCCCCGTGATCGCGGAAGATCGCGGGCGCGAGCTGGCTACAGGTGTCGCAGTCGATGCAGGTGGAATCGACAAAGAAATCCCCGGGCACGTTCTCGGGCAGACGTTGTTGCAAGCTGGCCATTACAGCCACAGATTATCAGATCAGTGTTATCAGCGCTCATCTGTGGCTCTGGATATCAAACTCGTTAATTAGCCGGTGCAGGTAGGAACGGCTGATGCCCAACTTCTTCGCTGCCGCAACCTTGTTTCCCTCACTTTGCAACGCGCTGACGATCATTCGCCGCTTCAGCGCCCCGACAGCGCCTTCCAGCGTCGATTCATCACTCGTACTCGTTCCCGGCAACGCGCGCAACATCTTCTCCGGTACAAACTCCATTCCCAGCGAAGGCCCGTTGCTCAAGACGACCAGCCGCTCGATCAGATTTTCGAGTTCACGCACGTTGCCTGGCCACTCATACTCCTGAATCACTTCGATAAGCTCTGGCTCCAGTTCCGGCGTTGGGTGTCCGTGCTTCTCGGCGGACTTCACGGCAAAGTGCGCCGCGAGTAACGGAATGTCTTCCGGCCGTTCACGCAAAGGCGGCAAGGCCAGCGGCACGACGTTCAAACGGAAAAACAGATCCTGCCGGAACCTTCCGTCGTGGACTTCCTTCTCCAGATCGCGATTGCTGGCGGCGATCAACCGGATGTCCACGGTCAGGGTTCGCGTGCCGCCGACGCGTTCAAATTCCCGCTCCTGCAAAACGCGCAACAGTTTCACTTGAACTGCCGCACTCAATTCTCCAACTTCATCGAGAAAAAGCGTGCCGCTGTTGGCCAACTCAAAACGACCCTTGCGCGACTGAATCGCCGAAGTAAACGCACCGCGTTCGTGTCCAAACAACTCCGACTCAATCAGCGTCTCCGGCAAGGCCGCACAACTCACCGGCACAAATGGCCCACTGGCTCGCGGACTCTCCTGATGAATCGCGCGCGCCAACATCTCTTTTCCGGTACCGTTCTCGCCGGTCAGCAACACCGTCGCGCTCGTTGCGGCAACTGATCGGGCCTGTTTCAAAACACGTTCCAAAGCCTGGCTGCTGCCGAGCAAATGCGAAAACGCAGGCGGCCGCGACAACTCATCGCGCAACCTTCGATTTTCAATTTCCAACTGCCGCAGTCGCGCCGCCTGACTCACGATGTGCAACAGCTCAGCCGAATCCAGCGGTTTCTCAAAGAACCCGTACGCGCCGCGCTTCACGGCTTCCAATGCTGCTCGTTTGGAATCCGAGCCCGTGATCACGACCACTTGCAGCGGCGGATCCTGAGCCCGGGCCACGTCAATCAATGCGAGGCCTTCAATGATGTCGTCAGTGTGCGGCGGCAAGTGAAGATCGCTAACGACGACTTCAATGTCTTCACCGTTGATCAGCGCACACGCCTGTTCGCGCGACGACGCCTGCAACACGCGATAATCAGTCGTCAACGCCCAGTACAGTCCACTGCGCACCGTCTCGTCGTCGTCAACGACAAGGACCGTACCTTTGGGCTGTGGCTGCGTGCTCATTTTCGCAAGTCTCTGTGCGCCGTGGTTTCACTCAAGGAACTACCACCGAGGCACAGAGAACACCGAGATTGCACAGAGAAGAGCTCAGATTAGGACACTAAGAGGCGCAACGTGGCATGCAATAAGAAGGCTTTGCCGCTTCCTTCCTGATTAACGCCTTTCGTGTGGAACGGATGGTAACACGACGCGAAATGTCGTTCCAGCGCCTTCGACTGACTGCACGTCGATGGAGCCGCCGCTGGCGCGGATGACTTCGCGGCAGGTGTAGAGTCCGAGGCCGATGCCGTTTTTCTTCGTCGTTGAGAACGGGCGGAACAGCCGATTTTCAATAAACGCGCGGCTCATGCCTGGTCCAGTGTCGCTGACGGAGAACGACGGCGCGCCATTCGCGTCCGGACCGGCTTCGATTGTCAGTGTGCCGCTTTTGTCGTTCATTGCTTCGATTGCGTTCAAAATGAGATTTTCGGCGACTTCCTCGAGTCGGGGTCCATCGGCGAGAGCAAAGAGGCTGTCCGGCAGTTTGGTCTGAATTGTGTGTTTGCCGCGCATCGGTTCCGCCGTCATCGCGATTACACGTTTCAGAATCGGGACCAGATCCGTTTTCGTGGGTCGCTTGTGTTCGCCACTCAAGCTGCTCACCGGCCGGCTGAGTCGAGCAACGATGGCCCTGAGTTTGTCAGTCGCGTTGGTGAGGCCTTTGAGGGCGTCGATGCGAAACTGTTCGTTATCGAAGTGGCGCTCCATGTTGTTGACGGTCAGCGACAGACCTTCAATCGCGTTCTTCAGGTCGTGAGTCAACATGGCTGACAGTCTGACAAACGAATCAAACTGCCGCGACTCTTCCTCGCGCGCGATCTGCGCGCGCAACTGCGCGGTCATGGCGTTGATGTTGTCGGCCATGCCGCGCGCGTCATCGCTTGATTGAAGGACGATGCGGCGGTCCAGTTCGCCCTTGGCGATGGCTGACAAGTCTTCGGTGACGCGCGCGATTCCGCGCGACCGTTTTCGTACGTGCTGATCGAGCAGAAAGGCGGCCACCACTGCCATCACCAGCGCCAGCACGAATCCGGCAATCCCCCAAAACCGGGCCGACCAGATGAATCCGTTCGTGCTGCGCGTGAGCGCAACATTGACATTCAGGCGAGGCAATGGGACTGAAACCGTTACGCCACCGCCGTGCGTCGCCGGAGACGTCGATTGATAGATTGCGTTTCCGAAGCGGTCGCTTACGGTCAGGACCGGAGACGTCGTGTCGTTCCGGCTGGAACTCGATTCCACTACGCGCGCAGCAGCGGAGCACAGTTGCTCAAGATCGACGATGCCAACGATAGCGCCCTCATTTCCCAACCCTCCAGCGTCGTGAATCGGCACCGCGAACTCGAGACCTTTGTTGGGCGACTGGTCGTCGATTAGACGTTCCAGCAGGACGTTGCCGTGGGCGGTCCACACGCGGTCGTCCGGATCCGGCAAGTGCGAACGCACAGTACTGTCGACGGTGGCATCCCCAAATCCCCACTGCTGTGTGCTGGTGCCAAACCAGAGTGGCCGTCGATTGCGATCAAACAGCGCGAGGCTCTTGAAGTAGCCAAAGTCCCAGAGAGACTTCAAGGTCGCATGAGCACTGCGGCGCAATGACGGATCGGCGGCGACTTGTTGAATATCCGGAACAACCGCAAGCCTGAGCATTGTGGCTCCGCGCTCGTCCAGTATTTCATTGACGTTGGAGGTAAATGAGTGGAGGTCGTCCTCCGAGATGGCACTGACCGTAGCATTTACCGAGCGCACTCCGTTCCAGTAGTTCAGCGCGGCCAGCAGGAGCAATGGCACGACACAGATCAAAAAGGAGGTGAGAAAGGGTTTGGAACGCATAAGGCGTTTTCGCTTCTCGATTTTCGATTGCCGATTGCTAACCGCCTAAACTCAAGCGCGCGCAGCGTACGCGGCCAATTGACAATTGGCAATCGAAAATCGGCAATGACTCAGATCGGTTTTCGGCCAAACTCCGCCAGCAAGGGCGCGAGGGTTTCGATAATCAGGTCGTGAGACACGCCGTTACTGGCAACGAGACCGTTACGATTGTTAACGTCTTTGACGTTGTAATTCAAAGGCCGGCCAAAGAGATCGCTCAGCCGTCCACCAGCTTCCGTCAGGATCAACTGCGGCGCGGACGTGTCCCACTGCTTCGTGCGCGGTGAAAGATGGATGTAAACGTCGCACTGCTGCTCGACGAGAAGCCCGATCTTTATTCCCACCGATCCGCGTTGCACTTCTTCACGGAAACCAAAACGCTCCACGACCTTGTTCATGCGCGGGCTGCGATGGGATCTGCTCGCCGCCAGTCGCATCGCTTCAAATGTTCGTCGATCGGAAACAGCGGCTCTCTCCGGCTCTTGCCGCGGCCGCTCGATCCACGTCCCGCCGCCGAGCACCGCGCGATACATGACATCGGTCAGCGGCAGATAAACAACGCCCATCACGCATTCGCCGTTGTCGACCAAACCGATCTGCACGGCGAAATCGCCATTGCCGTCGATGAAGCCGTTGGTGCCGTCGAGTGGATCAACCATCCAGACGCGCGTCTTCGTGAGGCGGCGTTCCGTGTCAAGCGACTCTTCGGCAAGTATTCCGTCACCGGGAAACTCCTTTTTGAGTCTGTTAACGATTAGTTCGTTGGCGATGCGATCGGCCTGCGTGACTGGTTCAACGTCGTCGTCGTAGTTCTTCTGTTCGACGCGCAGCGGTCCTCCATATGCACGGAGGATCGCCTCGCCCGCCGCCCGCGCCAAATCGACTGCAACGTTTAGCTCCCGATCGTAGTGGCTCATCGACAGTTCTGTAGGGGCGGCACTTCGCCCCCTTTTTTGAGTCTCGTCAGGGGCGGCCACGGAGTGCCGCCCCTACAGCTTCCCGAACGACGTCCAGCGTCTCCTCTATATCAGCCTTGGTTGTTCGAAAGTTCGTAATACAGGCACGCAAGGCAAACTTTCCGTTCACGGTGGCGTTTGACAGATACGCGCGTCCGCCTTTTTGCACCGCGGCCATGACCTTTTCGTTCAGTTGGTTGAGCTGCGCATCGTTACCTCGAAGGTTCGCTGGGACGTAACGAAAACAGCAGATGCTCAATTCAACCGGCGCGAGTAACTCGAAGTCGTCAGCGTGCGAAACAAGCTCACCCATGTACGCCGCCATTGAGATGTCGTTGCTGATCGACTCGGCGAGGCGGCGCGTGCCGTAGTAGCCAAGCGTTAGCCACACTTTCAGCGCGCGAAAGCGTCGCGACAGTTCCACGCCATAATCCCAGTACGCAAATGCGGCATCTTCGCTGAGGCCATGCACCTTGATGTAATCGGCTTCTTCGGTGCTGAACGCGGCCACCGCCGCCGCTGGTTCGCGAAACAACAAACAGCCGGCGTCGACCGGGACGTAAAGCCATTTATGTGGATCGAGCGAAACGGAATCCGCGCGTTCGAGACCCGAGAACAACTCAGCCTTGCGCTGGTCCAACACGCCCGGCGCGCCGTAAGCGCCATCGATGTGAAACCAGAGGTCAAACTCGCGCGCGACATCGGCAATCTCTGTGAACCCGTCGATCGCGCCCGTGTTAACTGTGCCCGCACTGGCGACAACACAACACGGTCTCAACCCCTCACGACGATCCTGTTCGATCTTTCGCTTCAGATCGTCGATGCGCATTCGTCGCCGTTCATCGCAGCCAACTACCCGCACCTGATCGCGCCCAAAGCCGAGAATGTCCGCTGCCTTTGGAATCGACATGTGCACTTCTGACGACGCGTAGAACGTCAGCGGTGGACCGGCATTCCAGAGTCCTTTACGCGCAGCTTCAACACCGCCCTGGCGACGGCTCGCGATCAGCAGCGCGATCATGTTGGCCATCGAACCGCCGCTGGTGAGCAGTCCTTTGCTGTTGTCGTCGTAACGAATCAACGAACCAAGCCAGCGCACAACGAGTTGCTCGATCTCGGTGCCGGCAGGTGCGGAACGCCAGCAAGTGATATTTGCGTTGAGCGCGGAGGCGATCAAATCGGCATACGCGCCCATCGGCGTCGACGGTGACGCAACGTAGCCGAAGAAACGAGGATGGCCGTTGTGCCGGCTAAGGTCCATCACCGTGCGGCACTCATCGAGCAGTTCTTCGAGCGGTCTGCCTTCGAACGGGAGTTCGACGTTGACTGCGGCCTTCGTTTTACCCGCGTGGTTTGGCGCAATCACCGGCCGCTCGCGGATCTCGCTGAAGTATTCCTGCACGAGCGCCGCCGCGGTCGACGAGATCTGGTCGAGTGCTTCTTTCGATATGTCCAGCGACATGGAGACAAAGTACCAAGTACAAAGCACAAAGCACAAAGCACAAAAGCCGTGTTACGATCCGCGCGATGTCACTCTCAAATTGCGCCACACCTGAAGGCACCGCGCGTTATCGCGAGCGCTTTGCCGATCGCGCCGCCAAAAACCATTTCCGCCTGCGTGATGGTCTATATCTCTCGTCGATCGGTATCGGCACTTATCTCGGCAACGCGGATGAAGCAACGGATGCACGTTATCGAAATGCGGTGGTGCGCGCAGTTCAACTCGGCGTGAACGTGATCGACAGCGCCGCCAACTACCGCTGTCAACGTAGCGAACGCTCCATCGGCGAGGCGTTAAAAACACTCACCACCGAACACGCCTTCGCGCGCGAGGAGTTGGTGATCTGCACCAAAGGCGGATACGTCCCGTTTGACGGCGCGCCCGTGCGCGACATGCGCCAGTACATCGAAGACACTTTCGTCCGGCCCGGCATCGCCTCTTTTGACGACTTCGTTGGGCCACACTGCATGACGCCCGCGTATCTGCAAAACCAGCTTGACCAATCCCTGAAGAATCTGGGCGTCGAGAGCGTGGACGTTTATTACGTTCACAACCCCGAGTCGCAGTTGGGCTACGTCTCCGAAACGGAATTCTATTACCGCTTGCAGCGCGCATTTGAACGTCTCGAACAGAATCGCAGCGAGGGGAAGTTGCAGTACTATGGAGTCGCGACGTGGAATGGTTTTCGAGTGCCGGCAGACTCGCGCGAACATCATTCACTTGCGCGTATGGCCGACCTCGCTCGTGAAGTTGGCGGCGAGAGCCACGGGTTTCGTTTCATCCAGTTGCCGTACAATCTCGCGATGCCGGAGGCGATAGCGGTTGCAGACGAAGCGCAACGTTTGGGCCTGACTGTGGTCGCGAGTGCTTCGCTGTTGCAGGGCCGGGTGGCGAAAGGCCTGCCCGACGAGGTTCGCATTCCGCTCGGTTCGCTTACGACTGATGCGCAAACCGCGATTCAATTCGTTCGTTCCACACCGGGAATCACGACCGCGCTGGTGGGCATGAGTCGAGTAGAGCACGTTGAGGAGAACCTCCCGTTGGTCCAGGTTGAACCAGCGGGCCTGGAGGCTTTTTCTCAACTGTTTTCATGAACGTCTGGTTTCGTAGCTTCTTTCTCTGTGCAATCTCTGTGTGCTCTGTGTCTCCGTGGTGGTTTTCCTCAACAAGTGAACCACAGAGCACACAGAGATTGCACGGAGAAAGCCGAATCAGGACACTACTCATGAACGAGCAACGTTACCGATCGTTTTCAGAATTCTGGCCGTTTTATGTGGCCGAACACAGCCGGCCCGGCACTCGTGTGCTGCACCTGATTGGCACGACGCTCGGCGTTGTGCTCGTGATCTACTTCATCGCCACTGGACGCTGGTGGCTGTTCCTGCTTGGCTTTGTTCCCGGTTACGGCTTTGCCTGGCTCGCGCATTTTCTGATCGAAAAGAACCGGCCTGCGACTTTCAAATACCCACTCTGGTCGTTGCTGGGCGATTACAAGATGATCGCGCTCATGCTAACCGGCAAAATGGGATGGTTTAGATAGTGAAAGCTAATATCCCTATTCCTGAGATCCCTCACGGCGAGGATCTGTGGCTGATTCTGCTAGTTACTTCTGTTCGCGAGCGCCGCACGCAACAAGGCCGCCTTTATTTTGATGTCGCTGCGCGCAATGCGACGGGCTCAATCTTTCTTCGCATCTGGAATGAAGTAGCGGAAACTCAAACAGCGATAAGACCCGGTTTGTGGGCAGTCAGGGGAAAGCTGGAAACGTTTCAGGAACGCAACCAGTTCGTGGTTGCTGAATATCGATCGACGACGATCGAAAAATACCGCGAACACCAGCAAGCCGAACCACAAGTTCCGCGCGCTTTCACGCTCGACATCGAAACGCTCACGCTGCCGGACTTTCGCGAACGCATCGGTCCGCAGCTCGAGCGTCAGATGCGACTCGGCAACATGCGCGTCGAACAGCAGCAGCGTTATCTCGAAGACATCGCCGCGGAAGAGGAACGTTGTTACGCGTTGGGCGCGTTGAGTGCCGCTTCGGGGCGCGTGCTTTCGATCGCGGTTCACGTCGGACCGATTCCGGGGCTGGAGTTTCCCGGTCTCGGACCGGAGATTAGCGAACATGTCTTTGGCATCGATGCAGACGGATTTGAACAACCGGAAAAACGCGCGCTGCTCGATTTTCTGGCGTTGATGAAAGACTTCGACTGCGATTGCGATGAACTCGTTGGCCACAACGTCCTCGGTTTCGATCTCCCGTTTATCTTTCAGCGTTGTTTAGTGCACGAGATTCAGGTGCGCCCGTTTGTGAATCTCGCGGACTACAACGTGCGCGGCGTGTTTGACACGATGCATCGCTGGTGGCTCGGCGCGCGGCGTCACGTTAGTCTCGACGATGTCGCATGGGCGTTGGGGATCGAGTCGAGCAAGACGGCTGAGGTTGAAGGCAGCAAGGTGTTTGATCTGTACCAGGCGGGTAAACTCGATCAGATTCGCGAGTACAACCTCAACGACGTGCGCGTGACGCGGAGGATCTACGAACGCATGGTCGCGAGCTTCGGCCGCTGACCGATAACCGCAACCACATCTTGGGGCTGCCGGTCTTTTTGTCGCGCTATTTTGTGGTTAATGATGTTAGAATCCGCCGCATGGATTTTTTACTCCCCGGGTCGATGTTAGCTCTCGGCTTTGCCGTTGGCGCTCTTTTTCTTTGGTTTCTAACCCGCACCAAACTCAATTACGAATGCGAGCGCGGCCGCGCTGAAGGCGAAACCGAACGCGCCACACTCATCGAACGTCTCTCAGGCAAGGAAGATCAACTGCGCGACCTGCACGACGCTCTCAATAGCGAAAAAGATGAGAGCGAACGCGTCCGCGGCGAAAATGCCGCCAACCTCGCAAACCTGCTTGCGTTGCAAACGCGTCTCGAAGACGAACGACGCGCCCACCAGGAGAAACTTGCGCTGCTCAGCAGTGCCGAAGAAAAACTGACCGACGCTTTCAAGGCTCTTTCAGCCGACGCACTGCGCAACAACAACCGTTCGTTTCTCGATCTCGCGAAGCAAAACCTCGAGACGTTTCAGCAAAACGCCAAAGGCGATCTCGAACGGCGTCAGAGCGCCATCCACGACCTCATCAAACCGCTCAAAGAGTCGCTGGAAAAAGTCGATGGGAAGATCGGCGAACTGGAAAAGACGCGAGCGGGCGCCTATTCCGAGTTGCGTGAGCAGGTGAAGATACTCGCGCAATCGCATCTTCAGCTCCAGTCTGAAACCGGAAACCTCGTGAAAGCGTTGCGTGCGCCGCACGTGCGCGGCCGCTGGGGCGAGATTCAGTTGCGTCGCGTTGTTGAGTTGGCCGGCATGCTTCAGTACTGCGACTTCGTCGAACAGGAAACCGTCAACGGCGAAGACGGCCGCATTCGTCCGGATCTCATCGTGCACCTGCCCGGCAAACGCACGATCGTCGTGGATTCAAAAGTTCCGTTTGATGCGTTTTACGAATCGATTGCGACGACGGATGAAGAAGTGCGCGTGGCCCGGCTCAAAGATCACGCCCGGCTGGTGAGAGCGCACATTTCCAAT
>DASXRE010000207.1:0-14164 GCA_036506775.1 Pyrinomonadaceae bacterium | reverse complement strand
GATCACGTTGACTTGATTGGACCAATTCCGCAGGTGCTTTCGATCGGATTCGGTTCGTATGGTTGGGTCGGTATAGTCGTGTCGATCGCGATTCTCGGGGTAGTCGTGCGGCAGATCGCGTTGATGAGCATGTATTTCGCGGGTAATAGTCGTTTGCCGATGGTCGCGGGCTGGGACCGTTTGCTGCCCGCATGGTTCACACGTCTTCATCCGAGTTACAAGACACCAACCAACTCGATTCTGTTTGTCGGGGCGGTGACGCTCGCGTTGGGATTATTGAGTCTGACTGGAGTCGGCAAGCAGGAAGCGTTTCAACTACTCGACAACGCCGGTGGCATTTTCTACGCGATAACTTATCTGGTTCTGTTTGCGATTCCGTTGTTCGGGATGAAGGCTTTCGGCGTGCGCGCGCCGTGGTGGCTGAAGATTGCGTGCGTCTCCGGGTTACTGGCGACCGTTATCTACATTTGCTTCACGATCGTTCCGATTATCAATGTCACCAGCCATGCTACATTTGCGCTCAAAATCGTTGCCACAGTCGTGCTGGCGAACGCCGTCGGCGTGACGATCTACACGTTGGGTAAGAGAAGAGCCTGATTAACATTCAAAACTCGAAAGGAGATTCCATGAGTAACATCAACTTCGGACGAGTGATCCTGGGAGGTTTGGTTGCGGGGCTGGTGCTCAACATTGGTGAGTTTCTGTTGAATGAAGTCGTTTTTGTAAAACAGATGGAGGAGATGTTTGCGCGGCTGAACGTGCCGCGGCCGGGCGGCAGTTTTATCGGGGTGGCGATTGGCATAACGTTTCTGCTGGGGATCGTGATCGTTTGGGTGTACGCGATGATCCGGCCGCGTTTCGGTCCTGGTCCAAAAACGGCGGTGATCGCGGCGTTTGTAATCTGGTTCTGCGTTTACTTCTACTGCGGCATTTTGAACGCCGCGTTGTTTGGGATACCAGCGTACTACACGGTGACGGGCATGGTTTGGGGAATCATTGAGTACGCGCTTGCCGCGGCTGCGGGTGCGTGGCTTTACCGGGAATGACACTCGCGATTGTTAACTGTTCGCAGGTTGTGACGCTTGCCGGGCCGGCGCGGCCGCGGGTTGGATCGGAGATGGACCAACCTGGGATCGTGGCGCCCGGCGCGTTGCTTGTTAGCGGGACGCGGATTGAACGGGTCGGAAGCGCGGGTGAGATCGAGGAGCTGATCGATTCTGAGTGTGAGGTTGTAGACGCGGGAGGGCGTGTCGTTCTTCCGGGTTTTATCGACGCGCATACGCACCCGGTGTTTGCGGGCACGCGCGTCGATGAATTCGAGGAGCGGATCAAGGGCGCGACTTATCAGGAGATCGCGGCACGTGGCGGTGGGATTCAGTCGACCGTCAATCGCACACGCGCAGCGAGTCTTGATGAACTGGTCTCCGCCGGCAAGCGTTATGCGGCGTGGTTTCTGCGCGGTGGCACGACGACCGTCGAAGCGAAATCAGGCTACGGATTGTCGCTGGAAGACGAAATCAAGATTTTGCGCGCGATCAAGCGGCTTGATGAAGAGACTGTGTTGCGTTACGTGCCGACGTTTCTCGGTGCGCATAGTATCCCGCCGGAGTATCGATCCAGACGCAGTGAATACGTCTCGTTGTTGATTGATGAGATGTTGCCGCAGATCGCGCAGCAGAAGTTGGCCGAATACTGCGACGTGTTTTGTGAAGAGAACGTGTTCACGACGGATGAATCGTGGCGAATACTTTCCGGGGCGCGTTGCCACGGATTAGGTTTGCGGCTGCATGCGGATCAGCTTTCGCTTTCCGGGGGCGCAAAGCTGGCGGCGGAGTTGGGCGCCACTACGGCCGATCATCTCGAGCACACTGATGCTGCCGGAATCGCCGCTTTGAAATCGGCGGGTGTGCAACCGGTGTTGTTGCCGGGTTCGGTTTATGCGCTCGGTTCGTCGCGATATCCGGCGGCGCGCGAGATGATCGATGCGGGTTTGGCTGTTGTGTTAGCAACGGATTTCAATCCGGGTTCTTCACCGACGCCGTCGATGCTCACGATTCTCTCGCTGGCGGCGACGCAGATGAAAATGACGCCGGCGGAAGCGATTTCGGCCGCGACGATCAATGCCGCTTACAGTTTGAATCGCGGCGATCAAATCGGTTCACTTGAGCCGGAGAAGGTTGCTGATTTCGTTATTTACGATTGCGACGATTATCGCGAGCTTGCTTATTTTTTCGGTGTTCAGCACGCGTGGCGCGTTTACTGCGGCGGGAAAATCGCAGCCGGCGCTAGCTAACTTCACGGGAGTGCGCATTGTCTTTGCATAAAAACTCCAGAACCGCGAGTCGCGAAGATTGAAGTCATCAGTACCACCTGCGATAGCGGTCGGTCGACGTTACGGCTAGTAGTTATACGAGCTAATTGCGCGGCGGTTGACCCGCCCGCTACCGCAGGTGGTGCTGACTTTCTCCACCGCGGCACTCCAAGGATGCGCCACACCGAGGAGTGGGCATCGTCGAAATAAAAACCGGTTGACGGTCACGCGCTTGTACTTTATGATTCGTGCAACACTGGAAAGGAGGTGATTCAAAAATATATGAGTTCTTATCACAGTGAGGTGGCTGCGGCCTGACCTCTGAACCAGCTAACTCGTTAGGATTCTGGTTCAGTCGTCTCACTGCTTAGTGCTCCTCCTTTCTGGAAGTTGCACACACAGTCAGCCTCAGGCCAATCCCAACAGTTCACCGAGAACCGTCCACGGTCTTGATCGTGGACGGTTTTTTTATTATTACTAGCCGCCACAGTCCGTTTGTTCATCCAATGCGCCGTGAGTTCCTCTGAGTCCCCCGTTTTTCATGATCCTGGTGGCCGTCGCTGGCGGCGAGTTCGGCGCGTGTGGCTTGCGATCTCGATTCTCGTCACGGCGCTGGCAGTCGTGTTTATCGCCAGTGTGCTGGCGAATCCGGTGCTTCCGAGTTTCAACCTGAAGTCGATCGCCGTCCTGCCGCACCCGTCCGACGTTAAAGATCTCAAACCAAAGCCGCCAAATCTCCCCGCAAATCCAAGCGAACGCAAAGCGCGCAAGGCGCAGGCGGAACTGCAACGCGCGCTCGCAAAGCAGCAATACGTCGTGCCCGGCAAACGCCGCGCGCACATTCCGGTCGTGCCTCCACCGCCAACTGTTCCCGCGCCCGTTGTGCCGGCAACTCGTCCGCTCTCGGTCGGTTTCTTCATCAACTGGGATGAATCCAGTTACGAATCACTGAAGCGAAATCTCGATCATCTGGACTGGGTTGTCGCCGAGTGGTCGCACCTGCAAGACGCGTCTGACGGCGCGAATCCACTCGTGACCGACGTCCACATTCCGGCTTTGAACTGGATTCGTCTGACGCGGCCGCAGACACGCATCCTGCCGATGGTGCAGAACCTGATCGACGAACAGTGGCAGGGCGATCTGCTGGCTCGTTCAGTCGCTGATGAACCGCATCGCCAGTTGCTCATCAGCTCGTTGTTGAGTTTCGTAGGTGATAACAAGTTTGCCGGGATCTGCGTCGACTTCGAAGAGCCGCCGGTAACTGCACAGCCCAACCTGCTCACGTTCATGCAGGAGTTGCACGCAGCGTTTGCCGCGAGAGGTTTGCTGGTTGTTCAGGCGGTGCCGTTTGCTGATGCTGAGTGGAACTACAAAGCCTACTCAGCGGCGAGCGACTACCTGATCCTGATGGCCTACGACCAACACTGGACCGGCAGCGATGCGGGCCCGGTCGCGGCGCAGGACTGGTTTGAACAGCATCTCGTCACGCAAATGCGCGATATCGATGCTTCCAAAACGATCATCGCGCTCGGAAACTACGGCTATAACTGGAGCGACGCCGGTAACAACGCCGATGAAGTTACCTTTCAGGAGGCATTGATCACCGCGCGCGAGTCGAGCGCGACTCCCACTTTCGATCCTGCCACGCGCAATCCTTACTTCGAGTACGACGAAGAGGACAACTCACATCACAAAGTCTGGTTTCTCGACGCGATAACTGCTTACAACCAGATGCGCGCGGCCAGCGGTTACAAGCCGGCAGGGTTTGGGATTTGGCGACTCGGATCGGAAGACCCGTCTATCTGGTCGGTTCTCGGCAGCACCGCGAGCAGTCCCGACGCGTTGCGCACCATCAACTACGGCTACCAGGTTGACTTCGAAGGCAGCGGCGAGTTGCTGAAGGTGATGTCGCGGCCACAAAAAGGCGCGCGCAATCTGGATATCGACGCGGCGAGCGGTTTTATCAAGTCAGAACAGTTCACCGCGCTGCCCACCTCTTACGTGGTGCAACGCACAGGCGATCGTCCCGGCATGTTGGCCCTGACGTTTGACGATGGTCCGGACCCGCGCTGGACGCCTGCTATTCTCGACGTACTCAAACGCGAACAAGTTCCGGCCACGTTTTTCATCATCGGCAAGAACGGACAGGCCTATCCCGATCTCGTGCGTCGCATTGTTAACGAAGGTCACGAGCTGGGTAATCACTCGTTCACGCATCCGAATCTCGGTGAAATTCCGTTGTCGTTGACGGAACTGGAACTGAATGCAACGCAGCGGTTGATCGAATCCGAAGTGGGCCGTTCGACGGTTCTGTTCCGTCCGCCTTACTTTGGTGACGCCGAGGCCGACAAGCCACAGGAAGTCGAGCCGGCGCTGATCGCACAGAACCTCGGTTATCTGATGGTCGGCGTGCGCATCGATCCGAATGACTGGCAGCTCCCGGTCACTGCAGATCAGATAGTAAATCGGACTATCGAGCGCGCGACGGACACGAACCCGGAAACTCGCGGCGAGGTCATTCTGCTGCACGACTCTGGCGGCGATCGTGCGGCGACGATCGAAGCGCTACCGCGTTTGATCGACGAGTTGCGAGCGCGCGGCTTCCGCTTTGTTGCCGTTTCCGATCTTGCCGGCTTATCAAGAGATCAGGTGATGCCGGTGATTCCGGCCAATCAACGAGTCTTCACCAGAGCGGACGCCATCGCGTTCTTCTTTCTTTCAACCGGCGGTTGGACGCTGCAATGGGTTTTTGTCATCGGCATCGTGCTGGGACTCGCGCGGTTGTTCTTCGTCGGCTCGCTCGCCTTTGCTCAGTGGCTGCGATCGCGGTACCGCGAACGCATTCACGCAGGCAGCGGTTTCACTCCGTTCGTTTCGATCATCGTTCCGGCTTACAACGAGGAACTCGTTATCGCGAACACGATCCGCAGCCTGCTCGCTTCGAACTATAGCGATTACGAAATCATTGTCGTCGACGACGGTTCGGACGACAACACGAGCAAAGTGGTGGCCAACGAATTTGGTGCGGAAGAACGTGTCACGTTGTTGACCATTGCGAATGGCGGCAAAGCGTCCGCGCTGAATATTGGTCTGCGACTTGCTCGCGGCGAGATCGTCGTCGCTCTCGATGCTGACACTGTTTTTGGACCGGAAACTGTCGGCGCGCTCGCACACAGATTCTACGACAAGGAATTTGGCGCGATCGCGGGTAATGCGAAAGTTGGAAATCGTGTCAACCTGGTTACGCGGTGGCAGGCGCTGGAGTACATCACTTCCCAGAACATGGACCGGCGCGCGTTCGCCAGTCTCAATTGCATTACGGTAGTGCCGGGTGCAGTTGGCGCGTGGCGGAAGGATCTGTTGGTTGAAGCCGGTGGTTTCCCGTCAGACACGCTCGCCGAAGATCAGGATCTGACGCTGCACATTCGCCGTTTCGGTTACAAAATTGGTTATGAAGAGACTGCGGTAGCATGGACGGAGGCGCCGCACAATCTGAGTTCGCTCGCGAAGCAGCGTTTTCGCTGGTCGTACGGCACGTTGCAGTGCTTGTGGAAACACCAGGATGCGCTGTTTCGTCCCCGCTACGGCACGCTGGGGTTCATCGCGATGCCGAACGTCTGGATCTTTCAAATTCTCTTCCCGTTGATTTCGCCGGTGATGGACCTGATGCTGGTCTATACGCTCGTTTCGCTTGCGATTGATCGCTGGCAGCACCAGGATGGCTACTCGTCGAGCAGTCTTCAACAGGTGGTTTTCTATTACGCGCTGTTTCTGGCGATCGACTGGGTGACTGCGGGCTTCGCTTTTCTGCTCGAGCGACGCGAGCGTTGGAGCTTGCTGTGGTGGTTGTTCCTGCAGCGGTTCTGTTATCGGCAGGTGATGTACTACGTCATGATTAAGTCGGTGGCGATGGCCATCCGTGGCCCAGTGGTAGGCTGGGGCAAACTCGAACGCAAAGCCACCGCTGAAGCCGGACCATAAATCTTTCCTGATAAATGTTTCAGAAGAAGCGGCTCTGGTCGGTTTACGCATTACTGCTGCTCGTCGCGCTCGGCTTTCGACTTTTCATCGCGCTGCGGCTGCCGAATGACGAACCTGACGATGGCAAGGTGTATGCGCAGATCGCCAACAACGTGCTGGAGCAGCACGTGTACTCGCATGAAACTCAAGCACCTTACGTCCCCTCGATAATCCGCCTTCCTGGCTATCCACTGTTTCTGGCGGCGATTTACAAAGTCTTCGGGCACGGCAACAACACTGCCGTGCGCGTGGTCCAGGCCGTCATCGACACGCTCACGTGTGTGTTGATTGCGCTCGTTGCGTTTGAGTGGGGCGTCGATGAGCGTAAGCATCGAGCAGCGCTCGTTGCGTTTGCGTTGGCTGCGGTGTGTCCGTTCACGGCGATCTATGTGGCAACGATACTGACGGAGGTACTGACGAACTTTCTGGCTGTGGCAATGGTGTTGACTGCGACTTGGGCATTCAAGGCCACGGATCTGAAGCGCGCGCTGGTGTGGTGGGCTGTCAGCGGATTGATTGTTGGATTGGCTGTGTTGTTTCGGCCTGACAGTGGACTATTTGCTGCGGCTGTGGGCGCGACGCTAGTGTTCGGGTTCGTTTGGCAACGGAGTTTCAAGAGACTTGTTTTATCCGCGGCTCTGTTTTCGTTTGTGTTTTGCCTCGTGCTCGTGCCGTGGACGATTCGCAACTACCGCGCGTTTCATCTCTTCCAACCGTTGGCGCCGGCACATGGCGAGATGCCGGGCGAGTTTGTGCCGCGCGGTTACTTGCTCTGGCTGCGGACATGGTTGGACGACAGCCGTTACGTTGGTCCAGTTCTTTGGTCCGTCGATACGCAGCCGCTCAGAATCACCGACTTTCCCGATCGCGCTTTCGATTCAAAAGAAGAACGCGAGCGAGTAGCAGCGTTGCTCGACAAGTACAACAATTCTTCTTCATCCGTGGATGAAGACACGCAACAGAACGACGACTCCGAACAACAAGATAACGACGAACAAAACCAAAAGGACGACGAACAGAACCAGGACGAAGACGACTCAGGCGACGAAGAGCAGCAGCCGCAATCCGAAGAAGTCAACGTGGAGATGACGCCGGAGATCGACGCCGGCTTTGCGCAAATCGGCCAGGAACGAGTCGCGCGCTCCCGTTTTCGCTACTACGTTGTCATGCCCTTCAAACGCGCGATGACGCTTTGGGCCGACACGCACTCACAGTATTACCCTTTCAACGGCGAACTGCTGCCGCTCAAGGATCTCGACTACGACATTCATCAGCAGTACTGGTTGCCGCTGTTTGCGGCGTTGACGGCGATCTATTCGCTGTTGGGTGTGGTCGGTGCGGTGCTGTTGTGGTTTTCGCGCGCTCCTGGCGCCAGAAGATGGGTGCTACTCGCCGCGCTCCTGATGTTCCTGCGCCTCGGCTTCTTCGCGACGCTCGAAAATCCCGAGCCGCGTTACGCGGTTGAGCTGTTCCCGTTCCTGATAATTCTCGCCGGCGCCGGTGCGTCGGTCATTAAGGCGTCGGCGAAGGTGTCGGACTCGGACGCTGCTCCGACGGTGGACGCTGCTCCGACGGTGGAACGCTAGCTGGATTTGGTTGGTCCGGCGATGAATGCAGGTGAATCGCTTTCCATGCAGTACCGATCTTGCGAAACACAAGCGTCATGCGGCCGGATGCAGTTTCGGGTGTGCCTTTGTAATCCTGTGACTGCGTCCACACGCACGTCACCAACGCCCCATCGCGTCCGAGCATCGTGACTGCAACGTCGCGCACGTCGAGCTTCACATTCTTGATCTCCGGATAGGAACTCTCGCGGTTCTGCCGCATCTGTTCCCAACCCTTCGTAACTGTACCGTTAAAGTTGAAGAGACTGAGTCGCGGCGAATTCCAGTAGACGGACGTGACCGCTTTCACGTCGGCGTGCCGAATGCCCTCAAGCAAACGGTTGAAAGCGGCGAGCACGGCGTCTGAATCAGTTGGCGCTGGAGCCGCTGCAGCGGGGGGCTTGGGCGCAGGCTTTTCTTGCGCGGCAGTGCTTGCCGGTGGCTTGGAACGGTTTGTGTTTGTACTGGTGCGCGGCCGTTCAGTGGTGGCGGAGGAATTTGTGTTTTGAGCAAAAACAGTTACGGATGTGACGAATAAAAACGCCAGGATCAAGCTCACTCTTCGCTTCATGATGCTCCTTTCGTTTACCACGGAATTCCGCTGCGGAGTCGTTCGACTGAAGTCTCGCGCCCGAGCACGTCGAAGATCTCAAACATCGACGGGCCAACAGCCTGGCCGGTGAGCATCGTGCGCGCACCGTTAATCAGCAAGCCGGCTTTGACGCCGGCTTCGTCGGCGAAAGCCCGCAACGCCGCTTCGGAAGTCTCCGCATTGAACGGTTCTACGGTTTCGAGTTTATCGGCAAGACCTCGCAGGAGTTCGCGCAAGCGCGGCTCCTTGCGCAGGTTCTTGATCACCGCCGCTTCTTCGAAATCGAAGTCGTCAGAAAAATACGCTCGCCCCTGCGATGAAAAGTCTTTCAAAGTGAAGAAGCGCTGGCGAATCAGTTCGACAGTCTTGACGAACCACTCGCGGTCGTCGTCGTCATACTCCTCGCGCCACAATTTGTTCGCGCGCAGTTCCGCCTTGACCATCGGCAGCAACTCTTCGATCGGCATCGTGCGGATGTACTCAGCGTTCATCCAGAGTGCCTTGTCGTCGGTCCAGCGGCGCGGGTCATTCTCCTGGAAATTGAAGATCGCATTCGCGCGGCCGATGCCTTCGAGCGAGAAATACTCGACTAACTCCTCCTTGCTGAGTATCTCTTTGCCTTCCGGCGGCGACCATCCGAGCAGCGCCAGAAAGTTGCGGAAGGCCGCGGGCACAAAGCCGCGATCGCGATACGTCGTCAAGGAAACGACTTCACCGTGCTTGCGTTTCGAGAGCTTTCCTTTGTTTGGCGCAAGAATCAGAGGCAGATGCGCAAACTGCGGCACGGGCGCGCCCAGTGCCTGGTAAAGCAGGATCTGCTTGTGCGTGTTCGTGAGATGGTCTTGCCCGCGGATGACGTGCGTGATCCCCATCTCGATGTCGTCCAGTACAACCGACAGGTTGTAAAGCGGATGACCATCGGAACGCAGCAACACGAGATCCTCGATTTCCGAGTAGCTACGCTCCTGCGTGCCGTAAACAATGTCGTCGAATCTGGTCTGGCCCGTCTCGGCCACTTTCAAACGGATCGCAAACGGTTCGCCTGCAGCCGCGCGGCGGTCCGACTCCTCTTTCGATAAATTGCGAAACGGATTGCTGCGTTGGTCCACGCCTTCCGCTGCGTGTGTACGCGCGCGTTCGGCAATGCCTTCCTTGACGGTCTTGTCGTCGCGCTGTTCCTTCGGCGTGAAGTCGCGATAAGCCTTGCCCTCTTCAACGAGATGCTGCGCGGCCGCGCGATGTTGCGGCGCATTGGTCGACTGAAAAACGAGGTCTTCGTCGTAATCGAGTCCGAGCCACTCGAGACCTTCAATGATCGAGTGCGTGGATTCCTCGGTCGAGCGTTGCAGA
Organism: Pyrinomonadaceae bacterium; assembly: GCA_036506775.1. Taxonomy (GTDB): domain Bacteria; phylum Acidobacteriota; class Blastocatellia; order Pyrinomonadales; family Pyrinomonadaceae; genus PSRF01. The sequence goes on along the minus strand of DASXRE010000207.1, from coordinate 4,287 downwards.
TCGGTGTCCTCGATGCGCAAGAGAAACTTGCCGCCCGTCTTGCGTGCGTAGAGCCAATTGAAAAGCGCGGACCGGGCCGCGCCGATGTGGAGATAGCCGGTTGGGGATGGAGCGAAACGTACGCGAACAGTCATAAGAAAAGTAGTCAGTCATCCGGGCCGGGACAACTGACTACTGAAAAATGTCTGGCGGAGATGACAGGATTCGAACCTGTGAAGGGCTTTTGACCCTTAACGGTTTAGCAAACCGCCGCCTTCAGCCACTCGGCCACATCTCCGTGCCGTGATTCGGCGAAGTCCAATTCTAGTCGGCATCCGTGTATTGTCAAGGTAAGGTAGAATCCCAGCCGTGTCAGCGTTTCACTTAAGTCGCCGGCAGTTTTTGCACGGAATGGTGGCGGCACCTCTGATCGGTGTGGCGGGGATTTCAGCATACGCGAGTCTCGTCGAACCATACAGTTACTGGATCTCCGAAACTGACATCTTCATTCGCAATCTCCCCGAACGCTTCGAAAATTTTCATATCACCCAACTGACCGACATCCATCACAGCCGCATTCTCGGTATCAATGAAGTCCGGCGCGTTGTCGAGCTCGCGCAACAAACAAAGCCGGACATGTTCGTGCTCACCGGCGATTACGCGACTTCATATCGTCGGTTCATCGAACCATGCGCCGAAGCGCTTGGGGCGTTGAGTGCGCCTGAAGGAGTCTGGGCCATTCTCGGCAATCACGACCACTATACCGATCCGGAACTGACCACGCGCGCTCTGCAACGCCAACACATCGCGGTGCTGAATAACGCGCTTACGACACTTCAGCGCGGACCAGATTCGCTGCAACTCTCGGGCATCGACGACTGGAGCTGGAACGCCGTTGACTGGAAGCGCGCCTTCGCTGGTTTGAAGCCGGACACGCCGACGGTTTTGCTCTCGCACCAACCGAGTGTGCTTGACCTGGACCAGACGCAGAACATCGCGCTCATCCTCAGTGGCCACACACACGGCGGCCAGATCAGAGTTCCGTGGCTGGGCGCGCCTGCGCGGCTGGCCACGAGGGATTTGAAATACGATCGCGGGCTCTTTCGCCGAGGCGGAACGCAGTTATACGTGTCGAGCGGCACGGGCGTGATTGGTTTGCCGGTACGGTTCGGTGTCCGGCCTGAGATTGCCGTGCTGCGGCTGCGAGGTGAAAATTAGCTTGACGCCAGCACCAACGCAGAGTACTTTATATCGCCAAGTATGGTACCAGGATTGAAAAAAAGATGATTGGGGTACAATGCGGCCACAATGAGCATCCTTGAGAGTATTAACTCGCCTGCTGATCTGCGTGCTCTACCCCCGGAGCAACTCCGCACCGTTTCTGATGAAATTCGCAACTACATTCTCGAGACGATGTCTCGAGTGGGCGGCCACACCGGTGCCTCGCTCGGCGCGGTCGAGCTTGCGGTGGCGTTGCATTACGCCTTCGACACGCCAAAGGACCGGCTCGTTTGGGACGTCGGTCACCAGGCGTACGCGCACAAGATTCTGACCGGCCGGCGCGATCTGTTGCCAACGATCAAGCAATACGGCGGTATCAGCGGCTTCCTGCGCAGAGACGAATCCGAGTACGACACCTTTGGCGCAGGACACGCTTCCACCTCGCTTTCGGCAGCGCTCGGCATGGCGATCGCTCGCGACCGGAAGGGAGAGGACTATCACGTTGTCGCATTGATCGGCGACGCGTCACTTGCAGGCGGCATGGCAATGGAAGCGATCAACCAGGCGGGTCACCTGAAGAGCCGGCTCATTGTCGTTCTCAACGACAACGAAATGTCGATCGCGCCCGCGGTCGGTGCGTTGACCGGTTATCTTAATCGGATCCGCGGCGCGCACGGTTATCATCGTTTCAAAGACGAAGTTGAAGAAAAGCTGTTGGCGATTCCGTCCGTAGGCGAGCGTTTGCACCACGCAGCCAAGACGATGAAGGACGTTATTGCCGCGGCAGTGCTGCCCGGCGCTTTGGTGAGTGAACTGGGATTCAAGTACATCGGCTACGTCGACGGTCACAATCCGCGAGCGCTCGTCGCGGCTTTAAGCGAAGCGAAGCAGATCAAGGATGGACCCGTGATCGTTCACGCGCTGACCACAAAGGGCAAAGGTTTCCCGCAAGCTGAGCCCGACTACTATCGCTGGCACGCCACTGGGCCTTTCGATCTGAAAACCGGCAAACCAATCAAGAGCACTTCAAAAGCCCCGACCTACACTGCCGTCTTTGGCGACGCGCTTTGCGAGATGATGGAGAAAGATCCAAAGGTCGTCGCGTTGACGGCCGCGATGCCTGACGGCACGGGAGTTTGCAAGGCACTCGAGAAGTTTCCCGAGCGCTCATTTGACGTCGGCATTGCTGAACAACACTGCGTCACCTTCGCGGCCGGAATGTCATGCGAAGGACTGAAACCCGTCTGCGCGATCTATTCAACGTTTCTTCAGCGCGGTTTCGATCAACTGATCCACGACGTCTGCATTCAGGATTTGAATGTGAAGTTCTGCATGGATCGTGGCGGCATCGCCGGTGGCGACGGACAAACTCATCACGGCTTGCTTGACATCGCTTATCTGCGTGCGATTCCAAACCTCATCCTGATGGCGCCGAAAGATGAAGGCGAGATGCGCGACATGCTCTACACGATGCTGGAGCACGTTGGTCCGGCAGCGATGCGTTATCCGCGCGGCAACGGCGTCGGCGCGGACATCAAACGCGAACCGCAACTGCTCGAGATCGGCAAAGGCGAGATCCTGCGCGACGGCGGCGAGATTGCGATTGTCGCTTACGGCGCCATGGTCCATCCGTCGCTTGCAGCCGCCGATCAACTCGCGAAGGATCGTATTGAAACGACTGTCGTCAATGCGCGGTTTGTGAAACCACTCGACGCGCCATTGCTGCTGGCGCTGGCACGCACGAAGCGTTTGATCGTTACGGTTGAGGAAGCTTACCTCGCGGGCGGCTTCGGATCGGCCGTGATCGAGCTGCTGGAAGAGAACGGTTTGCAAGACAAAGTTCGCGTGGTGCGAATGGGTGTTCCGGACCGGCTGATCACGCACGGTGACGCGAAGCTCTTGCTGGCGAAGTATGGCCTCGATGCTGACGGAATTTACAGTCGCGTGAAAGAGAGTATAGAAGTTCTTGACGAAAGGCGTGCGAAGCGCCTCGTCACTTGATCAGTGAACAGACGAGCGCGTCGTTTTCGTGCACCAAATCGGAAGGTTTTCGTCCCGTCTCCCCGTCCAAACAGGCATTAAACTGCGCTGAAACAAGCATTCCTCACGTGGCCCTGTGATTGCAAAGCGCCGTAGGTTAAATGGCAGAGCAGCCACATTTCGATGATGAACTTACTGTGTTGACGGCTCAGCAGGTTGTGCCACTGAGACAGATCGACGCTAAGGTCAAACATCACCGTCGTTGGTTTCTCGGCGGGGCATTTGCAATCGCGATGGTTCTCGGTGCGGCTTCGGCGTTGCTATCTGCGTACTTCAAGCTCCGCAACGTTCCCGACCCCGAGATTCAGTCTCTATCCGTATCATCTGTATCTGAAGAAAGTCCCGAACTGCCGGTTGTCGAGATCATGCCGCAACACCTAAAACCTAAGGCCAGAAACACGGACAAAAAGGAGGCTACACAATCTGTTCCGGCTATTGACCCGCAGCTCAGTGACGACGAAGCGTTACGCAGAATCAGAGACGCGGTGCTCGTAGATGAATGGCAAGAGCGTCGTGCGCGCCGCGTTGAACGACGCGAGCGACGCAACGCGCAGCATCGTAACCGCGACCTGTCAAACATCAACGAAATTTTCGAAGGTGTGCGCCATCCGTGATATAGTATCGCTGCCCGTTTCGAGACTCTCACATTTAGCAGCTCATCCCCGACACTCTTATAACGTTTTGGTAACCGCGTGTGGCGGATAATTTGGTGATTCATCATGCCTAGACAGATGTTTCGTGAACGAGAGTGTATTCACCGTGATGAGGGCGCCGAAGGCGAGTTTTACAATGGCGTATTCTACATTCAGGCGTTGCAACGGCTCCGCGTCGATCATGCGGTGCAGGTGGCGGGGAAAGTAAGTTCGTTCTTCTGGTCTGATGCTCCACACATCATCGTCTGGCTGTGTCACGACTGCGCCGCCGAACTTCGTTTGACCGATACGCCACGAGCGGTGACCAGCGCCTCACGCCGGCAGGCTTGAGCTCCGTTCCTCGTTTCGACGCGTAGCGTCGAAGTGAGTTTAGCCCGGCGTTTCAACGCCGGGT
>DASXRE010000206.1:0-5203 GCA_036506775.1 Pyrinomonadaceae bacterium | reverse complement strand
GCGCGTTTCGACTTGCCTTTGTAAAGACGTTGGGGCGGTCACGGAGTGCCGCCCCTACAGGACATATAGAAGAGCGCCTCACACGACGGCGTTGCGCGCGATGACCTCGCGATAAAAATCTGCGCTCAGCTTTGGCGTGCGCTTTTGCGTGGCGTAGTCGACGTAGTGAAGGCCAAAACGATTCGTATAACCGTCGGCCCACTCGAAATTGTCCATCAGACTCCAGAGGAAGTAGCCGCGTACGGGAATGCCTTCAGCGGTTGCGCGACGTAGTTGCGTCAGGTAACTGCGCAGGTAAGTCACGCGATCCGTGTCGTAAACACGTCCATCGGCCGCGGGCTCATCCGAAGACGAACAGCCATTCTCCGTAATGTAGATCTCCTTCGCACCCCACAGCTTCGCGACGTGTCGCGGTCCCCAGTAGAGCGCTTCCGGCGCAACGTAGAGCCAGAACGACGGCGCGTGCGGAAACGACTTCGGACGTGGCACGTAAGCGAAGCCTACCGGCGAAGACTCGTCTGCGCGAACGAAGTCAGTCGTGTAAACATTGATGCCGACGAAGTCGAGCGGCGATGAGATCACCTTGAGATCTTCCGGCGTGAATTTCGGCGCGTCGGCGCCCGCCTGTTTCAGATACCAGTCGGTGTACTTGCCTTCCTGAATCACCGTAAGGTATTGCGCGTTCATCTCGCGCATCGCACGTTCGGCCGCGGCGATGTTCGCGGGCGTCTCAAATACCGGCGCAGCGATGGTAGCGTTCTCGGCGAGTCCGACTTTCGTTCCCGGTTTCGCGGCTGCGCGAATCGCCTGTACGGCGAGGCCGTGACCCAACACGGCGTGGTGGCGCGTTTGGTTCAGCCGCAAACCCGTCAACTTTAAACCCGGCGCGTGAACGCCCCAGCGGTAGCCCACCTCGACGAATGCACCAAACTCGTTGATGGTGAAGATGTGTTTGACACGATCACTCAGACGAGCCGCGACGTAACCCGCGTAATCGGCGAAAGCTTTCGCGGTCTCGCGTCCTTCCCAACCGCCAAATCGGTCCTGCAACGACTGCGGCAGATCCCAGTGATAAAACGTCGCGTAGGGCTGTATGCCATTGGCGAGTAACTCATCGACGAGCCGGTTGTAAAAGTCGAGACCCTTCGGGTTCGCTGGACCATCACCGTTGGGGAACACGCGCGGCCAGGCGATCGAGAAGCGATAAGCCTTTACGCCGAGCGCCTTCATCAACTGCACGTCGCCCTTGTAGAGGTGGTAATGATCGTTGGCGATGTCACCCGTTGAATTGTTATTGACCTTGCCGGGCGTGTGCGAGAAGGTGTCCCAGATCGAGGGGCCGCGGCCATCTTCGTTAACCGCGCCTTCGACCTGATACGAAGCGGTCGCAGAGCCCCACACGAAGCCGGGCGGGAACGAGCGCAACGCATCGCCCTGCGCGGCTGCTTGTGACAAGGGCGAACCGGAACCTGACACCGGTAACTCAACGGCGGACGTTAGTGCTGCCGCACCGATGACCTTCGCGAATGTGCGTCTCGAAACTTTTTTACTCAATCATTAATCCTCCATGGAAGGGAAACTTGGCTTAACCCACCACCGTCACGACTGATTTCGCAGGCACAGTGATCGTAAAAGAATTCGCAGACACGCCGATCGGCGCCAGTTGCGCCTGATTCTCACTAGCCGATGTGCGATATGGCGTTACAGTCGCAGGCGCAGTGATACCAGTCAAGCTAACCGTCACGGTATGCGAATTCCTGCCGGTGTTGGCGAGAACGATCGCAACGTTGCCGGTTGCCGGCCGCACCGCAGTCACTTGCAAGGTCGAATCGCTCGAGGTCGACGCGAGCATCACTGAGCCGGGTCTGATGAAGCGGCTGAACTGGCCCACAACATAGAGTCGCTTCGGCACCTGGAACGAATCAGTCGACGGATTCGCATTGATGAGACCCTGATTGTCATTCTGAAGAGTCATCACCCACCAGTAAAACCAGGCGCTGAAGCGGCCGCCGTTAAGCGCCTTGTTGATCTCGGTGGACCACGTCATGCCGTCGTCGATGCTGCCGTTGTACTTCCCATCAAGATTCGAGTCTTCGGTCTGCCAGATGGGTTTGTTGTACTGCGCGCAACTCGCACACGGTGTGGAGAAGTTGTCGGTTCGTCCGTAGCCATGCGTGGCCACGATTGCAGTCGCTGCGCGCGTGCCGGGGTCATTGAGCAGCGGAAATCCCCAGGAGTTGTCGAAGTTCGAGTAGAAAGAAGCTTCCGGCAACATCAACTTCGAAACGAGTCCGCTACTGGCTAACGCCGGTTGCATGTGGTTGGCAACGAAGGAACTCATCTCCGCTGTGGTCCATTCACAACTGTCGTAGTTCGCTCTCGTGTTTGGTTCGTTCTGCACGCTTTCCACTTGCGCTTCGAAACCGAGTTGCGTCTTCGCGTTTCGCAGCCACTGGATCTTCAACGCTGCCAAATCGGGGTAGAACTGAGAACGAACGTGGCCGCCATTGGTGCATGAGTTATTGTCTTTCATCCAGCCGGGCGGGCTCCATGTCGAGACGATGTATTTATTCACACCGTAAGCTGCGTTCACCCTTTGCAGCCACCGCATCCCGCTCTGAATGCCCCAATGATTCCAATCGAAAACTCCCGGCGATGGGTTGAAGTCGCACAAGAAACTTCCGACACGTACCCAACTCAGCCCGGCGCCTGCTTGCGACGTGTTGTACAGCAGATCGAATATCTGCGTCTGCTTTGCCGGCGAGAACGAGTCGATATCGTTGGCGACCCAGGTGGCTGACGCGCCGAATCCTTCTATAGTCTGTCTCGGACTGGTGTAATCGACGTTGACAGAAACATTCGCCGCTTTCGACGGTGTGGTGGTACCGATGTAGAAGCCGAGTGCCATTGTGTAAACCAGGCAACGACTGACGATCCTTTGAATTCTCGTAGACATAGTTTCCTCCTGACTGCGTGGGAGGGGGATCGTTAATGACGATTCGCAGTGACTCCGGGCCAGTCATCCGTGCGAAAAGGGGAAGCAGGCAAGCCTGCGTTGTTGTACAGATTGACGATCGGGTTGTCGGCCCAGCCATAACGCACGGCAACTGGCTTTGAGACCTGTGCGCTCGAAACCACTATCGCGTCGCCATCAATGCGGGCGTCGGCCCAGACAAAGCGATGATCGTCTCCGGCGATCGCAAACCCCTTCACCGGACCACCATCGATGGTCTTCAATCCAGCGGCGTGCTTAAACCTTATTCGCACCTTGTCGCCGTCAACAGTGAAGCGCTCGAAGAGCGGGCCTGAAGGAACGAGTTTCTGATCGTACGTGCTCGCGAGCGCCCATGCGGCTAACCGGCGGCCGACGTCGAGCTTGTTACGCGGATGAAGCTCGTTCTCGTCGCCGATGTCGATCGTTACAGCCATTCCGGTCTGCGGCTCGCGCAACGTCATCGTTTGCGCTTCACGCAACTCGGCCCAGTCACTTTCGTCCGGTTCAGCTTTGTGCGCGTGCCAATTGGCTAGCTGTACGAAGTAGAACGGAAACTCGCGTCCCCAAGCACTTCTCCAATTGCGAATCATGAGCGGGAAAAGCGTGCGGTACTGATAGGCCCGGCCGGCGTTGCTTTCGCCCTGATACCAAATCGCGCCGCGAATCGCGAAAGGAACCAGCGGCGCGATCATCGCGTTGTAAAGCACACTCGGATTGTTTTGATTACTGACTCCCACCGCGTCAGGACGCGAGCCCCAGTCGGGGTGTTTTGGTTCCAGCGCCAGCTCCACTTTGTATTCCCAGGTGCCACGCAGGGAAACCAGCTCGGAGTCCGCGGCGTTCGCTGATCCTAGTGAAAACTTGCCGCCGCGACTAAAGCCACCTTCTCCTGCGCTGTCGAAGACGCGCAGCGCGATTACGTTTGTGCCGCCATGGACCAACGAGCCGGGCACCACATACTTCCGTGGCACCATGTAACTGTTCGGCGTCTCTCGTCCTGTCGCGCCGATCTTCTTGCCGTTGAAATAGGTCGTGTCGTAATCGTCGATCGGCGGCAGATTCAGCACGAGATCTTTTCCGGACCACGACTCAGGCAATTCCACTACCTTGCGAAACCACACCGCGCCATCGATGAGCAGTCCCGCGCTTTCGAGTTGTTGCGGCAGATCCATCTTGCTCCAGTCAGCGGTGGGGGTTGATGGATCGGCGTAGCCCAAACCCTCACCTTTGTTCTCGCCATCGAGATAAAGATTTTTCTCTTCCCATTGGGCGAGTGTGCGCGCGTAAGCTTCTTTTGTTTGCGGTAGCGCGTTCAAACTGCTTTCGTAACGATCGAGGATCGGTTTCAGTTCGGGAACTGAAACGAGCGCGTCGTGGCTGGTCCAGGCTTCGGCCGGAGTCCCACCCCAGGAACTGTGAATAAGTCCGACTGGAACTTTCAGGTGCTGGTAGAGTTCACGGCCGAAGAAATATCCGACCGCGGAGAAGCGCGCCGCGTCGTCGGGAGTGGTGACGACCCAATGTCCGTCGACGTCGCTGAGCGGCGTTGTGGAAGTGTGCTTCTCAACGGTGAAGAGCCTGATCTGCGGAAGGTTTGCCTGCGCGACGGTGTCGGTGCCGTTGACCGTGTTGATGAGTGGCCATTCCATGTTGGACTGGCCGGAGCACAACCAAACTTCGCCGACGAGAACGTTCTTGATAGTTATTATCGTGTCGCCCTTAACCGTTAATTCAAATGGCCCACCTGCTTTGAAAGGGCCGAGCCACACTTTCCAGCGTCCCTGTGAATCGGCCACTGCATTGGCGGATCGATTATTGAAGGTGACGGTGACGCGTTCGTTGGCGTTGGCGGTTCCCCAGACGCGGACTTTGGTGCCCTGTTGCAGCACCATGTTGTCACCGATGATCGCCGGCAGATGGACTTCGGCCCGGACGGCGGCAGCGCAGAGAAGAACGACAAGCAGCAGCGCTGGTTTACAGACCTTTGTTGTACGACCGGGCAGAAGGTGCACGCAAAAGACTCCCAGAAAAAGTGGTCAGTTGAACTCGGCTGTCCTTTTATATATAGGTGCGAGACAGGAACGCGGCAATTCTCTAACAACTCGACCGCAGGTTCAAGCCAAAACCGCCCGCAGAAATGAGCGGCCTCCCTGGAGTGCAGCACCTCCTTGGAGTGCGGGGACTTGTCACCGCTTTGGTCTCCTTTTC
>DASXRE010000205.1:0-8814 GCA_036506775.1 Pyrinomonadaceae bacterium | reverse complement strand
ACGCGCAGGGGCGGCCACGGAGTGCCGCCCCTACAAACTAGACCACGGATTCTTTCAACACATCCTCAGTGAGATCACCCAACCCGTCAGCACGCTTCACCGCGTCCTGCAACAGCCCCACGATCACCGTCTCCGTCTCTTCCCAACTTCCGCGCAACGTGCAGCCCGCGGCATTGCGATGACCGCCGCCACCGAACTTCTCCGCCACCTTCGCAACGTTCACGTCGCCTTTCGAGCGCAGACTGGTGCGATAAACTCCCGGCTCACACTCCTTCAACAACGCAACCGCTTCGACGTCGCCCACCGTCAACGGGTAGTTAACAAACCCATCCGCATCCTCATCTGAAGCGTGTGCGCAATGCTGCATTTCGAGCGACTGGCGCATGCACGCGACCCGTCCTGTCTCGTCACGCCGCGCGGTCGAGAGTACCGCTCCCATCAACTCGATCCTGCTCCAGGGATAACTGGCAAACACTGCTTCGGCAGTTTTCGCGGGCTTAACACCAGTACGGACCAACTCAGACGCGACTTTGAACGTGCGCTCGGTCGTATTCGAGTAGTGAAACGATCCGGTGTCGGTGATCAGCGCGGTGTAGACACACTCGGCGATCTCTTTCGTCACGCGCACGCCGGTGGCCTTGCACAAGTTGTAGATCATCTCGCCGACCGCGGAGGCGGTGGAGTCGATCCAGTTGATGCTGCCAAACAACGCAGTCGTGGAATGGTGATCGATGTTCACGACAAACTGTTTTTCGAGATCGATCAGTCCGGGGCGGGTAATGTCGGAGCACTCAATCACGAATACCGCGTGATACGAAGAATCGACTGCGGGCCTGACTCGCACGTCAGCGGCGCCCGGCAGTTGCTGGTACGCGTGCGGTACCGGATCGCGCATGATGACTTCGACATCCTTGTCGAGGGCGCGCAGCAACCAATAAAGACCGAGCGATGAACCAAGACTGTCACCGTCTGGGCGAATGTGTGAGGTGATCGCGAAACGACGTTTTGACTCGATCAACTCGACTACTTGACTTAGCATGGTTTGTTCCTTGAACTTTGCACCCCAAGATCCGGGTACAAAGATCAGGATACTTACTCCTTTTCCAGTTCAATCTCTCTCAACAACTGGTCCACTCGTTCCCCTTGCTCTTCGACGCGATCGCGTACGAAGTGCAGCTCAGGCGTGCGGGGCAGATTCAACGAGAAGCCAAGTCGCTTGCGAACGTACGGCGCCGCGTGCTTCAAGGCATTCAGCGCCGACTTGTGTTCCGCTTCATCACCGGCAACGGTCACGTAAATGCGTGCGTTGCGTTTGTCGGACGAGAGGCGAACGTCGGTTACGGTTACCGTCGTCAGCCGTGGATCTTCAAGTTCAAAGCCGACGATTTGGGCAATCTCCTCTCGCAACGTATCCGTGAATCTCTCTGTCCGATGCATAACTCTGCCGAGTTGACCAAAGCGGTGACAAGTCCCCGCACTCCAAAGAGTCGCCGGCTCGCCGGCGCTTTGGTCTTACAACTCCGTCGCTGCGACTCGCTCCACAATATACGCCTCGATCTGGTCACCGACTTTCACGTCGTTGAAGTTTTCCAGACTGATACCGCACTCGAAGCCTTCGCGCACTTCGGAAACGTCGTCCTTGAACCGGCGCAGCGACGCGATGTTTCCTTCCCAGCTTACGACGCCATCGCGAATGACCCGTGCTCGCGCGTTGCGGCGCACCACGCCATCGATGACCATGCAGCCGGCCACGGTTCCAGCTTTCGGCACGCGGAATACTTCGCGTACCGCAGCTTTGCCGAGGATCTTTTCCTTCTCGATCGCTTCGAGCATGCCGATCATGGCTGCGAGAATCTCTTCCTCGACCTTGTAGATGATCGAGTGGAGACGAATATCGACGTCTTCCTGCTTCGCCACGTCGGCGGCTCTTGCTTCCGGCCGCACGTTGAAGCCGATGATCACGACCGCCGATGAAGACGATCCAGCCTGCGTCGCCGAACCGAGCAACACGTCGGATTCGGTAATCGCGCCCACGCCCGACCGAATCACTTTCACTTTCACGCGATCCGTCGAGAGCTTTTGCAGCGTCGATTTCAACACTTCGACTGAACCCTGCACGTCCGCCTTGATGATGACCAGCAGTTCCTTGACTTCACTCTCACCGAGCGCTTCGATACCGCGCTTGGTCGTCTGCAACAACGTCGCCTGGCGACTCAACATCTGCCGGTGTTGCGAAATGGATTGCGCCTTCGTGATGTCTGAGACGACCTGGAAACTTTCGCCGGCCTGCGGCACACCTTGCAAACCGAGCACTTCCACGGGAGTTGCTGGTCCGGCTTCCGTAATCGGCTCGCCACGATCGTTGAACATCGCGCGGACGCGTCCATAGATCTGTCCGACGATGAACGGCTCGTGAATTCGCAGCGTGCCCTGTTGGACCAGCACCGTTGCGACGGCGCCACGGCCGCGATCGAGTTTCGCTTCCAGCACCACGCCAGCGGCCAGACGCGTCGGACTGGCGCGCAGTGTCAGAATGTCAGAAGTCAACAGAATCGTTTCGAGCAATGTCTCGAGATTCTGCCGCTTCTTCGCCGACACCAACACCATTTCCGTCTCACCGCCCCACTCGAGCGGCGATAGTCCCTGCTGGGCCAGCTCCTGTTTGACTCGATCGGGATTGGCGTCTGGTTTGTCGATCTTGTTGATGGCCACAATGATCGGCACACCCGCAGCGCGCGAATGTTCGATCGCCTCGATGGTCTGCGGCATCACGCCGTCGTCAGCGGCGACGACCAGCACCACAATGTCAGTGGCCTTCGCACCGCGTGCGCGCATCATCGTGAACGCTTCGTGACCCGGCGTGTCGAGGAACACGACGCGGCGAGTCTCGGCGGGATTGTCCGCACTCGGCACCTGCACGCTGTAGGCGCCGATGTGCTGCGTGATACCGCCGGCTTCACCGGCAGCCACGTCAGTGGCGCGAATCGCGTCGAGCAGTGAAGTCTTGCCGTGATCGACGTGGCCCATCACGGTCACGACCGGAGCGCGCGGCAATTCCACGTCGTCGGCGTCGGCGGCGATCAGTTCCTCAAACTCCTCTTCGGCGACCATCTCTTCAAACGGCACGAACGAGACGTCATAACCAAATCGCTTGCCGAGATCAGCGGCGACGTCGTCCATCAACGGCTGATTGATGGTCGCGAAAACGCCGCGCTGAAGCAGCAGTGTCACGACGTCCTTCGGCTTGATGCCGAGCTTCTCGGCAAACTCTTTCACCGTGGAGCCTTCGATCAGGCGCACTGATTTCAGTTCACCCGCAGCCGGCATCTCCAGCCGAGTGGCGATGCGGTCTTCGAGTGACAACGCCTTCGGCGGCGGAATGAATTCGCCCTTGTCGAACCTGCCGGTCTTGCCTTCGATCTTGCGCCCACCACGTGGACTGCTGCGTCGCGAGCGGCGTCGCCCGGCGTCCGGCGGTGGAATGTAGGTCGTTTGCGGCGTCGCGGTTTCGCCCGGAGTGCCCGTTCGTTCGGAGCGGGGCAGCGAGGGACGTTCTCGCAGACGGTTGCTGCGATCGACCGCGCGATCTCTTGACGGAGGTGGCGGCGGTGGAGGCGGCGCCGGTGCACGCTCGCCGGGTCGAATGCCGGCGTTAAGCGCGGCGGCCGTTGGACGCAACACGCGAACTTGCCGCGACGGTGGTGGCGTTGGCGCGGGCGCCGGCGGTGGCGTTCTTACTTCAACACCATTGGTGGGCGCGGTCGCCTCGACGGGCGCTGCTGCGACTGGTTGGTGGACCACGGGCGGTTCCGCGGGGGTTGGCTCTTCTTCGACGGCAACCGGCGCTTCCACGACTTCCGCCGCGGGAGCTTCCGCGCGCGCAGCAGGCGTCAGCTTTTTCACCAGGCGAGCAGCAATCGGCTGCTTCGCTGGTGGCGGCGGAGCAACGGGCGGCGCTTCGACTGGCTCAGCGGGCGGCGGCGCTGCGTCAACCGGTTCCGGCTCGTAAACTTCCGGCTCGAGTTCTGCTACCGGAGCTTCGGGCGTCGGCAGCGCGGCGCGTTTCACGACTTTGACCGCGCGTTTGGCCGCCGTCTCTTTCTTCGGAAAATACTTGTTCCGGATCTTCTCGGCCAGTTCTTTGGAGACCGAGTTTGACGGCACACTGACGTCGACGCCTTCGCGGCGCACTTCTTCAATGAGTCGCTTCGTGTCGAGCTTTAGTTCTTTGGCGAGATCGTAAATGCGAACTTTCGAGGAAACTGTCATGCACTCCTTCTCGACGCTCAATATGGCGTCCTGAAACGACCTATGGGTGATTAGGAACTTCGCTCGTTCCTAACCACTTTCGCAAAGCGTCGATCAGAAGTTCAACGCGTGACAGTAGCGGAGCGAGCGGAACAGGCGTCCAGCGTAAACTGGACCACTGCTCTTCCTGATTGGCTGCATCGTTTGAAGCATCACTGCTTCTCTTCGTCCGTGCTCCCGCCTGATGCAGCATCTTCCGAAACTGCGGGAGTCGTTGGTTCTGTTTCGCCGGTCCTGGCCTCAGCCTGGGCTTCGGAAACAAATTCTTCATCGGCCGCCAAAATCTCCGCGGCTACCGCCTCAACTGACTCAAGCGCGGCCACGCCTGAGGAGGTAATGTCGGGAGATGGTGTGATCGTGTCGGGTCGAAGATCGCGACCGGGTTCCATTAATAAAATCTCATCGGCCGGCAGCGGTTCGATTTCGGTGACCGCCACTGGATCGGCTGAGTCGCGCGCCAGGATTTCCGGTTCGGCGTGATACGGAACACCTCGTTCCACGGCCTCGTCGTAACCCTCGGCAGTCATTTCCGCGTTTGGCTCAACTTCGCCTGCTTCAACCGACTCATCGAATTCGGCTGAAACGGCGTGCTGTTCCTCCGGAGTTTCGCCTTCCGCTGGCGCGGCAGCTTCGCCTTCCGCGAGGTTGCGATTACGCATTGCAATCACGGCCTGCGCTGCGTTCAGGATGACTTCTGCTTCGTCAAGACTGAGATCAAGGAACTCAACCAGGTCGTCAACTGTCGTGTTGGCCAGCGCATCGATGTCGTTGATGTCGTGCGCGGCCAGCGCTTCCGCCTGCTGCGCGGTGACGCCTTCAATTGCCGATAGCGGAACAGCCTCGCCGGAAGCGATGAGCGCGCCCATCTGTTCGGTGACTTCGCGCTTGATCTCTTCTTCGCTGCGGATGTCGATGTTCCAACCCACCAGCTTCGTGGCGAGACGAACGTTCTGACCACGCTTGCCGATCGCCAGCGACAATTGGTCTTCGTTGACGATGACCTCCATTTGCCGGTTCTCGATGTCCGTGATTCTTACCTGATTGACTTTCGCGGGCGAGAGCGCGTTGGCAGCGAACACTGACGGCTCGTCGGACCACTCGATAATGTCGATCTTCTCGCCGCGCAGTTCGCGAATGATGGCCTGCACGCGCGAGCCTTTCATACCGACGCAGGCGCCGACCGGATCGACGTCGCGTTCATTCGACATGACCGCGATCTTCGCGCGTTCGCCGGGCTCGCGGACGGCGGATTTGATAACCACGGTGCCGTCGTAAATCTCGGGCACTTCCATTTCAAACAAGCGCAGCAAAAGTTCCGGCGACGTTCGCGAGACCTCGACCTGGGGTCCTTTCGATTCTTTGGACACGTTGTTGATGACGACCCGGATTCGTTCGCCCTGGTTCCACTGCTCGCCGCGCGATTGCTGTGAACGCGGCAGGATCGCTTCGAGATTGCCGAGGTCAACAATGATGTTGCCGCGCTCGAAACGTTTCACGTAGCCGTTGACGAGGTCGCCGATCTTGTCGATGTACTGCTCGTAGACGTTGCTGCGAACGGCGTCGCGTACTTTTTGAAAGAGGATCTGTTTGGCTGTTTGCGCGGCGATGCGGCCGAGTTCTTCCATCGGCAGCGGCAACAGCAGCGCGTCTCCCAGTTCGACTTCGTCACCCGCCAGCTCGCGGGCTTCTTCGATCGAGAGTTCGGTGGCCGGGTTCTCAACTTCATCCACGACCACTTTCGAGGCGGAGAGTTCGATGCCGGTTTCAGAATTCCAGTCGACCTGAATGTCTTCACCGGAGCGAAACTGCTTTTTGGCAGCGGCGCGCACGGCCTCTTTCATCGCTTCGATCACGAGGTCACGTTCAATACCTTGTTCCTGGCAAAGCGCCTCGATGTTTTGTGCAATCGATGAACTCATGAAAGTCTCTCTCTGCTTTTACTTACCAGCCTTGCGCAGTTCCTCTCCAACATCCACCTCAAGATTGGCCTTCGTAATCAAGTCCAGCGGAACTCGCACGCGGCCGTTCGTTCGGTCATCCAAAATCACTTCGTCGCCTTCAAGCCCGAACAGGCGGCCACGAAAATTACGCTGGCCAGCGATGGGCTGCCGGGTCTTCAGCTTCGCGTTACTGCCGGCGAACCGTTCGTAGTCGGCCCGTTTGTAGAGACCACGTTCCAACCCCGGCGATGAAACTTCCAATGTGTAGGAAGCGTGGATGAAGTCTTCCACATCCAGAATCGTTCCCAGATGAGTGCTGACTTCCGAACAGTCCTCGTGGGTCACACCCTGCGGCTTGTCAATGAAAACACGAACAATCGGCTTGTTCTCGGGGCCGGCAACTTCCGCGTGCACCAGCTCGAGGCCATGGTCGATTGCCACTCGTTCAGCGAGTTCCTGAACTCGCGCCGCAATCGAATCGTTCCCCATGCCACCCCTTCCGAAACGTATCTCGCCCCAAAGAAAAAAGTGGGCGCGAACCCACCGGACGAGACCCCGTGCCTTCGAGCAAGCTGTGAATTATACGGAAAGGGTTTGTGCGAGGCAACCTGAGCGAGCGTCTTAAAAACAGGTCTTGCTCGGCGCACGAGAAAGCTCGTCTAGTCGGGCCAGGATGATGACTTCAGGCTTCATGCAGGAGCAAGTACAAACGGCTAATCTCGAGCTACATGAAGAAGGGCTGACGATCAACAATCCTTAAGGTTTCGCCCACAAAGCTGGCAAGGGCTTCCGGCTCGCCGTCATAAACATCGAAGACAGTTAGAAGTTTAGTGGCCGTCATCAGTTGATGGACGCCCTCCGTCATATGCATTAGCTTGAGCGCTCCGCCTTTGTCGTAGAGAGTTACGTGGCTTGAAACAAGCTCGCCCAACCCGATCGCGTCAATGTGCTTGACCCAGGCGAGGTCCAAAAGAACCTGAATTTTTCCTTCGTCAGCAAGGCAGCAAATCGACTTGTGCAACGCTACAGTGACACCGCGGATTCTTTCCCTGCCCTTTAGATCGAGGATCGTCACATCTTCGATCCGGCGCTCATTGAGATAAAGATTAATCACTTCGGTTTCCTCAAGCTCCGGAAACTGCCGGCATCCAGGCATTGGCGGTGAGGGCGGACATTGCCGCCCCTCCGCCGGGGGAACATCTATCTGCCTTACAGCAACTTGGAAGCAGCAAGCTGGTGGAACGACGAATTGGCGAACTCGAAGGTCTTTACCGTCGGCGTTCCGTCGATCACTGTTGAAAGAATCTTCAACACTTCGGGGTATGCCGTGTGATCGTAGGCCTCCGCATCTGCTTTGGTATCCCAGAAGCTGTTGGCGACCGCTTCCGAGCGTTCGGGCGCGATGAAGGTGGTTTCATCGCGAAATCCTTTCTGCTTGCGCAGGATCGGGAGAATCTCGGCGTCGCCGATGCGGGTAAGTTCTGTAGCTGAATTGGCCTTGAGCTTTAAAGTAACTTGTCTTCCAAACATTTTTTTGCTCCTCTGTTTGCTGGCTGTTGACTTCAGGTGATCTGGAAAATTCCAGAGGAGCTGAGAAGGGAGTAAGCGAACTCGATTCACAGTCACCTTATGCCAACTACGGATATATGTCAACAGTAGAATATATTTCACATAGACATTATTTATCGTATGTGGTAAATAGGAGGCGAGCGAAATTAATCATGATTGAGATTCGAATAGATGAATTACTGGAAAACCGCGGCCGGTCTTTCTATTGGCTGGCTAAAGAGACGGGTATCAGCCATACGACACTGTGGCGGTTAAAGAAGCGTAAGGCACTGGGAATCAATTTTGAAACGTTGGAGAAGATCTGCGGGTCGCTTGAGTGTCAACCCGGCGATGTACTCTCTCATACGAATGGGAAAAAGATAAATAAAAGGCGAAGCCCAAAAAGACGCACGGCGAAGTAGCAAGTCACTCCCAGGTTATGCATTAACACAAAGTCTCAAGCTTCTCACGGCATCGCCGTCAGGCTGCCGGGAATCACTCCACACGGACATTCTCCATGGTCATTTCAATCAAACGATCCACGACAGCTGAAATGCCGCGTGGTTCCGAGTGGGCTTTCATCTGTTTTTTCATCGGTAGAGTAGAGGAGTGCATTTAATCGTGTCTCGCTTGCGACCACTTTTTGAACATCGCCTGATGAGACCGCCGTGCGAAGGAGCGCTGAACGGATGGTGTTCCGCCGCTGTCTTTGACAGAACCGTTCATCGGTGTTCTGTCATCTGGCTGGCCTTCTGAGAGCCATGGGTTTAGCTGCGCCCAGCGTTCCGGATCAAACTCGGACTGTGTCGGAGAATTGATTTCGCCGTTCGCTTTTTGCATGACATCGATATCGCTCATAGAAGGTCCCTTATCATTGTCATGTCAAGCCGGTGAATCCGTCTGTGCGCCAGGCCGCTTATGGACTGACGCTGTTGGTAGTGCGCAGACGGGGAAGTCGATTCAGTCTCGCCTGGGAAACTCATTGCATAAGTGCGTTGGCGCACGGACGGCAGGTACT
>DASXRE010000204.1:0-3682 GCA_036506775.1 Pyrinomonadaceae bacterium | reverse complement strand
AAGTTTTGGATGCGGGTTGTGGCAACGGACGTTTTGCTTACTACGCCGGCAAGTACGCGCGTGAGGTGTGGGCCATCGATCTCGGTCCCGCCGTTGAAGTAGCGCGAAAAAATACGGCGGCGCTCGAAAATGTTCACGTCGTCCAGGCTGATCTGTATCATCCACCGTTTCCGTTAGAGGGTTTCGATTTCATCTACTCGATTGGCGTGTTGCATCATCTGCCGGAACCGGAAAGTGCATTTCAAAACCTGCTGCGATATCTCAAACCGGGAGGCGAGATCCAGATCTATCTCTACTGGCAGGCTGAGCGGCGGCCGATAAAGTCGTTACTCCTGAGTGTGGTTAACTCGGCGCGCAATCTGACGACGAGAATGCCGCACTGGGCCGTGCATGCGCTGGCTTATCCGAGTGCGCTGGCGGCGTTTGTCTTTTTCGTCTGGCCATATCGCCTCATGCAGCTCGTGCCGCCGCTGCGTGCGACTGCGGCGAACATGCCAATGAAGCAATATGCGGTGCTGCCTTTTCGCGTCTGCGTCAACGATCAGTTGGACCGGTTCTCGGCGCCGATTGAAAACCGCTACACCAGAAGCCAGGTAGAAACGTGGTTAACAAGCGCGGGCCTGAAGCGGTCGCAGGTCATTCCTAACTTTGGCTGGCTCGGGACCGGTCAAAAGCCTGAATCACCGGTCAGCGACGCCAGATGAGAGTCCTGGGCCTGGCAACATATCCGGTTGAGGCGGCGGCCACCCGGTTTCGAATGATCCAATTCATCGAGCCTCTCGCGAAGCAGGGGATCGAACTCTCCGTCTATCCTTTTATCGACTCACGCCTGCACGGATCGCTTTACCAACGATCGCAATGGCCCCGCACAGCTTTGGGTCTGACGCTCGCGTCGATTCGGCGTGTGCGCGAATTGTGGCGCGCGCGAAAGGCGGACGTGCTGTTTGTGCAACGCGAGGCGATGATGTTTGGACCACCAGTCGTTGAATGGTTGACGATCAACCTGCACGACTGTCCGATGGTTCTGGATCTCGACGACGCAACGTACGTTTCCTACAAGAGTCCGACCTACGGCCGGCTGGGAAGCACGTTGAAGTGGTTCAGCAAGACAAACGATCTGATTCGCTGGTCGCGGCTGGTGACGTGCGGCAATCGTGAGATTGCTGCCTATGTGAGCAGCAAGGGACGGCCCGCAGTGGTGATTCCGACGGTGGTTGATGCCGCGAGTTTTCGACCGTTGGCTGAGCGACCCGAGAACGATGTGCCGGTTATCGGCTGGATCGGCACACACTCGACTTTCCCGTACGTGAAGACAATTTTTCCGCCGCTTGAACGTCTCGCTCGCGAGCACCGGTTTCGTTTGCGGCTCGTCGGGGCCGGGGAAGACAGTGTCGTGATTCCCGGCGTGGAGATCGAGAATCTGCCGTGGAAGCTCGACAGAGAGATCGCTGATTTTCAGTCGCTCGATATCGGAGTCTATCCGATCATTGAAGACGACTGGTCGGTCGGGAAATCTTGCTTCAAGGCAATTCAATACATGGCGGTCGGCGTGCCTTTTGTCGTCAGCCCAGTCGGGGTTTGCCAGGAGGTTGCGCAGCCGAACCAGACGCACTTTGTCGCGCGTAACGAACAAGACTGGTACGAGCACCTCGCCCGGCTGCTGAGTGACGCCGCTCTGCGGCGGCGCATGGGCGGGGCCGGTCGCAACTACGCCGTCGAGCATTACAGTACTGAAATACACGCGCAGAAACTGGCTGAAGCCTTACGTTCGGTAGTCCGGGATGTCTGAACCTGAGCTTATGGTGACACTCTCTGTGTCTCTGTGCCTCTGTGTTTTGTTTCGGGGAAGCACCACAGAGGCACAGAGACACAGAGGCAGTTCGTGGTTGAACATCCCTTTGTGTATATTTAGCGCCTGATGTACATCCTTGGTTTAACTACACTCGGCGACTCCGCCGCTACCCTTATAAAGGATGGCGAGATCGTCGCCGCCGCTGAGGAAGAGCGGTTTTCCCGACGCAAGCATCACAGCGGATTCCCCTACCATGCGATGCAGTACTGCCTTGATGAAGCAGGGATAGGCATCGCCGACGTCGCACACATCGGTCTCTACTGGAAACCTTGGGTGCTGCGTCACAAAGCGATGCAGGCATTGAAGTCCGCCGTCATTTCCCGCGATATGTTCAAGGCACGTGTCGACCGCGGCGTGGCTCAGGTCGGCGAGAGTTATCTGGGAATGCTGCGTCATCCGCGCCGGATTCGCGAGCACTTCGGCGACAGCAATTTCAAGTTTCACTTTCTCGAACATCACCAGTGCCACGCTGCCAGTGCGTTTTTCGTTTCGGGTTTCGATAAAGCAGCCATCATGACGTGGGACGGCACCGGCGAAGACACGACCACGCTGTTTTGCCGTGGCGAAGACCGAAACATTCATCCGTTCAAGAGAATCAAACTGCCCCATTCACTGGGCCAGTTCTATTCAGCCGTCACGAACTATCTCGGTTTTGACATGTTCGAAGGCGACGAATGGAAAGTGATGGGCCTGGCTGCGTACGGCAAGCCTGAATACTACGACTTCTTTGCGAAACGAGTGCTCTCAGTGAATGGCCACCACGATTTTCGGCTCGACATCCGCGTGCTGGATCATCACCTCGCGAAGTATTACCAGTTCAGCGAAGAGTTGATCAAAGCCCTCGGTCCGCCGCGCTCCAAGGGCGCAGAGCTTAGCCAGAAGCACTGGAACATCGCCGCAAGCGCGCAGAAAGTTTTGGAAGATACTGCCCTCTATCTGCTCGCTGGTCTTTATGAAGAAACAGGCAGCGAGAATCTCTGCATGGCTGGTGGGGTCGCTTTCAACTCCGTTATGAACGGCCGGATCATGACTGAAACGCCGTTCAAGCAGTTCTTTATTCAACCCGCAGCTGGTGACGCGGGCTGTTCACTGGGTGCGGCGTTGCTTGTTTGGCATAGTCGTTTGCAGCAACCGCGCAACTTCCGCATGGAACATGCTTACTACGGTCCGGGTTTTAGTTCAGAAGAATGTGCCTCCGCTTTGCGCGCCGCAGGATTGAAATTTCACACGCTGCCCGACGAAGAGTTGCTTCCGCGCGTCGCATCGCTGTTGGCTAACGGCGCTGTTATCGGCTGGTTTCAGGGCCGGATGGAATTTGGTCCGCGGGCGTTGGGAAATCGCAGCTTCCTCGCGGATCCGCGGCGCGCCGACATGCGTGAGTTGCTCAACCAGAAGGTGAAATTGCGTGAGTGGTTTAGGCCGTTGGCGCCTTCGATGCTGGCGGAAGCAGCCGAAGGACTATTTGGGCATCCCTATTACGATCCGTTCATGATTACGGTGCTCAACGTGCGCGAAGAACGACGTGGCAACATTCCTTCCGTAGTTCACGTGGACGGCACCGCGCGTCCGCAAACCGTCAGCCGCCAAGTGAATCCGCGATACTGGGAGCTCATTCACGAGTTTGAAAAGCTGACTGGGGTTCCGCTTCTACTCAACACGTCGTTCAACATACAAGAGCCGATCGTCCTCTCGCCGGAAGACGCGATCAGGACGTTTAGCCGCGCCAGCTTCGACGCGCTGGTCCTCGAGAATCACCTTGTTTTGCGAAACGAACAGACCGCGTCTGAGGCTGCATGAAGGTTATTCTAATCGTTGCGTATTTGCTGGTTA
>DASXRE010000203.1:0-41450 GCA_036506775.1 Pyrinomonadaceae bacterium | reverse complement strand
GATTCGTTGCGCAACGCCGTGAAGATCAATCCGCAACACACGCAAGCGAGACAGCTACTGGCGTTGTCGCTGATCGCTACCGAACAGTTTAAGGAAGCCGCAACCGAGCTCGAACAGCTCGTCAAACTGACTCCAAACGATGCCGGCAGTATGGTCGCGTTGGGAGAAGTTTACCTGCGACTGAAACGCTATCCCGATGCTGTTACAAGTTTCGAAAAAGCGGTCCAGCTTGCGCCTGATGTAGCAAAGACTCACTTGCGTCTCGGCGAAGCACTGGACAACGCGGGCGAAACCGACAAAGCCATCGCAGAATTTCAGCGCGCGGCCGCGATAGACGCGTCGCTGAAGGAAGCCCACTACGCGCTGGGTCTTGCATTCGTGAAACGCGGCAGTCTTGATGAAGCGCTGGTCGAGTTTCAGAAGGAGTTGCAACAAAACCCCGACATGTTGCTGGCAAGGTATCAAGTCGGCCAGATCTATTTTCAACGCGGCAAACTGGACGAGGCCGTCAGCGAACTCAGCAAAGTGGTGGCGGCCGATCAAAGTTTCAGACCGGCCATTGAGACGCTCGCGCAAGCACGTTTCAAACAAGGCTCGGTGAACGAGGCGATCGCCTTGCTGGAACGCGCCGTCGCCTTAGATCCCACCTGGCCCAATGCCTTCGCGCTTCTCGGCCGCGCCTACACTCGCGCCGGTCGCACCGAAGACGCGCGCAAAGCGTTCGCCACCGCCCAACGTCTAAGCTCCGAAGAACGAAAACGCCTGGAACGTGCGGTGACCAAACCTTAAGCCCCCAAAAAGCACAAGAGGCACAAGAAGCAAAACCAAAATCGGTTGTGCTTTTTGTGCCTCTTTGTGGCTGCCGCTATTTCTAGAAGTAGAACTTCAGCCCAAACTGAATCTGCCGCGGATCGCGGGTTGAGAAGAACTGCCCGAACTGACTGATCGCAGCCAGATTCTGAATGCTGTTAAAAGCCGCATCTGTCGGCAGTCGATCCGGAATGGTTTGGAAGACGTCGTTAAAGATCGTCCTGTTGAAAACGTTGTAGAACTCCGCGCGGAACTGGAGTTTGTACCGCTCCGTGAAATTAAAGTTCTTCGTCAGATTCACATCCGTGAAGAACTGGCTCGGGAAGCGGAACGGCGACCGCGGAGAGTTTCCAATCTGGCCCGACAACGTCGTGCGGAACGCAAATGGATTGAAAGCATAGGGAATGCCGCCGTTTGGATTCGCCGGAATGTTAGCCAAAGGATCACTGACGATGTCCGGACGAGTACCGCGCGCCGGAACAGTCGTCGAACCCTGGACCACACGATTCAGTGCCAGGCCAGTTTGTGCGGTGGTGATGCCCGCGATTTCCCAGCCGCTCACCAACAACTTGCCGAAGCCCGAAGCGGCCCAGCCCGAGTGGAACGCCGGCACCTCGTAAACGTAACTTGCTACAAACACATGCGGACGATCCAGACGCGACACCGCGCGTTCCAGTTGAAGATTCGTGCGAATCTGCGGGACGTCGATCGCGTCGCGATCATTCGTGGCGTCGGTAAGCGTCTTGGACCACGTGTACGCAATCTGCGCGGTGATGCCGCGAGTCGGCCGCAGACGGAACGAAGTCAACAGACCGTGATAACGAGATGTCGCGCTCGTCTGGCGGTCAGTGATCGCGCCGAAGCCGCGGAACGGCCGCGCCAGGTTGATGCAGTTGTTTGGATTGTTTGACGCGCTCAAAGCAGTGTCGCAAGTAGCAACGCCCCGCGACGCGTTGATGATCTCCGCCGGCGTTGGCGCGTTGATGTCAACGGGACGAATCAGGTGATTGCCGGCCGAGCCCGCGTACCCGACTTCGAGGAGAGCGTTACGGAAGACTTCCTGTTGCCAGCTCAACGACCACTGCTGAATGATGGGCGTGACCCAGGGCGAGGTCGTTGCGTTAACGGTTCCGAGATTGCCTCGCGTTGCAGGCGAAGCAGGCGTTGGATTGCCAAACGAGATCGGCGACGTCACCGTTCCGGTCGGACTGTTCGAGTTGTTGAAGGGTGGCGTGGTGAACGAGTTCTGCTCCACGATGCCGATCAGTGCCTGATCGTAGTAGATGCCATAGCCGCCTCGGAGCACGCTCTTGCCGTTGTTCCACGGATCCCACGCGAAGCCGATGCGTGGCGCCCAGTCGTTCTTGTCGTTCAACTGCACGCGACGGCCGAACGGTGAGTTCACACCCGCGTAAGCAAAGCCATTGGTCACATCAAAGCTGGCAGTCGTAAAGGAACTGCAAGTGGCGTTCGCGCATACAGGAGCCTTCGCGGGGTTAAAGAATTGAGGCAAGAACGTCGCGAGGACGTTGTTCTCGTCGACCGGCTGCCGGTAGCGGTAGTAGCGCAGACCGTAATCGAGCTGGAGGTTCGGTCTGATCTTCCAGGTGTCCTGGCCATAAAACTCTGTCCGACCAAATCTCAGGTGCTCGGTAACGTCACGTTCCGGTTCGGTATAGCTCGAAGCTCTGCCGAGCAGGAAGTCAGCCAGGCCGATGCCGGAAGTAGCGGTGCTAACGCGGGTCTGCAATCCGGTAAATCCGTAACGGCCCTGCGTCAGACTCGCAGCGTTTTCATCTTTGGACTCCCAACTGATATCAAACCCGACCTTCACGGTGTGTTGACCGTAGATCATGGTCAGATTGTCTTTGGGGTTCCAGTTCTTGTACTGGACGTTGAACAACTGTCCCGAACCGATTGTTGGCTGGCCGGTGATGTCGATGACGGGCGGCAAGCCGGAATTGTTCTCGGGGAACAGTTCCTTGTTAGGCACCGTAACGTCCGTGCCATTGTAACGGCCCAGCAACTGCGTCGTGATCTTGTTGCCGGAGAACGTGAAGGTCGCCTCGTTAACGATCCTTGGACCAAAGGTGCTGGTCAAAGTGATCGCCAGCACGTCGCCCGGCACTGCGGTTTCGGTAGTGGCGACGTCCGGAATGGTCACGCCAAAAAACAGTCCGCCCAGCTCACGCGTGTTGGAGAGGTCGCGCGTGTAGCGTCCAGTCAGGCGGTGCATTGAAGTGAAGTTATGATCGACGCGAATCGTTTCCTGCCGGGTGTTCTGAATGTTGGGAGTTGTGACAGCGAAACGGTTGGGCGCGCGACCCGCCGTTGTCGACGGGATGTTCGGCACGGGATAGAGACTCAATAAGCTCTTGGCGACCGGATCGATCCGGTTGTCAGGAATCGTGTTGTTCGTAAACTGCAGACCGGTTGTTGGGTCGAAGATCGGCGCGTTACCTGTCTCGGAGAAGTTTCCTTGTCGCTCGAGCAAGCTCGGCACGGTGATCGGCGAGACGGTGCTTGGAGCGCGAATGATGCGTCTCCACTCCTCGGAGAACAGGAAGAACGTCTTTTGTCGGTCCGTGTTGTAAACGCCGGGAATGACCACAGGGCCGCTGATTAGATAACCGAAGTTGTTGTAGCGCACCTTTGGTCGCGGCGTGCGCGCGTCACCGGCACGGTTCAAGCCGAGGCGCACCTGCTGATCATTTGGACCAAATGAGCCGTTGGCGTTGTTGAAGAAGCTGTTTGCATTGAGCCTGTCGTTACGCAGGAACTCGTAAACGCCGCCATGAAACTCCTGACCACCACCACGCGTGATCAGATTGACCACGCCGCCGCCGGATTTACCAAACTCCGCCGTCGGCACGGAAGTGATGACGCGGAACTCCTGAATCGAGTCGACCGTCGGGATGGACAGCAGGGTGATGCCTGAACCAACGTCCGTATTGCTCACGCCGTCGACCAGGAAGTTGATCGAGTTGCGGCGCGTACCGTTGATCGAGAAGTTAACTGTATTGGTCAAGCCGATGCCGATTTCCGAATCGCCGGTGCTGGTCACACCCGGTACGAGCGTGAGCAACTGCATGAAGTTTCGATTGTTGAGTGGGAGCTCAACAACGCGGCGATTCTCAACAACGTCACCGACCGTGGCCGTGGTTTGAATGAGCGGCGCCTCGGCAGTGACGGTTACTGATTCACTGACCGCGCCGGTTTCCAAGGGGATATTGATCGTCTTGCGATCGTTTACGCTCAGCTCCAACCCTTTGCTCAAATACTCCTTGAATCCCTGGGCTTTCACGGACAGGTCGTATATGCCGGGCTGAATCTGGGCCAGCGTGTAGTTTCCGCTGTTGTTGGATTCCACCGTCTTGATCTCGCCAGTTTTGGTATTGGTCAAGGTAACGGTTGCATTGATCACTACCGCTCCAGCCGGATCGACCACTTGCCCGTCAATTCGCGCAGTAACGTCCTGCGCCATGGTGACGGCGGCGAGTCCGTGCAGGATCAGGATCATCATGCAAAGTAGAAGTTTATTCATAGGGGTTCCTCGCACAAGTATGGATTGAATGGCAGAGCCGCGAATTGGCAAATTGGGTTTGCAGGAAAAATTTCCCTGCTTTTATACACCGGGTTCCGCCGATTAACAAGATCTGGCAGCAGCCTAGATTAACGGGCGGCCGCACTCACTGCTTCACTAACTGCGTAACCGGGCCCGCGCAGGGCAAGACCCGGCCGCGCTTCCGTCATTTGTCCGTTTGCGAACACCGTTTCGCCGTTCACGATTACATAGCTGATTCCAACTGGAAACTGATGCGGCTGATCAAACGTCGCCTGATCGTTAATCGTGTTCTCATCGAAGATCACGAGGTCCGCAGCGAAGCCTTCGCGAATCAGGCCGCGGTCGCGAAAACCAAACGTTTGCGCCGGCAACGATGTCATCTTGCGAATCGCATCTTCGAGCGTGATCAGTTTCAACTCCCGCACGTATCGGCCAAGTACGCGCACGTTGTTGCCGTAGCCGCGCGGATGCGGCACGCTCTCGTCCAACTGCCGCACGCCGCTGTCTGACGCGATCATCGTGAACGGTTCCTGCATGATCCGTTTCACGTCGCCTTCATCCATGCCGTGATAGATCATTGCGGCGCCACCAGCTTCGTACATCTCGAGCATCTGCTCGATCTGGCTCGTGACGTCAGTCTTCTTTCGCACCTCTTTGGTGATCTCGGCAATCGATTTCCCGTTGAACGACTTGTCACGATCGTAAGAAGCGACGACTGCAAACGAGTAGTCTTTGAAACCGCTGCGCTTCAAGGCTTCTTTCGTGTCGTTGATCGCCTTCTCGCGCGTCGCTTTGTCGGCGAGACGTTTCCTGGCTTCATCGAGGCCGCCGGCGCGAAGCCACGCCGGCAAACGCGAATCGAGTGAAGTTGAGCTTGCGGTGTAGGCGTACTGATCGACGGTCACCATCAAGCCACGCGCGCGTGCTTCGCGCACTAGGCCAAGCGTCATCGGACTCTGGCCCCACAGCTTCTTGTTGCTGATCTTGAAATGAGAGATCTCGACCGGCAGTCCCGCCTGTTCTCCGATCTGAATACTTTCGCGAATCGCATCGGCGACTTTGTCGCCTTCGTTCCGCATGTGGGTGGCGTACAGACCACCGTAACGCGCAGCCACGCGAGCAAGCGCGATGATCTCTTCTGTTTTGGCGTACGTGCCGGGCACGTAGATGAGTCCCGTAGACAGGCCAACGGCGCCGTCCTTCATTCCCTGCTCAACGAGTACTTCCATCTGCTTGAGTTCATCGGCGGTGGGAGGACGATCGCCAAGTCCCATCACTTTGCGGCGAACTGAGCCGTGCGCGATCAAGGTAGCTAGATTGACCGCGAGCGGCTTGTCTTTAATCCGTCCGAGAAACTCACCGACTTCAGTTGCGGATGTGCCACAGTTTCCTGTTACCAGCGACGTGACGCCCATGCGCACAAAGTTCTCAGCCGCGGGCAGACTGTAGATCGACTCGACGTGCGTGTGAACGTCGATGAACCCCGGCGCGAGAATCTGGCCGCGTGCGTCGACGACCTTATTTGCTGTGTCAGGCGATATGCGGCCGATGCGAACAATTCGCCCTTCACGAATGGCGACATCAGCGCGAAACCATGGATTGCCGCTGCCGTCTATCACGCGGGCGTTGGTGATGAGAAGGTCGTACAGAGGTGCGTTGGCGTGCGCGTAGGCGTATTGCTGGTCGAACAGAAACCTGCCGTGCAAAAAACTGCCAAGCGCCAGTGCCGTCAGCACGAGCGCGGCTGAGTTTGGGAGTAGACTCGCCTTCAGGGCTCTCAGTTTTGGTCCAACTTTCTGAGTTCGTAATGATTACCTGGAGAAGGATCCGATTATAGGCCGTGAACTGGAATAATAGAAACTAAAGTTTGTTATTCAATTGATAACGGCTGCTGATAAGGAAATTACGGAGAAAAGTAGAAAAAACCTTGACGGCAAACCGTATGGGGATATACTGCCAGCCAACTCATTTTTCGCACTATATAGTTATCTCCATCTGGTAATAGAGCCGCGTCAGGGAGCTGGGTCTAACTGTGGGAAAAGCTCTCTAACAGGTCAGCTCTCGATCCCCCGGCTTTGGAGTTCACTTTCCGGTCTGGTCAACAAAAGATAAAAATTTTCCTGCTCTGGCGAGGAGTTTGTCTCTTTCGCTTGAGCCTTAGAGTTTAAGGAGAAACTAAGATGCTGAACGTCGCACGCTTCATCGCCGTTTTGTTTGTTCTCTTTACAACGCTCTCCAGTGTCACAGCCCAAACCGCAACATCGAGTATCACCGGCCGTGTTGTAGACTCTAAAGAAGCTTTGCTTGCGGGCGCCGTTGTGACGCTCAAGAACGAAGCCACTGGCGTAACCCAAACATACACGACAACCGATTCGGGCCTTTATGCATTCAACTCGCTGCCGCCGGGCAACTATACGATTGCTGTCGAGGCTCAGGGTTTCAAGACCTTCAACAGCACTGGGAACGTTCTGACGGTTGGCAGTCCGCTCGTCGTCAATGTCACGATGGAGGTTGGACAGCCCACGGAGAGAGTTGACGTAACCGCATCATATGAACGGCTGGAAACCACCAGTGCGATGCTAGGCGGGGTCGTCGATCGCAAGGCGATCACGGAGTTGCCGCTGAACGGTCGTAATCCGTTCAACCTGATTGCTCTCGAACCCGGACTAGTGCAGCGGACCACAGGTGCAGCAGGCTCTGGCACGCACGTCTTCGGGTCGCGAGATCGATCACACAACGTGACCATTGACGGCATCGATGCAAATGAGTCCTCGGTACCGAATCCTCAAAACAACATCTTTCGGCTTACACCTGACAACGTGCAGGAATACCGAGTCGTAACCCACAACGCTACCCCGGAGTTTGGCAGAAACAGCGGCGCCAACGTTGCAGTCGCTACACGATCGGGTACCAACGAATTCCATGCCGATATCTTCTACTTTCACCGCAATACGGTGCTGAATGCGAATGAGTGGTTTAACAACGCTAGTGGCATCGAGCGACCGCTACTTTTGCTTCATCAATTCGGCGCGGACGGGGGAGGCCCGATTATCAAGAATAAGACTTTCTTCTTTGTCAGTTGGCAGAGTAATCGGATCAAGCAGACTCAACCAATTGGCTCAAACTTTGGCGTTCCCCGCGTGTACACATCGGCACTTAGGAACGGCATCTTTAGATTTGTAAGGGGCACGATCAACGTCGATGGAAATCCGATTACCAGCAACTCGCCGCTGCTGGTGGATTCAGCCGGAAATCTGAAGCCCGGCGTACCGATATGTGGCGGCGCGGTCACCAACAACTGCATCGACAGCTACAACATCTTCACCCGCGACCCGCTTGGCATCGGAGCGGATCCAACCGTCTCGAAGATGATCTCTACTTTTCCGCTTCCGAATGCATTCAATGTGGGTGATGGGTTGAATACCGGAGGATTTGCCTGGAACCCGCCCTCTCGCTTCAAAGGTCCATTCTATATGTTTCGCCTGGACCATAAATTCAACGACAAAAACGACATCTTCGGCCGTTTCCTCTGGTCGGATTACGACACGTTCGAAGGAGATTTTTTGAACGCACGACCCGCGGTGTTCCCAGGTTTTCCACCGCTCGGCGAAGTCTTTCGCAGATCGCAAAGTCTGGCAATCAACTATCGTCGGGTTTTCTCACCCAACGTTGTCAATGAATTCACCGTCGGCTATAGCCGGTTCCGGTTCTTCTTCTCTCTGCGCGAGTCGCAAGCGGGCATCGATCCGCCGCCCTTTGGCCAGGAATGTTTTGGCGATGATTCTTTCACGCTCATCGATACTCCGTTCTGCAACACTCTCCATACAAAGCGCCAGGTAACCGTTCGGCAGTTCATTGATAACCTGAGTTATCTTCGCGGAACTCACAACTTCAGAATGGGATTCAACCTCCGCCTTTACCGACACAACGACGAGCGAGGCGTGCCAGGAGGTTTTAATGGCTCACCAACTATTGTGTTCAATCGGACGAGCCGGTCTCCTTTGAACGAGACGCAACCGTGGGTTCTCCCTTCGAGCATAAGTTCCACCGACAGAAATAATCTACAACAGGCGATCGTGGAGCTCGCAGGCATGCCCGGACTCGTTACTCAGGCATTTCAGGCGAAACTGGGTAGCGACGCCTATGGAACAGACTTATTCACTTTGGAAACCAAAATCAACCAGTATAACTTTTACTTCCAGGACGAGTGGAGGTTCTCCCAGAACCTAACTTTCAACTACGGCGTCCGTTGGGAATTGAACAATCCACCCACTGATGCGGCCGCACGTGTTTTCGTTCCGAATCGCCCAGTGGACGGATCGCAGGGTCCCGTTACGTACATCCCGGCTAAAAGTTGGTGGCAGCGATACAACAACAACGCCTTTGCACCGCGTGTTGGCTTGGCCTGGACGCCCTGGACCAACACTGTCATTCGTGCCGGCTACGGAATTGCCTTTGATACGCTCTCGACTTTTCAGGTCACTTCGGTTGGCGGGAAGGTGCCTGGCAGTGTTCTACAATGCCGTGTGAACGTACAAGATTCGGCGGCAACGTCGGCTCCGTGTAGAGACATGCCCAACAATGTCCG
The DNA here is from genome assembly GCA_036506775.1 of Pyrinomonadaceae bacterium. Taxonomy (GTDB): domain Bacteria; phylum Acidobacteriota; class Blastocatellia; order Pyrinomonadales; family Pyrinomonadaceae; genus PSRF01. Next base: position 32,487 of record DASXRE010000203.1, on the reverse strand, counting down.
GCTGACCACCCTTCTGTCACAGATCAATCCCTTTAACCTGGGACTCCCGACCGCAGCGCCAAGCACGCAGCTTAGTCCGCCAAACCGACCGCTGGCTGTGGCGCCGAACGTAGGCGCGTTCGATCCGAACCTGCAAATTCCTACGGTGCACGAATGGAGTCTGACGGTCCAACGCGAACTGCCATGGAATTTTGTGGCCCAGGTGGGTTACATCGGCAAACGTGGTACTCACCTGTATCGCGCCTACGATCTTAATCAGCTTCGAACGGACCAAGCGGGCTTCTTACAATCCTTCCTGATTGCCAGAAATAACATCCGAAAGGGTTGCCGGCCCGATGGCACGGACGATCCCGCTATCGCTGGAACTTGCGTCGGCACACCACCAACGCTCCTGCTTCAGCTTACGCCCGCGGCTACCCTGAATGGGTTTACGTCCGACTTCTTGCTGAACGCGTTAGGAACCGTCGCATCGCGAATCGATCGTGTGGCGAGTCCAAACTCGATCGTCGATCGTGGTTTTCCCGCTAACTACTTCAGACCAAATCCGCAGTTCAGCGAGATCTTTTACTTTGACGCTGGTGGCGATTCTTATTACCACGGGGCCATCGTTCAAGTGCGCAGAAGGCTGGAACAGGGACTGGACTTTGGCCTTTCATATACCTTCAGCAAGTCCATCGACAACATGTCTGTCGATCCCGTGGCCGCAACATCCGGTGGTGGTCTCGGAAACAACTCCCGCACTCCCACGGACGTGCGCAATTTCGCACTCGATCGCGCAATTTCGGACTTTGATAACAGGCACGTGCTGGTCGTGAACTCTCGGTACGAGCTGCCATTCGGCAAAGGCCGTAGATTCTTCAGCAACGCGTCGGGCGCCTTAGACCAGATCGTCGGCGGTTGGTCGCTGACCGGCATCTACACTTATCAGAGCGGCGAGCCGTACACGATCAATAGTGGCGCAGCCACCGCCAATTTCACGATCGCCGGCAAACAGACGCGGGCAGACTTGCGCGGGCCACTGCCACAGTCGCAATTGCAATTTGTGCCTGGAATTGTCGGTCCGGTGGTATTCAATGTTACTGACCGCAACCCCGCCACAAACTGTCGCCAGGTGATCGGCACCGAAAGCTTCTTCTGCATTCCCGAGCCGGGTGATTTTGGCATGGCACGTAATGCGATTCGTGGTCCCGCGTTCTGGAATTTTGATCTCGGAGTCTTAAAACGGTTCAACGTTACTGAGCGAGTCAATATTCAGTTTCGCGCGGAATTCTTTAATGCCTTCAATCACCCCAACTTTGAGAATCCGCGAAATGCCACTGAAGGTTCCCCGACGGTAACAAGCGCACTGTTTGGGCAGACCTGCTGCGTAACATCGTCGGTGGCGTCCTCAACGACGATCATTGCCACGGGTGAACCGAACCGTGTCATTCAGTTCGCGTTGAAAGTCCAGTTCTAGAGACACAAACAGGCACAAGAAACACAACCTATTTCTTGTGGTTCTTGTGCCTGTCCTGCGCTTAGAAACTAAGCTTGCCTACCAACTGTATTCTGCGTGCGTTGTTAGTGACACTGTCGTTGATGCGGCCGAAGATGGTCGACGTGATCACCGCGGTCGGATTATCAAACGACGGATTATTTAACACGTTGCGCGCGTCCAATCGCAGATCGAATTTCACGCGCTCGGTGAGTCTGAATGTCTTCGAGAGCGATGAATCCCACTGAAAGTAGTTAGGCGCGAGGAAGAAGTTCCGGCCCGTGTTGCCGATTGATCCCGGAGCAGGCGCCGAGAACTGACTGCGCGTCGCCGCGTCAAACCAGAAGTTCCGGCCGCTCTCCAGCACCAGGCTACCGCTGTTTCTCGTGCAGCCGTTGCAGTCAGCCGTCGATTGCACAATGTTGCTGACCGTGTTGATGCCCGAATAGACAGTGAATGGCCGGCCCGACGCCCAGAGCACCGTACCCGCCATCTGCCAGCCGCCAACGATCTGTTCCACCACGCCCGATGCGCCGCGGAAGAACTTCCTGCCTTTACCGAATGGCAACTCGTAAGTGTAGGTGCCCTGGAATACGTGGCGTCGGTCAAAGTCGGACCAGGTGTAGTTCAGACTGCGGTCGCGCAAATCAAACGGCGTGCTCGAGGCAGACTGAACCGATCCGGTCGACACGGTGCTCAGCGAGGGATCCCACGAACGATTGTCTTTCGATTTCGACAACGTGTAAGCAAACTGGAAACCCAGGCCGGCGTTGATGCGGCGCCGGAAGATAAACTGCAAGCCACCATAACTTGAGTAGTCGTTGCTGTCGAAAACGTTCAGACCGCCGGTGAACTGCGGATAGGCCTGCAACAAGAAGGGGAAGCCGTAGAGATCCAGTAGCCTTCGGCCAAGTTGCGCATTCGTACAGATGCCGGCAGTGACGTCGTCACCCACGCAAGTCTTTTGCGAAACAACCAGAGCCGCAGCCGCAACGCTGCCCTGGGGGATGTTTGTCGTATTGAGGGCACGGAATCGACTAGTGCCGCCGTTGTTTGCCGCATTGCCCGACATGATCAAATTGATGAGCGGACTGTTGTACGACGAGCTCGCTCTGATCTTGTTGAACGCATCGAGGAAGTTGGCCTCACTGACTCCGGCTACCGAAGCAAATATGTTCACCTGGTTAGCGTTGTAACCGCCAAGGAGATGGACCGCGTGCTTGCCGATGTAATTCACTTCGACAACGTTGTGTCCCAACTCTCGTTGGAGACTCAGGGACCATTCGTGGACTTGTGGGTATTGCAGGTCCGGATCGATCACGCTGGTGGAGTTAGTGCTAAACGCGGGAGGTTGACGCAAGGCAGCGGGAGTCTGGGTTGGTGTTAATGAAGCAATCACCGGCCCGAGGTTGCGATAAAGGCCGCCGCCGGCGCCAAAGTTCGAATTCGTCGTGGCGGTGTTGTTTCCCGGCGTGCTTTGGAAAATAGAGGAGCCGAAGAGGAACGTGGCAAATCTGTCGGACGCCATGCGGTAGTTGCCGCGAATTGACGTCTTGCCATTTTTGAACGGATCCCAGGCAAAGCCTACCGAAGGAAGAATCTTGCTGAAGTCACTGTCGAACAGATTGCCTTCAACCCACTTCAGAGTATTCGAAGGCGCTGCTCCGAGCTTCACCGGTTGATCCGGAACCAGCAGTGGCCGTCCATTAATTGAAGGAGCCAACTTCGGTTCCCAGCGCACACCCAGATCCAAAACCAGGTTGGATCTGGCGCGCCAACTGTCCTGGAAGTAGAAGTCCAGCTCGGTATAGTTAGCTTCGTTCAACCACCTCGTTCCGGCTGGAGCAAAGGTGGAAGGGTTGTTTGGATCGAGCACAAAGGCCTGCGACACCGTGCCGATTCTACCGAGCTCGTCCGCGATTGTGCTTTGCAACCGGTTCAGATCGTTTGCATTGATCCCGTTGGCGGCGGTGGTCGGCAGATTGAACCCGTTGAAGCTCGCTGCGGTACGGCTGAAACTGACAAGCGGCTCGATTGCCGAGCCGGCTACACTTGACCGGTCGTCGCGATGTTTGTTGAAGCGGAAATTGAGCCCGGACTTCAGCGTGTGTGAGCCTCGAATCAAAGTGGCATTGTCGATGAATTGAAGCGTCCGCACGCCGCGAGCGTTGTAAGAGAAGTTGGTGTTCGAGGTGGCTACGTTAAGAAACGAAAACGGCAAGTTGGGATCGGGAAACGGCGTTGCGAAGGTAAAGAAATACTTGCTGAGCCCGAAGATGGCCTCGTTTGTCAGACTCGGCGTCGGTGACCAGCGCCAGTTAAGAGCGAGGTTCTTCGGCGTGCGGCCCGTGTCTACAAAGTTTGGTGAGTCCGGAAAGATTGGACGACCACCGTTAGCCGAGTCACCAAAAGTGCTTTGGCTGCCCTGCGCGTAACGAACGTAGAAGAGACTGTTGTTTCGCAGGTTGAAGTCAAACTTGCTGACGAAGTCGTACTGCTTCTCACGTTGTGGCGAACCAAAGTTGAACCCCGCGGTGTTCAAGCCATCGCCGCTGGTGAAGTTGTTGGGCAAAGGCATCGCGTTGATGAAATTGGCGAGCGTTGGATCAATACCGATGCCCGTCGGATTGGTGGCGATGTTGTAGGACGCGATGCAGGGTGAATTTGTCGGTGGGTTGCCATTGCAGGCCGGAAGTATCGCGCCACCGCTGCCGTTCACCGATGGTGTGGCTGTGCCGGCGGGAGCGTTCGCTCGGCCGACAACGTAACGATACAGACCTTGCCGCGCTTGCTGCGTGTAGACGGTGCGCGTCACCAGCGCCGTATCGTAAGCGCGCAGGAATTGCAGGTTCACAAAGAAGAAGGCCCTGTCTCTCAACCAACCAGTTTTCGTACCTTCGCCAAACCCGGGATTGAAAAGTGGACCACCGACGCTGCCGCCGAAGATGTGCTGCACGAACTGATCCTTGGGCAAGCCCGCAATCGTGGTCGGATAACTTTTGGCGTCGAGTGCCGGTGTGCGATAGAACTCGAACACGTTGCCGTGAAAATCGTTCGAGCCGGATTTCGTGACGAGAGTAACCTGCGCGCCGCTGCTTCGTCCGAGTTCGGCGGTAAAGTTACTTGTCACTACCTGAAACTCCTGCACCGAATCAGGATTCGGGCGGAGCGGTGTAAAGTTTGAACCGCCGGCGGTCGACTCATTGATGTCGATGCCATCGAGGGTGAAATTGAACGAGCGATCGCGCGAGCCGTTCACGTTAACCGCGCCGCCCGTGTTGCCGCCGAAGACCACACCCGGTTGAAAGTTCAACAGGTCAAGCGGGTTTCTGCCGCGCGTGCCGACGATCGGCAGACTCTCGAGCGTGCGCTGATCGATCGTGCTGCCGAGGTTGCCGGAGGTGCTCAGTTGCACCTGTTCACCGGCTGCCTGGACCAGCACTGTTTCCTGCACGACTCCGGTTTCCATCGTCGCGTTAACTGTCGTTGGCTGGTTGACGTTGATGGAGTTTGACTGACTGACGAATTTCTTGAACCCCTCCTTCTCGATCGTAACGGTGTACTTGCCGACCTGGACCAGATCGAAGGCGTACGTGCCGCTGTCGCTGGTCTGCGCGGTAAATGAGACTCCGGTAGCCTCGTTGGTTAGCGTCACCATCGCGCCGGCGATTGCAGCGCCGTTGGCGTCCTGAACCGTTCCCGTGACACGGGACGTAGTTCCCTGGCCGTTAGCCACCGCGACGAGACAGAACGTCAAGAGCAGAAACGCAAGAAGGGGTTTTCTCATTTCATCCTCTGTTGGTTTGTAGAAGTGGGGTTGAAGTAAAACGCGACGGATTATAGGCACGTTATTGGAATAATGGTAGCTAAAGATTCTTATCCTTTTGATAAGAATGGCTGATGAGCGTTGTGAACATGCTAGACTTCCGGGTCGATGCCCAAAATCGTGTTTGGTTCTGAGCCGGCTGATCGGTGGCAGCTCGCTTTCGATAATCCGTCTGAGATAGTCGAGGCGCGGCGAAGCGAAGAGGTTCTGCCGCTGTTGGAGTTCGCCGAAACTGCCGCGCAGGGCGGAGCTTACGTTGCGGTGATGATTAGTTACGAAGCGGCGCCGGCGTTTGATAGCGCGTTGTCGGTACATGCGCCGGAGGGCTTTCCGTTGGCGTGGGCGGCGGCGTTTCGTGGACCAGTAGCCGTGAGTGAACACCCGCCTGACACCGTTGTGCCGAGTGCCTGGACGCCGAAAATAAAAAAGCGCGAATACGAAGCGGCCGTCACGAGAATTCGTGAGCTGATCGCGGCGGGAGACACTTATCAGGTCAACTACTCCTTTCCCTTAACTGCTTCATTCAGCGGCGATGCGTACGCGTGGTATCGCGAGCTGTGTCTGGCCCAAGGCGCGCATTATTCGGCGTATCTCGATCTCGGCCGTTATTGCGTGCTCTCACTTTCGCCGGAGTTGTTCTTTGAGCGGCAGGGCGATCGAGTTGTCACAAGGCCCATGAAAGGCACTGCGCGGCGCGGCCGTTGGCCCGACGAAGATGAGGCGTTAAAGCAGCAGCTACAGAACTCCGTCAAAGACAGAGCCGAGAACATCATGATCGTCGACTTGTTGCGCAACGACCTCGGCAAGGTGTCAGTGCCGGGCAGAGTGCGCGCTTCCTCGTTGTTTGAGGCAGAGCGTTACGAGACGGTGTGGCAGTTGACCTCGACAGTCGAGTCGGCGTTGCGGCCGGGCACGAATCTGGTGGAGCTGATGAGCGCGCTTTTTCCGTGCGGCTCGGTTACAGGTGCGCCGAAAATTCGCACGATGCAGATCATTCGTGAGCTCGAGCCGTTTCCGCGCGGCGCGTACACGGGTGCGATTGGTTTCCTGCGTCCGAATGGAGATTGCATCTTCAACGTTGCGATTCGCACGGTCGTGATTGACACGCAAACCGGTGTCGCCACGTTTGGTGTCGGTGGTGGGGTGACGATCGATTCGACGGCTGAAGGTGAGTATGAGGAGTGTCTGGTCAAGAGCCGATTCTTGCAGAGCGAGCCGGTGGAGTTTGAGTTGTTTGAGACGATGCTGATCGAGGACGGAAAGATCTTTTTGCTTGAACGGCATCTTGAGCGGCTCAGGAAATCCGCGTCGTTTTTTGGTTTTCAGATTGGCGCCGAACTGGAGCGGCTGGTTGATGAATATCCACGGTCAGGCACGTGGAAGCTAAAGGTGAGTCTCAGGAAGGATGGCCGTCTTACGACAGAAGCGTCGCCGGTAAGCAATCAGTCCAAACCGAAGCGCGTTGCGCTCGCCTCAACTGCGGTCCACAGCTCCGACCGCTTTCTCTTTCACAAGACCACGAAGCGCGACTTCTACACGGCGCAACTACATCTGCGACCCGATTGCGACGACATCATCTTCTGGAACGAACGCGGCGAGGTGACGGAGTCGAGTATCGCAAATACAGTTGTGTCGATCGACGATCAACTCTTCACGCCGCCGATTAGCTCAGGCCTGTTGGCCGGCACGTTTCGCGATCAGTTGTTAGCCGAAGGAAAGATCAAAGAGAGAGTGATTACGCTTGAAGAACTCAAAAACGTGAGGGAGTTCTTTCTGATCAACTCAGTTCGCAAGTGGATGAAAGCGGAATTAATTGTAGAGCAGGATCTCCGCGCGAGCGCGTCGAAACTCCTGTAACGCCGCATTCCACGACCCCACGATGTCGCTCGCGTTCTCACCGCGCTTGATGCGCTCCAGCGTGTCGGCATTCACCAGCAGCCGGAGGTAGCTATCAATCTTCCAGTCGTTTGGATACAGGTTGCGTAGCGCGAGCGCCATTTCGATCCCGGTCAACAATGGTCGGAACGCAACTCGATCCGTGATGATGATGTTCACGCCACCACACTGCTGGTCCTTGAAAACCGAGGCGTTTGGCGTGAACCGAAGCGGCACAAAGCGCACGCCGGGAATGGCTCGCTGATTCAGGTAGTCAGCCAACTTGTCAGCCTCAATCCAGGGCGCGCCGACAAGTTCAAACGGCGTATCAGTGCCACGCCCAACAGAAACGTTGGTCGTCTCAAGTAAGCCGACGCCCGGGTAAAGCGTCGCTTCCGTCAGACTTCGCATGTTTGGCGACGGACTGATCCACGTCAGATTCGTCTCATCAAACCACATGGACCGGCGCCAGCCTTCCATCTTGATCACGCGCACGTCGGCGCCGATGTTTCGCTGACGATTGAAGAGTTGGGCCAACTCACCGATGGTCAAACCGTGGCGCGTCGGGATCGTGTGATAAGAGATGAACGACAGTTTGTCGCTGTCTGCAACCGGTCCTTCGACATCAACGCCGCCGATCGGGTTCGGCCGATCGAGCACAAACACCGGCAGCTTCGCCTTGGCCGCTTCTTCGAGCAAGTAGCCGAGCGTTGAGATGTAAGTGTAGAAACGCGCGCCGATGTCCTGAATGTCGTAAACGAGCGCGTCGAGATCCTTGAGCTGCTCGGGCTTTGGCCGCCGCGTTTCACCGTAAAGCGAATAGATTGGCAGGCCGGTCGCTTCGTCTTTCGCATCAGAAACCTTCTCGTCGGCGAGACCGCGAATCCCGTGTTCAGGCGAAAAGAGCGCGACGAGTTTTACGCCGGGTGCTTTGTTCAGCACGTCGATCGTTTGCCGTCCGGCGCGATTGCGGCCGGTATGATTGGTGATTAGTCCGATTCGGAGACCCGCGAGTGGTTTGAAGTTGTCGCGCTCGAGCACGTCGATGCCGGTTAGCACTTTTACTGAAGTCGCGGTGCCTTCGTTGCGCGGCGCAAACTGCTGTAGTGCTTTGACGATCTCGGCGTAGTAGTTCGCCGACTGCTCGCGCGCGTGCTGCGCCACGGCGGCGTCAGTAATCGCGCCGGCCACGATTGAAGCGACGCGCCCGCGCAATGGACCAACGTCGCCCTTACCGTCCGGATGCACGCGATTACTGAGAAAGACGACAAACATCTGGCTCGACGGGTCGATCCAGATCGACGTACCGGTGAAGCCGGTGTGACCAAACGAGCCGAGCGGAAACAGTTCGCCGCGATTGGTTGAGTAGCTCGTGTTGATGTCCCAACCGAGACCGCGCGTGTTACCGGTATTCGAAACAAGGCGCGGGCGTGTCATCTCCGCCACTGATAACGGAGAAAGAACGCGGATGCCTCGATACTCGCCGCCGTTCAAAATCATCTGGCAGTAAATCGCGAGATCCTGCGCGGTGGAAAAGAGTCCGGCGTGACCGGCAACACCGTTCATTCGATACGAAGTTGGATCGTGCACCTGGCCACGCAGCCAGACTTCGCCTTCCGCGCCGGCGGTTGTTCCGGTATCGCCAAGATAGCTCAGTTGACCACGGCGCTTTTCGGTAGGCGCGATGCGCGCGCGCAACGCGGCAGCGGGACGAAAGCCGGTGTCGCGCATGCCCAGCGGCCGAAAGATATTCTGCCTCGCAAACTGATCGAGCGGCATTCCGCTCACACGCTTCACGACCTCACCGAGAGCGATGAAGCCGATGTCGCTATAGGTGAAACGAGTGCCCGGCGAATTACGCAGCGGCTCCTTGATCAACCGCTTGATTGCTTCGTCGTAACCGGTCCAGCGTTCGCGCAGATCGAAATCAGGCGCGTAGCCGGAACGATGAATCAAGAGTTGCTCGATAGTGATGTTTTCCCTTCCCTCTCCTTTGAGTTCGGGAATGTAGAGCGAAACTGGATCGTTGAGACGTAGCTTTCCACGCTCGACGAGAATCATGATGCTCGTGGCGGTGGCGACTACTTTCGTGAGACTCGCGAGATCGAAGATTGTATCGGCAGTCATCGCTTCGCGCGCTGGCTCAAGAGCGCGAGCGCCGTAACTCTTCTGCCAGATGATGCGGCCCTTGCGACCGACCAGAACCACCGCGCCCGGAAGACGATGCTGGTTGATCTCCGCAGCGATAACCGCATCCATCTGCGCCAGCCGGGCAGACGAAACCGCCACCGACTCCGGTCGCGCAGACGGCAGTTGCGCCAACACGGCCTGCGCAACCAGTACGATGACTAAGAAAATCCGTGTCATTTCGTGGCTTTCACCTGGATACCAGTCCCTCGCGGATACAACCCAGGCAGCGAGATCGGCAACTTCCCTGTTATGTCGATCTCACCCACCAGCGCGCGCGCAACCGCCTGCTGCAAACTCGGCATATCACCATAGGCAACAACGTACGACCGCAACGCGGGAAAACTCTGCAACAGGTAAGGATTGCCAAAACTGATGCCGATGATTGGCGTCTTTGCTGTAATCAGACTGGAGAGGGCACGCGCACCAGGTTCAGGTATGCCAACACTCAAAGCCTGACCGGATCGCACGCGTCCGTACAATGAAGCAAGTACGAGATCCGCAGATTTTGCTCGCTCAATTGCTTTCTGCACTTCCTGCTCACTCGATCGATCGTCCAGAACCACCGTCTCAACTTTAACTCCACTGCGATTAAGTTGCGACACGAAGGCGTTCGCAACCCAGAACCGGTCGTCGCCATTAGTAACCGCCAGGTTGAAGATTTTCGCATCCGGTTTCAGGTTTTTTAGTGGCACGCGTTTGTCGTCGTCACGCACGAGCGTGACTGCGTGTTCGGCAATTTCAGTGGCAAGCGCCAAGACGTCTTTGCTGCCGACAACGCGATCGATCGTGTCGATGGGCGTGAGCCGCTGGTCAACGAGTCCAAGGTCATACTTGGCCGTCATGATTCTGCGCGCTGATTCTTCGACGCGACTCTCACTTAGGCGGCCGCTCTTCACCGCGTCGCGCACGCCGCGAAAAGCAGCATCAACATCTGCCGGTTTGAGCAGCATGTCGGCGCCGGCTTCGAGCGCGCGGACCGCGGCTTCTTCCTGCGTGAAATAGATCGTCAGACCGCTCATGCTGAGTGCGTCCGTAACGATCATGCCGGGAAACTTCAGATCGTTGCGCAGGATGTTGCCCATTACAGGCGACATCGTTGCGGGCATCGTCGCCTTCTCGTCGACGATCTCGCCCGCTTCGTCGGTGTCAGTTGGCTTGCTCTTTAGATTCCGCGGCAACGGTTTGATTGCAGTCGAATCGATTTGCGGCAGAGCGATGTGCCCGACCATCACCGCGCCGACCCCAGCGTTGACCGCGGCCTGAAACGGAACGAATTCTACGGAGTTGAGCCGGTCGCGTCCGACATTGATCTCCGGCAGACCGCGGTGCGAATCGACAGCGGTGTCGCCGTGGCCGGGAAAGTGTTTCGCAGTCGCGATCGCGCCGGCTGCTTGCGCGCCTTCGGTGAACGCCGCTGCGAATCGCGCTACATCGGCCGGGTCTTCGCCGTACGAGCGAACATTGATCACCGGATTCGCGGCGTTGTTGTTGACATCGACGACGGGTGCGAAGATCTGCTGCACTCCGAGGGCGCGCGCTTCGCGTGCGGTGATCTCGCCCTGGCGGCGCGCGTAGTCAGGATTGCCTGTCGCGGCGACCGCCATATTCCAGGGAAAGTTGACGGTGTCGTCAAAGCGCATCCCGGCGCCGGCTTCGAGATCGGCGGAGACCAGCAATGGATAGCGGGCCAACTGTTGCATTCGGTTTACGAGAATTACCGATTCATAAACCGGCCCGCGAAAAAGAATCAGACCACCAACCTTGTTATCTTCGATGTGATGCTTGAGCGTGCGATACGCTTCTGAGTCCTGGTTGAGGAACGTCGCGTTGATGCCGACCGAGATCAGTTGCCCTATCTTCTCTTCCAAAGACATGCGCCGCAGCTCTTCATTGGCCCATTTCAACGCCGCTGGCGTCGGCTGCCGCTTGAACGCGACGACCTTCGGCGCTTTTGAAAGCGCCGCCTGTTGAGGTCGTGCTGGTAACGTGCAGAAACTGAGCGTAACCAGCAGGAACACCGATAAGAGACAGCGATCTAATCTAAAGCGAAACTTCATCGCGCATCTCCGCGGGTGCGGGTCCAAAAGCAAAACTCGCGAGCCACGCCACCACAAACGTAATCGAACTTCCAATAAACACGTACCACGTCCATGCGATCTCCGTCCTCACAAAGAACACGTAAAGCATCACTGCGCTACTGACGATCATACCGATCAACGCGGGTGGTTGGCTGACACGACGCAGAAAAGTCCCAACGAGAAACACACCGAGAATCGGTCCATTGATCAACGAAGCCACTGACAGCGCTTTGCCCAGCGCCGATCCGGGTTGATTGCGAACCGCGAGCGCGACGCCAATCTGCACCACGCCCCAGATCAACGTCAGCAGATGCGAGACTTTCAAATAGTGCTTGTCGGAGCGTGCCGGCCGAAACGGTTTGTAGAGATCGTTTACCGCCGTGGCCGCAATCGAGTTAAGCGACGACGACATTGCCGCCGCAAAGATTGCTGCGACCACCAAACCCGAAAGTCCGCTCGGCATATGCTTGGTGATGAAATCAGGAAAGACGCGGTCACCGCCTGTGAACTGATCGACAGCCGGATAATAGAACGCAAACAACAACACACCGATAAACAGGAAGCCGATGAACTGTGCCAGCACGATTGCGCCGCTCGTCAGCAGCGCCATGATCGCGTGGCGCGGCCGATCCGTGCAGAGATATCGCTGGACCAGGTATTGATCGGTGCCGTGTGTACTCATCGTCAGGAAACAGCCGCCAATCAGTCCCGACCAGAACGTGTACGTCTTCGTGAAGTCAAAAGCGAAGTCGAAGAGCGAGTACTTGCCAAACTGTGTCGCGAGCGCATTCGCAGTCGCAAGGCCACCGTTAATTGAATTGATCAAAACTATTGTCGCCGCGAGCGCGCCCGCGATGTAAATTCCGAGTTGCACCACCTCGACCCAGATCACCGCTTCCATGCCGCCGAAATAAGTGAAGATGATCATCGCCACGCCAATCAGGACGATCGAAGCGATGGTGATCACTTCCACGTTTGCGCCGGGTTGAAACGAGGTGTAAACCGCTGCGAGCACGATCGCTGTAAGCAGCAGACGAATGCCATCAGCGATGTTGCGCATCACCACGAAGAGTGATGCCGCCAGCATCTTGATCTTTCCGCCAAACCGGCGATCGAGCAGTTGGTAAACAGTCAGCAGTTCGCCGCGGAAATACGACGGGATAAACAACAGCGAAATGACGATGCGTCCGAGGAGGTAACCAAACACGAGTTGCAGAAACTGGAAGTTTCCGCCACGCGCAAAGGCGATTCCCGGAACGGAAATGAACGTGATCGTGGAAGTTTCAGTAGCCACGATCGAGAACGCGACCGCCCACCACGGCACGGCGCGGTCGCCGAGAAAGTAGTCGGAGGTGGTCTTCTGTTTGCGCCCGAACCACGTGCCAAACAGGACAATACCGACCAGGTAGCCGAAGATGATGATGAGATCGAGCGCTTTCATCCGGAAGTTTTGAGACGTTCAATCGTCTTCGGAACGTTCCACGCGGAAGATTCAAGTTCGTGCATCGCGGATGCATGGTCCAGGCCGGTTTCAGCCATAACAATTCGCACGGCGCGGTCGCGCAGCTTCGTGTTGCGGGCCTGCAAGTTAGACATGCGATTGCCGCTCACGTATCCGAGCCGCACCATCGTCGCAGTCGAGATCATGTTCAGCACCATCTTCTGCGCCGTGCCCGCTTTAAGCCTGCTCGAGCCCGTCAACACTTCCGGCCCGACAACTGGAACGATGCTGAGTTCTGCCGCGCGAGTGATTGGCGAATCAGGAACACACGTCAGACCAATCGTGAAGGCGCCCAGCGATCGCGCGTAGCTCACGGCTCCGACTGTGTACGGTGTTTTTCCTGACGCCGCGATGCCAACCACGACGTCCTTGTTCGTCAAACCGCGTCGCTGCAAATCAGCGCTACCGGCGTCGGCATCGTCTTCCGATGCTTCCACCGCGCGATAACACGCGTCGTATCCGCCGGCCATCACACCCTGGACCAACTCAGGCGACACGCCAAATGTCGGCGGACACTCCGAGGCATCGAGCACTCCGAGCCGTCCCGATGTCCCGGTGCCGACGTAGTAAAGCTTTCCTCCATTACGCAACCGCGCAGCAGTCTCATCAACCGCGCTGGCAACGTCGTCGAGAACGCGTTGCACCGCGCTGGCGACAGTCGCATCCTCGGCGTTCATCAGGTCGACGATCTCGCGCGTTGACTGAGAACTGAGATTCTTTGAACGGGGATTCTCTTGTTCGGTGATCGGAAGCGCGGCTTCAGTATTCATCTGGGATCAGACTGCGAGAGCGATATGGTTGATGCGTTCGCGGGCCATTCTAGCGGCAGCCACGGCTGGAGCGAAGTGCGGCGGCTCAAAATACGCGCGCGGCGCAACCTTAATCACCTCTGCGCGCAGCGGTTCGAGCATCAGATCGCCGGCCGAACGAAACACGCCGCCAACGTAAGCTACCTGAAAACGCTCGCGTTCCATCTGCAAATATCGAATCACGGCAACCGCCGCCTGACCTAGCTCCGTGCCGCCGTCAGACACGATCTGCAACGCGACTGGATCTCTGCGCTTCGCCGCGTCGACCACGTCTCGGCCAAAACCCGCGAGACGTTCGTTGGTAATCGTGGGCGCGTAGATCGCGGTCGTCAGATCGTCCGGACTGCCAACGTGAAAGTAAGCAGTCGCCAACTCCGTCAAAAGCGTCTTTGGACCACGGCCATCGAAAGCATACGCAATAGCGCGCAGCGCGCGCCGCGCCAACCAAGCGCCGCCGCCCTCGTCGCCCGCGATTGGTCCCCAGCCGCCGGCACAGAAACGTTTGCGCCGTGCATTGATGCCACAGCAAATTGACCCCGTCCCGGCAATTACGACCAACCCCGGAGCACCATCCGTCGCTCCATACAGAGCGATGTCAGCGTCGGTCACCACTTCAATCTCACCAATTCCGAGTGGCATGAGCGTTTCGCGCATACGTTCACGCAGTTCACGCCGCCGCGCACCCGCGAGTCCGATCTGGGCCGCGATGAGATCGCCACGGCGCAATTTCGCAGCGGCGCAAGCGCTATCGATCGCTTCACGCACCGCCGCAGCCGCTCCGGCGATACCCACGCGCAACGGATTTGATGGTCCAGCCAGTCCTTCACCAATGACGCGTTGCTGCGCGTCCATGATCACGGCTTCGGTCTTGGTGCCGCCGCCGTCGACACCCACCACCGAGTTTTGTGTGTGCAAGCGTTTGGCTGGAGAGAGATCTGCTGTGCGTCGTTCTGTGCTCACAATTGGGGCTCGGCTGGGCCAGCAAACCTTCCGTTGAACATTTTCGAACCATTCTAGGAGCCAGTAATTTATAATGGAAACTAAAAGATTTTATTATTACGATAATCCATCTTGATATGCGGAGTCTGCCGTGGAAATTCGACAATTGAGAGCCTTCGTGGCCATCGCGGAAACGGGCACTTTCACTGCCGGGGCGTTGCGGGTGCACGTGACCCAGGCCGCGATCAGCATGCAGATTAGACAACTGGAATCGGAGATTGGCGCGCGCGTGTTCGTGCGGGCGCCGCGCCATGTGATTTTGACCGAAGCGGGCGAACAACTGCTGCGCCGCGCGCGTCACATCCTGCGGGAACATGACGCGGCGCTGGACGAGATAGCGGAACTGGCGGGGGCTGAACGCGGACGACTGCGCATCGGCAGCGCCTCAGCGATGGTCCTTACCGAGCAGTTGCCGACGATCCTCAAAGACTTGCGCAAGCAACATCCAGCGGCCGAGATCTCCGTTGTTTCCGGCACGAGCGAAGTGCTGGTCGATCAGATTCTCGCCGGTGAAGTCGACATCGCCTTCGTGTCGCTTCCAGTGGACGTGCGCGGCATCAAAACCGAGAGGTTGAGTGAGGATCAACTGGTGGCGATCGCGTCGCCGCGGCATCGACTCGCCAAGCAGCGGACGATCAGCGCCTACACCCTCGCTGGTGAAAGGTTGATTCTCGGCGAGCGTGGTGGAAACACGCGCCGGTTGATCGATCAGTTCTTTGCGCAAGCCGGCGTAACACTTCGCGTCGCGATGGAGCTGAGTCGCCAGCAGGCGATCAAGCGGATGGTTGAAGAGGACATGGGCGTGGGCATCGTGCCGCTGCAATCGGTGCGCGAGGAAGTCGAGAAAGGCAAACTGATTCGCTGGTGGATCGAGGGCGCACAGATAAACTGGGAGTTAGGCATGGCGCAGTTAAGTAACGGCTACGACTCGCCGATCATGCAGAAGTTTGTGGCGCTGGCGCGCACGAACTTCACGGACGGAAACACGTCGGATGGTGCAAAGAAATCGAAAAGCAAACCGAAGGGAAAGAGGTCGTAGCTATTTGAGGGCTTCAATCAGAGCTTCGATGTCGTCTTCATTGTTGAAAAAGTCGGTGGCCACGCGAAAGCCCTGCGGCTTTTCGGTGACGAAGACGTTTTGAGTTGTGAGTTTACTAACCAACTGCGCCGGGTTTTCGGCGGCAACGAGTGTCTCCGCGGATCGATACTGCTCGTCGTCGAGTGGCGATAGCACTTGCCAACCGGCCTCACTCAAACGTTTCGTCAAGTGGCGATTCAATTCGAGCGCACGTGCCTCGATGTTCGCCGGGCCAATCGCCTGCATCATCTCGATCGACGCACCCAAAGCAAAGATTCCCGCAAAGTGCGGACAGCCGAGCTCGCTTCTTGCTGAAACGTCGTGGCGAAGATGCACCTCGTCGTTGCGAGTTTCGTAAGGTTCCTTCACGCTGAGCCAACCGATCGAGCGTGGATGAGACGCAGCCTGAAGTTCACGGCTGAGATAAACAAATCCCGAGCCGTAACCTGACAACATCCATTTGTGCCCGGTCGAGCACAACGCATCGATCTGCATTCGCTTCACGTCGATCTCAAAAGCGCCGGCGGCCTGACTCGCGTTGATGACGAGGGCGTGGCGGCCTTTGCTGGCGCCGAGTTCTTCCAGATTCGCGCGAAAGCCATTCGAGAACTGAACGAAACTCAGCGACACGATTCCCGTGTGCGTGTTCATCGCACCGCGCAAATCTTCAGGCTTCACGACGCCGTTCACGGACCTCACGATGTGCACCGGAATTCTGCGGTGCATCCAGGGAATAGTCGTCACGGGAAACTCGAGATCGCAGGAGATGACCTCACCATGTTTCTCCAGCGCATCGACGATCAGATTCATTCCGCTGGAGGTGTTTGTAGTGAAACCGATCTCGTCAGGTTCGGCATTGATGAACCGTGCAACCTGGGCCCGCACCTGTTCGCGGCGAGCCAGCCACTCGTCCCAGTGAACGTCACCATCGTTCATCATTTGCTCGTAGTAACGCGCTCCCGCCTTCGCCGTCGACTCCGCCAGCGGCCCCGCCGCAGCAGTGTTCAGGTAGACACAATTATTCGTGACGGGAAACTGCTTCCGGATGTTGGGCCAATCGAGCATTAAATCGACTCTTTGTACGCCTCGAGGTTCGCCTGGATCTTTTGCAGCAGGCGCGACTTTAGTGTGTTTGACTTGAGCTGTTCGGGCCGGACGGGGTGCCACCTGCCGGGAATCAGGACCTGCGAGTCGATGAATGCGTCGATCGCTTCCTGCAAGCCGTCAATCTTGATCTTGTCTTTCATCGCGATCACTTCTTCGATGATCCACGTCACTGCGTCGCCAGTGATGCGATGGCGGTGATTGATAACAGCCGAACGCTCCTGCAAAGTCTTCAACACCATCTCCATTGGACCACCCAGCGCCGCCACCAGCCGCAGGTAGCAGGCCTGGAAGCTTTTCACCTGCGCTGCGCGGCCGGGCGTAAGTTGTAGATCTTTTCTTCCCACGTACGACGCTGCCATGGTTCGCAGAAAAATTTCCTCCGGCATGTACGCGCTCTCATCGGCTGCGTGACTGATCGATTGCGCTACGTAATACGCAGGCAAGTGACGCAGCAAATTGCGAATAAGAAACACGGGACTATGCGTGAAGCCGTCCGGAAGTTTTTCAATGCCCTTCGAAACTTTGCGATCCTCAAAATAGCTCAGGCTGCGGTCGAAATCACGAATCTCCTGCTGCGCGTTGTGCATTAGATGGCAGATCTGTTCCGGCGTGAAACCGATCCGCCAAAGCATGCGATGATCTCTTTCGTTTGCGAACGCCTTGTCGAACATCGTGAGACACTTCGCATCCTTGAACCTTTCCAGTCTCTTCTTGACGCCCGTTTCGATGAAGTCCATCGCCTGCGCAAACACCTGGACCAGTGTTCTGGCCCAGCGGCGTTGCTCCGCCAGTGAAGCTGAATAGCGATCGACGTCCTTGAAGCGATACTTGTCATGCTTGGCCGCAAACTGGCGAATCGAGCCGTAGTCGAGCACGGCGCCGCTCGCGAGCATATTGTCGCCGTCCCATGAGAGCCAGTTGAAGATGTATTCCTCCTCGAGCAAGGCGGCGAGCTTTGCGTACGAGCGCGCGAAGTAATCGAGTGCGGTGGCGTAGCGCCTGGCAGGATCCTCAGGCATCTCCCAGAAACCGTTTTCGATTTCGCGATCTATGAAGTAGTCGACTGAGGCTTTGAGTTCCTGATGCCGGCCTTGTTTCAGATAACGAAACATGTGCGCCGGCCGGACAAGATTCGGCGCAGTGCGGACACCAATCGCCGTCGCGTCAGGAAAGGCGATTACTGTCAGACAGCGTTCAGTCGGAATGCCTTGTCGATAAAAGATCTCCGACATGACGGCGCTGCCAAGCATCTCGTCCAGCTCAGCGAGTCCCGATGAGTAGCCATGGGTCAGGTCACCGGTGGCGACAGCGCCGGTTGCATGTTGTGCGCCGGGACTGAGAATGGTAGCGCCGGTGCCGCGACTCGAGATGTCGAAGATCAGATTGTCGCTTTTTAGAAAACCGTTCCAGATGCTGCGACCATCGCCGGATGTTTTGCCTTGGCGATTGCGATGTTGAGTCTGAAGGTATCGCGTCGCCATGAAAGGCTTGGGTTTAATCGTTTCGGGAGGATACTTCGCGCCCTGTTCGACGTCGTACTCGTTGATGATCTGAAGCGAGAAGGTGTCGAGGATTACTTGTTCGAGTTCCTTGTTAATGCTCGGCAGGTGGTCCGATGGGATGAGGCCCATCTCTTTCGCGAGAGGGAAATTGAAATAGACGACACGACCGTGTGCGCGGTAACGAGCCCGATAATCTACATAACTATCCGGGCTTACATTCCGCCAGGGATGCGTACCGTTCAGTTCCTTAAACTTCTCATACATATTGAGCGGTATGAGAATGGCAACCAGAGAGAGTTTGCCACAAAGAGGCACAAAAGGGGACAAATATTATCGTTTGACAGAGATTAGTGCCTAAGCTTCGGTGCAGGACATTCAAACGATTTAGCGGGCACGTGTCTTCTTTTTTGTTGTGTGAAGCCACACGGTACTGAGCGGTGGAAGATCCAGTAGCGCTGAATGTTGCCGGCCGTGAATGGGAACGTCCTCAGTTTGTAACTTTGTAACAGCGAGGCTTCCGCTGCCGGCGTACACTTGCGCGTCGGTGTTGATGACGACTTCGTATTCGCCCTCGCGGGGCAGGGCGAGGCGGTAAGAAGGTCGCCGGACGGCGGAGAAGTTGCCGACGCAGATCAGTTCCCTTCCCGTCGCAGGCGAACGGCGCATGAAGGCAACGATGTTCTCCAGCGCATTGTCAACGTCGATCCACTCGAAACCAGCCGGTTCGCCATCAACTTCCCAAAGCGCACTCTCACCCGCGTACACACGATTGAGATCACGAACCAGACTCTGCACGCCGCGGTGCAACGGATCTTCCAGCAAATGCCAGTCGAGACTCTCGGTCTCAGTC
This sequence comes from Pyrinomonadaceae bacterium, assembly GCA_036506775.1. Classification (GTDB taxonomy): domain Bacteria; phylum Acidobacteriota; class Blastocatellia; order Pyrinomonadales; family Pyrinomonadaceae; genus PSRF01. The sequence continues at coordinate 13,198 of DASXRE010000203.1, read as the reverse complement.
CACTCCCGCCACTGTGCATTCTCGCCGCCCATGAACAACAATTTCTTCCCCGGATGCGCCCACATGTACGCATACAACGCACGCAGATTCGCAAACTTCTGCTCGTTCGCGCCCGGCATCTTGTTCAGCAGCGAGCCTTTCATGTGGACCACTTCATCATGCGACAGCGGCAAAATGAAATTCTCGCTCCACGCGTAAAGCAGACCGAATGTCAATGCGTTGTGATTTCCCGCGCGGAACAGCGGATCAGTCTGGAAGTATTTCAAGGTGTCGTGCATCCAACCCATGTTCCACTTGAAGTCAAAACCCAAACCACCCGTATGCACCGGCTGACTCACCTGCGGCCACGCAGTCGACTCCTCCGCGATCATCATGATTCCCGGACACGCGCGATGAGTGACTTCATTCAACTCTTTCAGGAACGAAATCGCATCGAGATTCTCGCGGCCGCCAAACGCGTTCGGCACCCACTCGCCTTCCTTGCGGCTGTAGTCGAGGTAAAGCATCGAAGCCACGGCATCGACGCGCAAGCCATCGATGTGAAACTCGTTAAACCAGTAGAGCGCGTTCGCGAGCAGAAAATTGCGCACCTCATTGCGACCGTAGTTAAAAATATAAGTACCCCAATCAGGATGCTCACCTTTACGCGGATCGAGATGCTCGTACAATGCGGAACCATCAAAGCGCCCGAGCGCCCACGCGTCCTTCGGAAAGTGCGCAGGCACCCAATCCATGATCACGCCAATGCCCTGGCGGTGCAGATAATCAATCAAGTAGCGAAAGTCATCGGGCTCGCCATAACGCGCGGAAGGCGCATAGTAATAACTAACCTGATAACCCCACGATGGACCGTACGGATGTTCCTTGAGCGGCAGAAACTCGACATGAGTGAAGCCCATCTCCTTCACATACTCAGCGAGCGGTTCAGCCATTTCACAGTAGGTCAATGGACGATTCTCGTCCTCCATGCTTCGCCGCCACGAACCAAAATGAACTTCGTAAATCGAGAGTGGTTTGCGGAAGTGTTCGCGCCCGGCGCGAGCCTTCATCCACTTTGTGTCCCGAAACTTGTATTTCGATTCGTAAACAATCGATGAGGTGTTCGGAGGGATTTCAGTGTACTGCGCGTAGGGATCGGCTTTGAGAATAACCGCGCCGCCGGGAGTATGAATCTCAAACTTGTAGAGCATGCCCGGTGTAAGCTTGGGAACCATCAACTCCCACACGCCGGAGCGGCCCAACATGCGCATCTGATGCGCACGTCCGTCCCAACCGTTGAAGTCGCCGACAACGCTGACGCTCTCCGCCTGCGGCGCCCACACCGCAAAAGCAGCGCCTCGCGTGCGACCCACCTTCGCGACGTGGGCGCCCAGCTTTTTGTAGATCTCTTCGTGTTTGCCCTCGCCGAAGAGGTGGAGATCGAGTTCACCCAGTCCGGGTGCAACTTGCGTGTCGGTCTTTTTCGTCATCGGAGGGCCGCAACCGGCTCGGCAAAACGCAGGAATATGTCGGCACCATTGCCTTTAGCGACCTGGTTGCTCTTCGCAGTCGACAACATCTCCAGAAAGCGCTCGCGCGGCACATCAAAGCCTAATTGAGTCTGCAGATCGAGGACGCGAGCGGCGTAGCGTAACACCTGAACCGTCTCGATGCCCGCGAGATCGGAAAAGAACCAGCCGCAACTCGTAAACATCAGCAAGGCGCTGCGCTGCATCTCCAGCAAGCTGAACACTCGACCCTGATCGGCCTGGTCTAACGGCCGCACGGCGTGACGGGCAAGAAAACTCTCGCGCTTATCCGCGTCCAACAGAACCGAGATGTAATCATTTCGCGCCGCCCACGGATCGGCCAATAACTCACCACCACTACTTCCAAACTTCAACGCAGCGTCATCACGCAAAAAGCTCAGTGCGACTCGCAAAGGATCTCGCCACGCCTGGTTCCATCCAGGTTCGCCCCCGGTATGACAACCGCAATCACGAGTCCAACGATCAACACCATGAGCGCAGCTCCACGAACTGCCTTCACCTGCCATACCGTTATCTATCTCGACGACAAGCTCCGGTGAATTGCGATCGAGATACTCACCGTAGTTAGTGATCCAGAATCCGGCCTGCTTTGCTTCAACTCCAAGCGCGTGGGCCAAAGACAGTTCGCCAAATTTGAAATGATGACCATACGTCTCACCGTCCGTGGCGACATTCACGAGATCTCCGCGTAGTGCGGCAGTGACAAAGCGCTCGATCAGACCGCGGCTCGACGTGAGTGCCTTCTCGAACGCGATCGCGCGCGCCAGCGGTCCATCGTAAAAGAAAACTGCGATGGAACGACCCGAACCGTCCGGATGCTCGAAGCGATACGGCCGCGTTGCGTCTACCTTGCCGCCGCCGACATCGATCCACTCCGAACCACGCCGAACTCGCTTCGCCTGTTCCGGCGCCAGAATCACGTAACGCAGTCCACGATCGATGAGCAGCGCGAGTGTCTCGTCGTTTGCAGCAGTTTCCGGTAACCACAGCGCTTCCGGCTCGCGGCCGAAACGAAAACGAAAGTCCGCCACGCCCCAAACAACCTGGGTCAGTCGATCGCGTTCGTTGCATAGCGGCAAAATCGCATGACCGTATGCCTGTGCGATAGCGTTGCCATGACCGCCACGCCGCAAACTACTTTCCTTGTCGGCAGCAAGGATGCGCTGGTAGGTGTCAGGATGATGAATTTCAAGCCACGAGAGCAACGTTGGACCAAAGTTGAAACTGACACGCACGTAATTGTTGGCGACGGCGTTGGGTGCGTAGCATTCGTCGTGAATGCGTTCGTTCCAGTCGTGATACGGCGCGGCGCTCGGCTCGCGTTCAACTTCGCCGGTCCATGGATTCTCGCGTGGGGGTTGATAGAAATGACCGTGAACAATTAGAGCAGGCATACGAAGACAGGATTAACAGATTTCACAGGTTTGTGAAAGGCAGGGGAGAACGACAACTGTTTCAAGCATCTTGTGAACTTTGTCAATCCTGGCGAACAAAAGCGAGGCGGGCGGCGCCGAGGAGTCCGGCGTTGTCACCACACTGAGCCGCGGCGATTTTGACTTGCAAAGCAGTGGCGCGGACCGCACGCTCGTTAACTTCCTGCTGCATGTGGCGCGCGAACAAGTCCCAACCGTTTACGACGCCGCCGGCGATGACGATGATCTCGGGGTCGATGATATTGATCAGATTGGCGAGGCCGATGCCAAGGTAAGTGCCAAATTTCTTGAACACGCTGAGCGCCAGTTCATCACCGCGTCGCCCGGCTTCGTAAACTCTTTCGGCAGTCAGATCTTCGTTGGCCAATTCAGACTGCGGGAAGCGCGACAAGCCCTCACGCGTCATACGCACAATGGCGGTCGCTGATGCAAACAACTCCAGACAGCCGATGTTGCGGCACTTGCATTTCAAACCCGAAAACGGATCGACGGTCGTATGCCCAATCTCACCAGCCGAGCCATGAGCGCCACGCCATAACTCTCCTTCAAGAATCACGCCACCGCCGACACCCGTTCCCAGCGTGACGCTGATCACGTCGCGACAACCGCGCGCGGCGCCCAACCACATCTCACCGACGGCCGCTGCATTCGCGTCGTTTTCGAGCAGCACCGGCCAGCCGAGCCGTTCCTCGAGCACTGATTTCAACGGAAAGTTTGTGAGTGAAGGAAGATTAGGAGCCTGGACCACCCGCGCGTTGGCGTTGTCGACCGTGCCGGGCACCATGATCGATCCCGCAACGATCCGCCCGCCATCATTGGCGTCGCTGGCAGCGGTGGCCAGCGCATTCACCACACACTCCGGCGAATCGCCTTTCGGAGTTCGCTGTTTTGATTGGTGATGGATCTTTCCTGAACCGTCAATGAGAGCGGTTCGAAGATACGTTCCACCTAAGTCGACTGCAAAAACCAGGTCGTCGCTGACTGATTCGGATATCTCACGCATCAAGCGTTTCAAACTACCTCTTCAGCAGGTTCGAGACGCGGCGCGTCGGCGCTCATCTCTCCGCGTGACAGGTTTCTTGAGATCAACGTTCCAGCAATCACAGCGATGAGCAAGTACACCGCTCCCGTCATCCATTCCTTGAAAATCAGCTTTCCGATACCGAACAGAGAGCCGTAGATCAATGCGCAGCCAAGTATCCAGTTGGCAAACTGAAGCGAGAGACGTCCCTGCGCGTGCGACGCTGCATGGCCGGCCTGTGCCGCGATTCTGCTCCAGCCTGGTCCTTCGGGCCGAACGCGATTGTAGAACGAAATCAGCTTTTCAGTCGGTTCGGGAGAAGTCAGAAGAGTCGCGGCCACCCAAACAATAGTCGTTATCGCAACTGTCACGAGCATGAGATACGCGAAGTCTCTGGGCCGATCGCTATCCCACTTCAGGAATAGTTGCAGAAAGATCGAGACGATCGCCGCACAGATCATTGCCGAGACTTCGGACCACGCATTGATCCGCCACCAGAACCAGCGGAGCAAGAGAACGGTGCCTGTTCCCGCTCCCGTTACCAAGAGCAGCTTCCACGCCCCGCCGATCGATTCCATGTAGAAGGTTACGATCACCGACGCGATCATCAGCAACAAAGTCACCAACTGAGAAACTACCACGTAGTGTCTTTCGGTGTTTGAACGCTTCACAAAGCGGCGGTAGAAATCATTGATCACGTACGACGCGCCCCAGTTGAGCTGTGTGCCAATTGTTGACATGTAGGCGGCAGCGAAGGCGGCCAACATGAAACCACGCAGATACGTGGGAAAGACACTTGGATCGAGTAACGTTTTGATGTAACCGGATTCTTTGTCCACGAGTTCAGGATAAAGGATCAACGAAGCCAGGGCGGTCAAGATCCACGGCCACGGCCGCAAAGCATAGTGGGCGATGTTGAACCAGAGTGTTGCGAGTAACCCGTGTTTTTCGTTCTTCGCGGAAAATATTCGTTGCGCAATGTAGCCACCGCCTCCCGGTTCTGCGCCCGGATACCAGGTGGCCCACCAGTTCACTGCGAGATAGACAAACAAGGTGATGGCCGGCATCCAGATTGAATCGTATTCCGGAAAAAATGCGAGACGTGAGCCCGAACCACTCGCAGCATCGAGAGCGCCGATCTTGCTCTTTAACTGATCGATTCCGCCGACCGCGTTGACGGCGAGGATGGCAAGCACAATCACCATCCCCATCTTCAAGGCAAACTGAAACAGATCGGTAACCAGCACACCCCACAGTCCTGAGATAGCGGTGTAGAACGCAGTGAAGGCGAGCATGCCGATCACGACCATAATGGCGCCGCGTTTATCGAGGCCCAGTGTGATCTCCAGAATCTTCACCATCGCGAGGTTTACCCAACCGAGAATGATGCAGTTGATTGGCAGTCCGAGATACAGGGCGCGAAAGCCGCGCAGAAAGGCTGCGGGTTTGCCGGAGTAGCGCAACTCGGCAAACTCAATGTCGGTCATCACGCCCGCGCGGCGCCACAACCTCGCATAAAGAAAGACCGTGAGCATTCCGCTCATGACGAAGTTCCACCAGAGCCAGTTGCCGGCAATTCCGTTTCTCGCAACGAAACCTGTAACTGCGAGGGGCGTGTCGGCGGCGAAGGTGGTTGCGACCATTGAAGTGCCCGCCAGCCACCACGGCACGTTGCGTCCGGAGAGAAAGAATTCGCTGGTGCTGCCCGTGGCCTTGCGGGCGTAATAAAGACCGATACCGAGATTGAAAAGAAAATATGCGGCTATTACAGACCAGTCCAATAGTGAAAGTTTCATAGTTTCCGGCCCGGGCTTCACATTGCAGGGTTAAAAGGATGTTACTTGGGGCCTGATCTCACGTTATGCGGCTGATTCTGTCAAGCAAAAAAGATTAATGGCGGTGTGTTTTTGAGCTGATACGTTAAGCAGACTCGCGTAGAAGCTGAAAGTAATCGAGGCGTGCGGGGTCAGCGAAGAGGGCGAAGACCGACCAGTCACCACCTTTCGAAGCGAGCCGTCGACGAGCGAGATGCAGTGCAGACTCGAGCGTGTTTCCCTGTAGGAAGGCGCGATAGAACTCGGTGGTGAAAGTAGTGGCGGAGGCGTCGTCGATTGCGCGCATGGGAGCGATCACAGCAGGCAGGCCGTGTTGGATCAACTTCAACGTCGCCTGCGCCCCGGCGTTTTGATAGACTTGGCCCACCGAGTTTCTTCCGATCACCAGAAGCTGTACGCCGTGCTTTATTAGCAACTCCGCAAACACGTCTGTCTTGACCGACTGATCAGTTGTCAGCAGCTGAACGTACGGACTGTCATCATCGGTATCGGGCGTTGCGACACTCACGTATCCTTCGAAATGAACAACCTGGGGCCTGAATGTTTCAAGTTGGTCGCGGATGTTCCGCATAGTTGCGTCCTTTGCTGCGAGCGACCTGTACTCCATGGGCTCAATCGCCGCAATTCCCTCCAGTGCCTTGATCGTTATATCGGAGGTAAATCGTCTTCCTGGCGGCGCCGACGGCATGATGCTCATCAATCGGAGGGGCGCCCGGACCGCTGTCATTCCTGTTTCGACCAGAGTTGCATCTGGAGCTGCGTATTGACGGACCACCGAAGAGTCGGGCGAGCTCAGTAGGAGTTGCGTTGCGGAGACACCAGGCAGCCATTCCCAAGGCAGATAGTGCAGTTCTCTTTCAGAAGACCTGACCACGAGACGAAACGGTTCGTTGCGGATTAGTCGCGCCCAAATCTGTTTGCCGTCTCCTCGGCAAAGATCTGACTCTGTAATACACTTCCGCCGAGTAACATCCTCGCTTCCGCTTCGGTCGGAGACGCGCCGAAGAGGTCTTTTAAGACCGCTACCAGTTCACTATCCGAACCCACTCCCATTGACTTCCTCATTCGACGTTTCTTCAGTTGTTTCATTCGAGGGTTCCGCATTGAGCTTCGACTCCCACGGAAGAAAACTGCGAATGCCCGCCGCGAGTGGCGAAACCGTTCCCAGCACTGACAACGCGCCACTAACGACCGCCGACATCACCGCTTCCTGGTCCAGTGCGGTGTTTGGCGTCCGTCTACTGATCTTGCCGTAATCGGTGCGGTCGAGTTGTTTCACCAGTTTTTCAAACCTCGTCAGCTCCGGTGCCGGCTCGTTTCTTCGGAAAAGATCGCCGTGCAGAAAGGCAGTAAACTTCCCGATCAAATCCTTGCGGCCACTGTTCGAGTCTGACTGGCGATTAGCCTGATCAGTTTCAGACGCCTGCGTGTCGACGTGATAAAGAACCTTCGCGATCTCAAGAATCAAGGCGCGCCAGAGTTTTTCCGAAGTCGTGTAAGGCCACGCGGAGAACGACACGAAGTTGAAGGGCGATGGCGGTCTGACCGGAGGCGCGGGCGGAGTCAGATGGTTCTTGACGAAATTCACCATTGTCGTCTTGCCTTCGCCCCATTCGCCAAAGATGCCAATCGTGAATGGCAGCTTGCGATCCTGCCTGATGTAATCCGCCAGCGCTTTTGCATGCTGGTCCATCTCAAGCAGATCCGCACCGGGCTCGCTCAAGGGTTCATCTATCGCGCGCACGCTGGCTTTCTTGTTCATCAAGTTCGTACTCATTTCGCGAACGCGTCTGATCTTCCTGCCCAGTTGATGCGTCGCAGCAGCAGCAACAGGAGAAGAATGCCGACGAAGGCGGCACCGGCGAAGCCAAATTGATCGTAAGCAAACAGAACCATCAATGCTGCGAGCGCCAGTACAAACGGTCTGAAACCTTCCGCGGTCGACATTCTTCGGTTGTGCGCCAGTTTCCAAAGCACGACGCGCGCCAACCACAAAAGGAACATCACAATGGTGAGAGTAATAACGAAGGTTCCGACTCGCCTGATGACGACGTAACGTCCTCTCGACCAGCGAAACTCGGACTGCGCGCTTTCCTCATGTGATTCCACTTCTGAGCTGAGCGTATTTGCTTTCAACTTCAAGACTGCGAGACGCTCTTCGAGCGACTGGACGACCGTGAGCGCCGCATGATTCAGCCTTGTTGCTTCGCGAAAGGCGTTAAGTGTTTCCGCGGGAATGTTGCCGGGCGATTTCAGGTTGTTCAGTTCAGGATAGGTGAAGACGTACGACTGCACCGCGGCGTACTGTTTCGCTTGATCGAGGCGCGCCGCGTTCAGATACTTCTGAGTCTCTGCGATGTCATTCTGCACCTCGGTCAACTCCGCTTTCTGTCTGGTCACGCCATGAGCTTTCATGATCTTCTGCTCGTCCGGCTCGCGACTGCGAAGTAGCTCAGTAAAGCCACGCTCGACGAGCGCCCAGATACCAAAACCAAACAATACAAGCAGCAAGAGCAGCACCAGATCAGCGCCAGACGGAGATCGCGTCGCCGTTTCGATTGGGTTTAACTTTGGAGCTTGGGGATCGGCCATAGGAACCGGCCAATGAAGCTATAAGACTGCAAGTTTTGCGAGCGGGGCATAGCCTATCGTCAGCCCTCGAAAGTTGTCAACGAATTCGCACAGCAACTACGAGGGTAGCTAAAGTTTCGCCCAACGATTAACATTGGGCCACAGACTACCAATATGACAGGCGAATTCTTAGTTGCAGGTCTCGCCCTGATCGGCATTGTTATTGTCGTCTCGGCCTTGCTCTCGGGGCTCATTGACCGCAGTGGGTTGCCGCAGGTGGCGGTCTTCCTCGCCATCGGCGCTGCCTTGGGACCCGCGGGTCTCGGCGTCTTCAATATGACACTCGACTCGCCGGTTCTGCGCGTAGTCGCCACTCTGAGCCTGACATTGGTGTTGTTTACCGACGCCGTCTCGCTCAACACAACGGAAGTGCGGCGTCATAGCGGGCTGGCGTTTCGAATGTTGGGACCGGGAACGATCCTGTGCGCGGCACTTACCGCGGTTGCCGCATGGTGGCTGCTGAAAGTGCCACCGGCATCCGCCGCAATTCTCGGCGCCGCGCTCGCTTCAACTGATCCCGTTCTGCTTCGCGGACTCCTCCGCCGGCGTGACTTGCCGGCCACCGCGCGACAAGCGCTCCAGCTCGAAAGCGGACTCAACGATGTAGTGTTGCTGCCGATCGTGGTGATCGCACTCGCGTTCAGCGGTTATTACAGTCTGAGCGGCGGGAGCTTGGCAAAGCTCGGCCTCGACCTCTTCATTCTGGGTCCGGGCGCAGGCGTGGCGATCGGGTTAGTTGCGGTGGCAGCGCTCGATCTGGTTCGCAAACGCACCGGCGTACGACGCGACTATGAATCGTTCTACTCGCTCGGCGTCGCGTTCTCCGCCTACGCTGCGGCAGAGGCAGTTCACGGTAGTGGCTTTCTCGCAGCCTTCGCCGCCGGACTGACGATCGCCGCGCTCGACGTTGAACTCTGTGATTGTTTCATTGAATACGGCGGCGTGACTGCGGAAATGCTGCTGCTCTTCACGTTCGTAATCTTTGGCAGTTCGTTGATTTGGAGTGGCTTCGCCGGACTCAACTGGCCGACCGTGATCTTCGTCGCGATTGCGATGCTGATCCGCATTCCGGTTTATCTCGTTTCCCTGCTCGGATCACACGTCGATCGACGCGGGCGAGCGATAATCGCGTGGTTTGGTCCGAGCGGGCTCAGTTCGCTGTTGCTGGTTTTGCTGGCGGTGTTTGTTGGACTGCCTGGCAGTGACAGACTGTTCGCGGTTTGCTCGCTCGTAGTGCTGCTGTCGGTCGTGATTCACGGCGCGTCGCCGATGTTGCTCGCGCGGTTCTGCAAGCAGGAACTGAAGGAAGTACCGTTGCCCGAAGGAACTCCAGGCGTCGCAGTGCCCGCCGCTGAACGCCCTGCTCAACCCGCTGCTGAACCCGCTATTGCCGGACCCGCTGTTGCCGAACTCAGCTCAGAAACGATCACGCTTGAAGAGTTGGACCGCCTGCAAAAGTCAGGCGAGAAAGTGATCATTCTCGACGTGCGCACTGAGCGCAGCATTGAAACGAGTGAGTCAATGGCCCAGGGTGCGATCCGCATGCCGCCGGAACACGTCGTCGACCAGGCGCGCGAACTCGCGCTGCCAAAGGAGACATGGCTGATCGCCTACTGTGCTTGACCAAACGAAGCTACCAGCGCCCGGGTGGCGCAGGAACTTCGACAAGCAGGTTGGACCAAAGCAAGAGCGCTCCTCGGCGGCTGGAACGCATGGCTCGACGCAAAACTGCCAACAGAGCCCATCAACAGAGCCGCGTCGTACATGTCTGCCAAATGAAAGTCCTGCTAACCTGCGCTTTGCTCATGCTTGTCGGACTCTCCGGTCAGAGCCAGAACAGACCACGCGCTCGCGAAGCCGGCATCAAGGTCGGCATCCTTCCCACGGGTTCACTGAACGCAATTACGGATGTCAGCGGCGTGCTGGTGGGCCACACGACTCTGATTCGCGGTGATGACATCCGCACGGGCATCACCGCAATTCTTCCACACGGCGGAAATCTGTTTCGCGAGAAAGTGCCGGGCGCGGTGTTCGTCGGCAACGGTTTTGGCAAACTCGCCGGTTCGACTCAGGTCAACGAGCTAGGCGAGATCGAAACGCCCATCCTGCTGACTTCAACTCTGAGCGTGCCGCGCGTCGCCGATTATCTAATGGACTACATGCTCGCGCTGCCGGGAAACGAAGATGTCCAGTCGATCAATCCCCTCGTCGCGGAAACCAACGACGGTTATTTAAATGACATTCGCGGCCGACACATCACGCGCGACGACGTTATCGCCGCGATCAAAGGAGCAAAAACCGGTGCGGTCACCGAAGGTTCGGTCGGAGCGGGAACTGGAACAGTCGCGTTCGGCTTCAAGGGAGGCATCGGCACCGCCTCACGAAAGTTACCGCCAAAGCTCGGCGGATACACTGTCGGCGTGCTGGTACAAACGAATTTTGGTGGCGTGCTTACGATAAATGGAGCACCAGTCGGTCAGGAGTTGGACCGTTACTACTTGCGTGAAGACCTGACTCAGACGGTACGCAAACGGGACATCAAAGAGACCGACGCGGATGGTTCGGTAATCATCGTCATCGCCACTGACGCGCCGCTCGACGCGCGAAATCTCAATCGTATGGCCGCACGAGCGATGATGGGCCTGGGTCGGACCGGCGCTGCTGGCAGTAACGGCAGCGGCGATTACGCCATCGCTTTCTCCACCGCCGAGGATGTGCGCGTGCGAGCGCAGAGCCAAAGCGACCGGAATGTGCCGCGTAGCGTCAAAACACTCGGAAATGATGCCATGTCGCCGCTGTTTCTGGCGGTGATCGAGTCTACGGAAGAGGCCATCTATAACTCACTCTTCAAGGCCACTACGACCACCGGCAAGGGCCATACCGTGGAGGCATTGCCGTTGGACCGTACGCTGGAGATCCTTCGCAAGCATGGCTTGCTACGACAATAACTGAACCGCGGAGCACGGGTGGCTCGCCGTCAATCTCGGCGCTGGTGGCCCAATTTGTCCCATTGCGGGTAAGCCGAGCGTTAGGCGTTTGGTCCGACCACGGTCCAGAGCCGTTTCGCTGTCTCTCTTTCACAACAACTTCACGGTGGTCTAACCTTTTCATACTGACAGGAAAAGTGTTTGACACTCGCTATAGGCGTGCATAGAATCCTTTCGAACCCCCACAACTGAGTTCTTCTGGAAGGAGTCAACACGGTGGCGACGAAACTGAATGTTCGTGTCAGTCGAAAACGACCGGAGTCGATGACGCGTCAGATTCGCGAACAACTTGATGCGCTGATCGATGCGGGAACGTTAGCAGCGGGAACGTTACTTCCCAGCGAACGTGACCTTGCCAATACTTTGAAGGTCGCGCGTAACGTTGTTCGTGGTGCTTATGAACAACTGATGGAAGCAGGCAAACTGCGGAGTGAAGGTCGGAGAGGAAGAAGCGTCAGCAGAGGTGGGACCACCACCAAGAAGAGGTCGACGAAGTCTTCGAAAACGAAATCGCGCAAGAAATGAATCGTCCTGCTCGCGTTCGAGACCAGCTTTCCCCTTCACCAGCGGTGGCTGACTAGTTAAGCTTTACTCACTCCGCAATCGGACTTTCTTTGCCCAGTGAGACGATCTCGTTTCTAATTGCCTTACGCTCCGCCAGCAGCCGGACAAAGAACCGCCTTCTCACCAGGAAGAACGTAAGCACGCGCAGTCCAGCGATCGACTTATCGAGTTCTTCAAAGAAGATGATGGCGACATAGCCGCAGACTGGAATGATCAGCAAAGCCAGCACTGCGGCCCACCATCCCAACAACCTGTAACCGGCAACAGCCAGAATCAGCCAGGTCAGCGGAAACAAAAGCATCGCTGAGATGATCTTGATCGTCGAGATTATGTCTTCTGTGTCACGGGAGAGTTTCGTCGCGAGGTAACCTCCGAGCCGATAGGCAGGATAGTGTGCCACCATGCCGAGCATCGCCGGTCCAAGCATCAACAGAAACAGCAACGACCGTTTGACGATGCTCGCGAAAACACTGAACGTCGAGGAAGGCGGCGACAGTTCCTCAGCGTCAACGCCGGCCTGGTTCAGCTCTTCCTCAAAACGAATCATGCGCTGTTCAAGCCGGCGCAGGCGTTCGGGCTGATAACCCTGTAAAACCAGGTAGGCCTTGATAAACCGCTGTTGCAGTCGCAACTCGTCCTGCAAACTGTCGCTCTCGCCGTTTCGCGCTTCAGCCGAGAAGATCCGTTCCGCACGCGCAATGGTCTGAAGTGCTTCCTCGTGACGCGCGTCGAGAATCACTGCACGCAGCGCCTGTTCGATCTCCTTCGACAGTTGCCGCACGTCATCGCGCGGTGGAGCGCCGTCGGGTTCGAGTTTCACCGGATTTACTGTTAGCGGTGTGCCGAAGTACAGCAACGCGGAACTGCGAAAACGTGTTTTCGAGGTGTAATAGAGACCGGCCGGAACGATCTTCAGATCCTTCACTTCTCCGGTGGCGACGGCCGCCAACGCGATGCGCGCAGCACCGGTTTTGATCGGCCGTAAACCTGGCTCATCGTGCGACACTCCTTCGGGACAAATGCCGATCGTGCCGCCGTGGGCCAGCAGCCTGCGCGCCGCGACAAACGTTTCTTCATTCTTCGCAACATCCTGGCCTTCGTCCTGCCGCCGATAGACCGGCAACGAATCGAGCGCTTTCACGAGGTAACCGATAACCGGCATGCGAAAGAGCGGGGCTTTGGCGAGAAATGAGACCCG
>DASXRE010000202.1:0-11974 GCA_036506775.1 Pyrinomonadaceae bacterium | reverse complement strand
GGGTGTAACGTGCGGGGGCGGCCACGGAGTGCCGCCTCTACAGATCGAAGCTAGAGTAGCTGATCTGTTCGACGGTGCGCTATCCTCAGTTTTATGGTTATCGACACGTCAACGGAGCTCATTCGCGATCCGGGTAGCGCGCTGGAAGATTCGCGTCTCGCGTTCATCGGTTGCGGCGCGATGGCAGAAGCCATGATCGCCGGACTGCTCAGAAAGAAACTGATCGATCCCGCCAACATCGTCGGCAGTCATCCGCGACAGGCTCGCCGCGAGGAGTTGCACGTCAAGTATGGCATCGAAATGTTCGAGCAGAACCGCGAAGCCGCGTTAGCTGCGGCTCCGGAAACGCCGCAAACCGGATCGATCGTGATTCTCGCCGTTAAGCCGCAACGTTTGTCGAAAGTGCTGGAAGAATTGAAAGGCTCGATCCACCCGGATCAGGTGATCGTGTCGATCGTCGCAGGCGCGAAGACTCAAACGATAACTGACGAACTCCTGCACGCCGCAGTGGTGCGCGCGATGCCAAATACGCCGGCGCAGATCGGCGAAGGTGTGACGGCATGGACCGCGAGTCCCGCGGTCAGCGAACGACAGCAGACGCAGGTGCGCGCGCTGCTCGAAGCGCTTGGCAAAACTGTCCGCGTCGAGAACGAACGGCAGATCGATATGGCGACCGCGCTCAGCGCGACTGGTCCAACCTACATTTTTCTGGTGATGGAAGCGTTGGTTGACGCGGGTGTGCACATGGGCTTCTCACGTCACGTGGCCGAAGAACTGGTCCATCAAACAATGCTCGGAGCGGTTTTGTTTGCGCGAGAGTCGCACAAGCATCCGGCGGAGTTACGTAACATGGTGACGTCGCCTGGCGGTACGTCGGCTGAAGCAATCTATCAGATGGAGAAAGGTAGTTTGCGAACGGTGCTGTCGAAAGCGGTGTGGGCGGCATTCCAGAGGGCTGAATCCCTCGGAGTTAAAAGAACCACAGATTAAACGGAAAGAACGGCTCTTACAGCTTCAGCGTAGAGTTCGTGTTCGTGCTCAAGGATTCGCGCCGAGAGTGTCTCGACAGTATCCGCTTCGAGAACCGGCACCACGCGCTGCGCGATGATTGGCCCGCCATCGAGTGTCTCATCTACAAAATGGACCGTGCAGCCGGTGAACTTCACACCGTGTTTGAGCGCTTGCCGCTGTGCGTCAAGTCCGGGAAACGAAGGCAGCAGACTCGGATGGATGTTGAGTATGCACCGCCTGAACGCTTCGACAAAACATGGCGACAGCAGACGCATGTAGCCCGCCAGGCAAATCAGATCGACGCGCCTCTCACGAAGCGCCGCAATGATCTCCTGTTCGTGTTCTTCACGTTTGCGGCCTTTGCGTTCGATCGCCAGCGTCTCGATCCCTCGTTCATGGGCCAACCTGAGACCAGGCGCATCGCCTTTGTCGCTGATCACAACAGCTATCTCAGCGTTCGGGATTTTCCCGGCGCGCACCGCATCGTGAAGGGCGAGCATATTTGAGCCACGACCCGAGATGAGGATTGCGATCCTTTTCAGATAATCACCTCGCGGTTACCGGCAATTACCTTGCCGATTTCATAACAGCTCTCGTCACGTTGCTGGAAGTGATTCTTGATGAGATCGACGTCGCCGGCAGCGCAAACGATCACGATCCCCAAGCCCATGTTGAAGGTGCGATGCATCTCATGGTCTGACACGTTTCCGATCCGGCGAAACAGTTCGAAGATCGGCAAGATGGGCCACGAGCCTTGCTCGATCTTCACCGCAGTGCCTTCTGGAAGAATGCGCGGGATGTTGTCAGTCAGTCCGCCGCCGGTGATGTGGGCCAGACCCTTGATTACGCCACTATCAAGCAAGCCTTCGAGCGGCCGCAGGTAACTGAGATGCGGCGCCAACAGCGCTTCGCCGGCAGTTGTGCCCAACTCCGGCAAATACGTCTGCGGTTCGTACCCGGCGACTTCAAAGAACAGTTTGCGAGCAAGCGAGTAACCGTTTGTGTGCAAACCCGCTGAAGGCAATGCGAGCAGAACATCGCCCGGCTCGATCGTCTTTCCATCGATGATCTTCTCTCGATCGACAACGCCGACGATGAACCCGGCTATGTCATATTCACCCTCCGCATAAAACCCCGGCATCTCCGCGGTCTCGCCACCCAACAACACACAACCATTTTCTCGACAGCCGTTCGCCACGCCTTCAACTACACTCGCCACAACTTCCGGCGACAACTTTCCGGTCGCTACGTAATCGAGAAAGAACAGCGGCCGCGCGCCTTGCACGAGAATGTCGTTTACGCAGTGATTGACGAGGTCGCGTCCTACAGTGTTGTGCACACCGGTCGCAAAAGCGATCTTGAGTTTCGTCCCGACGCCATCCGCCGATGCGACCAGCACCGGCTGGGCCATATTCGGAAACGCGCCGTCGAACATCCCGCCGAAGCTGCCGATCTCGGAGAGCGTGCGCTGGTTGAACGTAGTGCGCGCGAGTTCCTTGATGCGGTCGGTCGCGCGAGTGGCAGCGTCGATGTCTACGCCGGCGTCGCTGTAGGAAATCGGTTTCATAATGTGTTTTGTATGTCGCCTGTTCAGGGGTGGCCCGGAGTGCGACCCCTACAGACCACTCTTTTTGGGCGGCCGCGGCGGTGGTCCAAAGTCGCCGTAAGCAATGAAACCGGATCGCGACGAGTCGTCTTTCTGCGCCATGCGGCCGGTCCACGCATCCTCAGTCGGTTCCTTCGCGGTCTTCACGTTGATGTCGTTACCCGCGCCGCGCGACGTAATCGTAATCTCTCCGTGCAAATCCGTGCGATACAACTTCACATTTGCGGCCTTCAGACGATCGAGCGCCGGCTGCGCCGGATGTCCGTAACGATTCCACGCGCCACACGACACGATCGCAATCTCCGGTTTGACGCGCTTCAGAAAATCACCAGACGAGGCGTACTTCGAACCGTGATGCCCGACTTTCAACACGCGTGCCTCGAGGTTCAACTCCTTCGTGAGCAAACGATGCTCGGTCTGTTCTTCAGCGTCGCCCGCGAGCAACATGGAGAACGCGCCGTAGTCCAAACGCACCACGATCGAGTTTGCGTTCGGCTCGTTGCCGCCCGTTTTCATCTGCTCTTTCGTGAAGAACGGTTCAGATGGTGCGAGAACTGTGAGCAATGCGCCGCCGCCGAGATCGTACTTCGTGCCGGGCCGTGCGGTCTCGTAGTGCGCGCCGCTCGCGCTGAGTGCAGTTTTGTAGTCGTCGTAGAACTTGTTAACTGAAGGCGGTTGCTTTTTTGAGTTTTTGGGAGGCAGAGACTGAACGGATTTTTTGCCGGGAGCTGGCGCTGGCGGCGCAAGGCTGGGCGGAACGCTCGGTCCTTGCCCGTTGTCGACGACGTTCAGCACTTTGACTGCTTTGAAAACTTCCGCGCTGCCGCCGATGTGATCCGGATGCGGATGGGTAGCGATGAAATAGTCGAGCTGCTGAACGTTGTTACGCTTCAGCGCATCGACGACGGCTTTTCCTTTGCTGGTGTCGCCGGCGTCGATCAGGACTGTCTTCCCTGCGGGTGACGTGATGAGTATCGAGTCTCCGTTAACTGGACCAACGTCAAGCACGCGAATCGTGAGTTCGCCTCCTGATGCCGGTGGAGGCTGATTGCGCAACCATGGTCGAACGAATTTCCAGTACGCGGCGCCGGCGGCGGCGAGTACCACTAAGATCACTGCAATCGCACAACCGCAACCTCGAGTAGCTCGTCCCACTCAAACCTCTATCCACAAATTACAGAGATTAATTTTCGGCGGGCACGGATTCGTGCTCGCGTTCCCACATCGTTTCCGCGTGGCGCGTGATGCGGGTCGGGTACTGTCCATTCCAGCACGCCACACACGACGCATCAGCATCGACGCCGGTCGCGGCGATCATTCCCTCAAGCGAAAGGTAACCAAGCGAGTCGGCCTCGATAAACCGGCGAATCTCTTCCACTGACATGTTCGCTGCGATCAATTCCGACTTGTTTGGCGTGTCGACGCCGTAGTAACACGGACTGATCGTTGGCGGACAACTAATGCGCACGTGAATCTCTTTCGCACCTGCTTCGCGCACCATCCGCACGATCTTTTTCGAAGTCGTACCACGAACAATCGAATCGTCGATCAAAACAATTCGCTTCCCGTTGATCAGATCCCTGACCGGATTCAGCTTAATCCTGACGCCGAAAGATCGAATCGACTGGCGCGGCTCGATGAACGTGCGCCCAATGTAATGATTGCGCACCAAACCAAAACGAAAACTCAAACCGCTCTCTGCCGCGTAACCAATCGACGCTGCCACGCCCGAATCCGGCACCGGCACCACGATGTCGGCATCCGCGGGTTGTTCGACCGCCAGCCGCCGGCCCATCTTGTGACGCGACTCGTTGATTGACCTTCCGTAAACCAGTGAATCGGGGCGCGCGAAGTAAACGTGCTCAAACAGACACATTGAATGTTTGCGTTTAGGTAACGGATGCGACGAACGCAAGCCATCCTGATCGATAACGATCATCTCGCCCGGTTCGACGTCACGCACATACTGCGCGTCGATCAAATCGAAAGCGCATGTTTCGGACGCCACGACCCAGGCATCGCCCAGCCGGCCAAGCGCCAGCGGTCGAAAACCGCGGCTGTCGCGAATGGCGATCAATTCCGTCGGCGTCAAAAAGAGCATCGAGAACGCGCCTTCTGTTTCGCACAACACCTGCGGTATCGCTTCCCGCACGGGCACACGCGAACGCGCCACACCGTGCAAGACGACCTCGGTATCGGATGTCGAAGAAAAGATCGCGCCGTCGCGTTCGAGTCGCAATCGTTCTTCGCGCGCGAACGGAAGATTGCCGTTGTGACAAACAGCGATCTGTCCGTGCTGGCAGGTCACCAGAAACGGCTGCGCTTCGAGAATCGAAACATCGCCGGCGGTCGAGTAGCGCACGTGTCCAACGGCGCTCGCACCGTGTAGTCGGTCGAGGGCGGATTGGTCAAACGCTTCGGAGACGTGTCCCATCTTGCGTTCGAGCCGCAACTCGGAGCCGTCAGACGCCACGATGCCGCACGATTCCTGGCCGCGATGCTGCAAGGCGTACAAGCCAAGATAGGTCAGTCGCGCAGCTTCCGAATGGCCGTAGATGCCGAAGACACCACACTCTTCACGCAGCTTGTTGATCTCGATTTCGCTCAAGGCAGTTGTCCTGATTCTATCTGTGGTTGAAATTTTTTGCACTATACACAAAACTAGCCACGTGCCCTAGTTTGAAAACTCTCTGTGTCTCTGTGGTTTATTGATTTCCAGGACAGGACACCACAGAGACACAACGGCACAGAGAAAACCTTATGATGCGACTTTGCTCACTGGTGTTCATTGTCTTCTTCATCGGCGTTCTGGGGACACACGCAAACAGCAACAAAGAGCGCAGCGCGGCGCAGTTGTATCGCAAGTATTGCGTCTCCTGTCACGGCACCGACGGGCGCGCCAAGACTTCAAAAGGAAAGTTTAACCACGCGCGCGACCTGACCAACCCGGAATGGCACGACGACGTGACGGACGAACGAATCTTCAACTCCATCATGAACGGGCGCGACGTGGCCGGCACCATGCCTCCCTTCAGCAACAAAATCAATCAAAAGGAAGCTGAATTACTGGTAAACTTTGTGCGCAAGCTGAGAGGATAAGCGGCAGTGGTGATGTCTCAAGAAGGTCGCTGGAAGTTTCCCGATACGGTTCGCAGTGTCGTAATCGTGGCGCTGCGCGTGGTATTCATTGCCGCGCTCGCAGGCGCCGGGTGGCTGGTCTATCGAGAACTTCCCGCAACCTCGATCGGCAGTAGCGCCAGTAATCTCGCTGCGACAAGTCTGCAGATCGTCATGCGCCAGGCGGACAATGATGGTCCAGCCCTGGATGTGCCGGTTAGTCTTTACCCGGTGGACGTCGTGGCGGTGCGTCATGAGTTTTTCACCGAGCCCCGCGCCGGCAAACGCTTCGAGGATTTTTTGAAGGAACGAATGAAAGGCCGCTCGCCGGTCAGCACGCGTCTCGACAAGCAAGGCCACGGCACCGTCACCCTCGCTCCGGGAAACTGGTGGCTGCACGCGATGCTTTCTGGTGACGAACAACTCGAGTGGCGTTTGCCGGTGACGGTTCGCGGGGCAAAGCAGACTATTGAGTTGACGCCGCAGAACGCTTACACGAGGAGTAAGACGTTTTAGTGCTCGCCCTCCGTGTTGAAAACAAGAAATTACGAGTTCGAGAAGTTGACCGGCCGCATGACCGCAACGAGGTCCTCGTGCGCGTGCTGTTATCAGGGATTTGCAATACGGATCTCGAAATCGCGCGCGGCTATGCGCGTTTCAACGGAACGATCGGACATGAATTCGTCGGCGTTGTTGAAGAGAGCGACAACAACGAGCTTGCCGGCAAGCGTGTCGTTGGCGAGATAAATGCGGGTTGCGGAAACTGTGAACTCTGCCGCGCCGGAGATCCGCGACACTGCGCTTCACGCACCGTCTTGGGAATTCACAGCAGAGACGGTGCCCACGCCGAGTTTCTGCAACTGCCAGCCGTTAATCTAATCCCCGTTCCCGAAAACATTCCTGACGAACACGCGGTATTCACTGAACCACTCGCGGCTGCGTGCGGGATTCTCGAACGCGCGTCGATTACGAAATCAGATCGCGTTGCTGTGATTGGCGACGGCAAACTCGGCTTGCTCTGTGCTCAGGTTGCTGCACTCGCTGGCGCACCGGTAGTGCTCGTCGGCAAACATCCGGAGAAACTGCGCATCGCCGAGCGGCGCGGCATTGAGACTTCTTCGCCGAAAGAAGCCGGAAAACGTCAACGTCAATTCGACGTTGTGGTGGAAGCGTCGGGCGCCGCAAGTGGGTTCAAACTCGCGCTCGATCTGCTGCGGCCGAAAGGCCAGCTCGTTTTGAAGTCAACATTTCATGGGGCAACGGAGATTGACGCGGCGCGGATCGTCGTCGATGAGATCTCAATCATCGGATCGCGGTGCGGACGTTTTCAGCCTGCTCTCGATCTGTTAAAGAAACAGGCCATCGATCTCGACAGTCTAATCAGTGAAGAACATCCGCTCTCAAACGGAATCAAGGCGATGCGCCGAGCACGCAGCAAAGGCGTCTTGAAAGTCCTCCTTCGACCTGACTAGCGCACGCATTTTGCTTCGCAGACAGCCCTTTCGCTATACTCTAGCCCTTTCCTCGGGCGTGGATCGGTAACCCGGAAGGTGGTGAATTATGTTTGACGTTTCTAACGACCGCACGACAGCTCAGGAGCGAGCAATTCTACGTAAGCTGCGAGTCTGGATTGCGGCGCTCGCCGTCGCGTGTTTAGTCGCCGGCATCGGCGTCGGCGCGATCTTGTCGGGCCGGACTATCAAGGCCCAGAACGAACTCCAGATTTCCCGCGCACCCGAAGCTTTGTCCGCTTCGTTCGCCGAGATCGCGAAGCGCGTCGAGCCGGCCGTGGTAAACATCGAGACCACCCAGGCGCAGGTCGAAACGAGCGACAAGGACGACGAAGACAAGGAAGACCAGTCGACCAACAATCCGCTCCTCGATATGTTTCGCCGTCAGCGTCGTAGTCCGCAGCGCGGAGTGGGTAGCGGGTTTATCGTCAGTTCCAAGGGTTACATTCTTACCAACTACCACGTTGTCGAAGATGCCGCGCGCATCTCGGTCGGTCTGCAATCGAACGAAAAGTATTCCGGCACTATCGTGGGTTTCGATCCCGAAACGGACGTTGCCGTGATCAAGATCGACGCAGCGAAAGATCTTCCGACAGTGACACTCGGCGACTCTAACGCCGCGCAGGTTGGTGATTGGGTCCTGGCGATGGGTTCGCCGTTCGGACTCGATCAAACCGTGACCGCCGGCATCATTTCGAAGAAGGAAAGAGAAAGTCCTTACTTCAATGTCTTTCAACGTTTCCTGCAAACTGACGCCGCCATCAATCGCGGCAACAGCGGTGGACCGCTCGTCAACATGCGTGGCGAAGTGATCGGAATGAATTCCCAGATTGCCACGTCCACCGGCGACTACAACGGTATCGGGTTCGCCCTGCCATCGAACGAAACCTCGTTTGTCTACAAACAACTGATTGCTCAAGGCAAGGTCAAACGCGGCTACCTGGGCATCACACTCGAATCAGTCCACGACCAGTTCGCGAAGGTTTACGGTCTCCCTGAAGCAAAGGGCGCGATCGTGATGTCCGTGACGCAGACTGAAGGTGGTCAGCAAACTCCCGCCGCCAAGATCGGGATGCAAGCAAGCGACATCATTGTCGAGTTTGAAGGCACCCCGGTGATGAATGCGCAGGACTTGATTCAACGCGTTGCCAGCACACCGGTGGGCCAGCAGGTGACGCTCGTCTTTCTCAGAGATGTCAGCGGCAAACTCGAGAAACGAACTGCAACTGTCGCGTTGGGCGAACGCCCACCTTCAACGTTGCGAGACTGGGTTGAGCCGGCGAAACCGAGTACGAAAACCGCCAATCCGCGCGGCAACGCGCTGCATCTCGGCATCACGCTCGCCGAACTGACGCCGCAGTTACTTGCAGACCGGCATCTGACTGGTGTTCAGGGTCTGTTCGTCAAAGAGATCGATCCGAACGGGCTCCTCGCTGACATTCGTATTCAACCGTCAGGCGCACCGGCGCTTGCCGAAGGCGACGTGATCACTCGCATCAACCGCGTGACCGTAATTACGCTGGCCGATTTCCAACGCGTGATGAACACGCTGAAGGCCGGCGACCCAATTGTTTTGAACGTGACCAGAGTGCAACGTGACCCGAAAGGCGATCGCCAGATTCCGCTCATCGTGCAGTTCACCTATCAGTAAATATGGCTCAGGCAAAAAAAGCGATCGCAAAAACCAGCGGGAAGAATAACTCGCGCAATGGCGCGAGCCGCACGGCAGTCAAAACTTATCAGAACTACATCAACGGCGAATGGGTCGCGAGTCAGTCGGGTGAGATGTTTGAAAATATCAACCCGGCGGACACGCGTGATATCGTTGGCCGTTTTCCACTTTCAACCAGCGACGACGTCAACGCTGCGGTGAATGCCGCGCAGGGCGCGTTCGATCGCTGGCGTAACACGCCCGCTCCGCGCCGCGCGGAACTTCTGTTTCGTCTCGGCGAGATCCTGATCCGCGACAAGGAACAATTCACCGCCGACATGACCCGCGAGATGGGCAAGGTGTTGAAAGAAGCGGGCGGCGACGTTCAGGAAGCGATCGATTGCACCTACTACACTGCCGGCGAAGGACGCAGGCTACACGGCTTTACCACGCCTGCTGAGATGCGCGACAAGTTTGCGATGTGCGTGCGCCAGCCGGTTGGACTTTGCGGTCTGATTACGCCGTGGAATTTTCCGATGGCGATTCCGTCGTGGAAACTGATCCCGGCGCTCATCTGCGGCAACACAGTCGTCATCAAGCCCGCCGAAGACACGCCGCTATCAACCTACAACCTCGTGAAGGCGTGTGAAGAAGCGGGCATTCCGCCAGGCGTCGTAAATCTCGTTACCGGCTATGGCGAAACTGTCGGCGCGGCAATGACCAATCATCCCGCGTTGCGTTTGATTTCGTTTACGGGTTCAACAGAAACCGGCCGCATCGTCGCGTCTGCCTGTGCTGAGCGAAATGCGATCTGCTCGCTCGAAATGGGCGGCAAGAACGCGATCATCGTGATGGACGATGCCGACATTGATCTCGCTGTTGAAGGCGCGATCTGGGGCGCGTTCGGCACGTCCGGCCAACGTTGCACTGCATCGTCGCGGCTCGTGGTTCACAAGAAAGTGTATAAGCAGTTCGTGACGAAGCTGGTGGAAAACGCCAAAGGACTCCGCGTCGGCAACGGCGCCGATCCTAAAACAGACGTCGGCCCGGTTATCAACGCTGAGGCCGTCGAAAAGATCATGGGTTATATCCGCATCGGACGTAACGATGATGGCGCGAAACTGGCTTGGGGCGGCAAGCGTCTGACGCGCAACGACTATGCAAATGGTCACTTCATCGAGCCGACCGTCTTCACGGACGCTTCGCCCGACATGCGGATTTCGCAAGAAGAGATCTTTGGCCCAGTGACGACTGTTATTCCGGCGAATTCACTGGAAGACGCGATCCAGATCGCGAACGGTGTTCGCTACGGACTCTCCGCGGCCATTTACACGCAGAACGTGAATCGCGCGTTTAAGGCGATGAACGAGATGTACACCGGCATCTTCTACGTCAACGCTTCAACGATCGGCGCGGAAGTGCATCTTCCCTTCGGCGGCACCAAAGCCACCGGCAACGGTCATCGCGAGGCAGGGACGCAAGTGCTCGATATCTTTTCCGAGTGGAAATCGATTTACGTCGACTTCAGCGGCAAATTGCAACGCGCACAGATCGATACCGTCGAACAACCGCAGTAAAGCCTATCTGTGGCTCAACTCTTCGATACGGTTGATTAGTTCCTCGGATGAAACCGGCTTCGCTAAAAACACATCCACCTGTTCGCTTTCATGAACCGCGTTCCGCGGGTCCAGCGCACTCAACAAAATGATCGGCAACTGCGACAGGTGTTTGCTGCTCCGCATAAACTTGCACAGTTCGTAACCATCCAGATTCGGCATCACCGCGTCCGTGACCACTACGTCAACGCGGGAATTAAGCAGAAACTTCATTGCCTCTAAACCGTCAGCAGCAGGAGCGACTTCGTAACCCGCACGCTGAAGCACGACTTCGAGATAACGTCGCAGCGCCGGGTCGTCTTCGGCCAAAAGCACACACTGCGCTTTCTCCGCGTTTGCCGGGTGCAGAATCTCGCCTTTTGCCGCGTCTACTTCTTCGGGTGTGATCATCGTTGTGAGCTGAAGACTTTCCGAGGCCGTGAGGGCTCTGAAGGTTGTCGAGCCGGGGATGGCTCGCCTTGCCAGAGTAGACCGCGCCATCAGTGCTTGTCAATGTTATTCCAGTTTGTTTGCCTCCTTGGAGTGCGGGGACTTGTCACCGCCTTGGCCAAAGCGCCGCCAAGTCGGCGCACAAGGAGGCGCTCAATCCAAACTGAACCACTACTGCGTTTTAGCCCCAAACTCCCGGAACCATAGCTCAAGCCCCAATAGTTGAAAAACCTGAAGGTTATAGTCCTCTCGGCCGGAGAAGTTTGCCTCGACGACCCTTTTTACCTCATTCGGCCGAAACAGGCCGCGCTGCTTCACCGCATTTTCCGAGAGGAGATCGTTAACCAGCGGCCGGAGCGGGCCGCGTAGCCACGAGCGTATGGGCGCGCCAAAGCCCGCCTTCTTTCGCCACACAACCTCCCGCGGCAAGACACTCTCGAGTGCACGCTTCAGCACGTATTTTCGTGTCAATCCACGCAGCTTTAACCGCGGCGGCATGCGCGCCGCCATCTCAATCATCTCGCGATTGAGAAACGGAACCCGCACCTCGAGATTCGCCGCCATAGAAGTCTTGTCGGTCGTGATGAGATTCAAACAAGGCAGAAACGTTTTTAGATCGACGTACAACAGTCGATTCAAAGGCGCCGCATTCGCGACCCGAGCGAAGTAGCCCCGGTGCGCAGCATAGGCGTCAAACTCACGCGTTCGATGGCGCCACTCATCCGTATAAATCCGCTGCTTCAGTTCGTCGGTGAAGTAAGTTCCGTAGCCGAGATATCTGTCTTCAAAGTCCAGTGCCGCGCTGCGCGCAAACTTCTTCGCGTTACGCAACGGCGCAGTAAGTTTTCCCGGCATACCTCCGGGCAACATGCCGGCAACCGTTTTCATCAACGGCCGCCGCAACAGGCTCGGCACCGGATCAAACGCCGCCGCGATCTTCATCGCCATCTGCCGCGGATATCCGGCGAACACTTCATCACCGCCCATGCCCGACAACATCACCCTCAACGTCTCTCTCGCCGCGCGCGAGATC
>DASXRE010000201.1:0-1977 GCA_036506775.1 Pyrinomonadaceae bacterium | reverse complement strand
CGGGCAGAGATGAGAGTTTCAACGATCAGAATGCTTGCCTGACCTGACCTCTGATCTCTGCACCTCTGTGTTCTTATATGAACGCAAAATCAAACTGTTCCTGGTGTACCATCGGATCGCTGTTGATATCAACCGGACCGAGATACTCCTCGATTTCAGTCAGCACATCTCGTTCGGAGCTGCGCAATGCTTTTGCGACCTCGGGATGAATACGCAGCGTGGCCTGCTTATTCTTCCTGTCTCCATTCATGCGCTTTCCGAGCGTTCGCGCTTCCTCAAGGAGTTCGTAACAAACTGTTTGCGGCGACTTGATCAGTCCTGCACCCTGGCAATAGTTACAAGGCGCACACAGCGTTCGCTCCAGCGATTGCTTCACGCGTTTCCGCGTCATGATCACCAGTCCGAAGTCATTAAACGAAAGAACCTTGGTTGGCGACTTATCACCGCGCAACGCATCCTGTAACGCTCCCATTACGCGCGTGCGATTCCGGCGCTCTTCCATGTCGATTAAGTCGAGCACGATGATGCCGCCCAGATCGCGCAGACGTATCTGTCGCACAATTTCATCGACCGCTTCCAGGTTGGTTCTCGTAATCGTGTCTTCAAGACGGCCACTACCACGGCCCACAAATTTTCCGGTGTTGACGTCAATCGCCACGAGCGCCTCGGTCTGGTTAATTACCAGATAGCCTCCCGACTTGAGCCAAACTCGCGGCTTAATTGCTTTGTCAATTTCCGCTTGCACCCCGTACGTTTCGAGAATTGGTTGCTCGCGAGTGTAGAGCTTCACGCGTTTCACCATGCGTGGCTGGATGCGATTGATAAACTCGACGATAGCTTCGTATTCGTCTTCAGAGTCGACGCGGATCGCGGCAAAGTCGTCTGACAACTGATCGCGAAGAATCCGCTGAACCAGATCCAGATCCTTGTGAACCATGGTCGCCGGCTTCGACTTTTCCGCGGCGGCACGAATGTCGAGCCAGGTACGCACTAAATAGCGGACGTCCTCTCGTAATTCCGCTTCGCTGATGCCCACGCCCGCCGTGCGAACAATGAAGCCACCGGAAGGAATCTCTTCACTCCCGCGGATTTGTGTAATCAGTTTCCGCAAACGTTGGCGTTCGCTGTCTGATTCGATCTTTCTGGAGACACCGACATGCTCGACCGTCGGCATGTAAACTAAAAAGCGGCCGGGCAGCGCGATATGCGAAGTGATTCGTGCGCCCTTTTTGGCAATAGGCTCTTTGGCAATCTGGACGAGTATCTCCTGTCCTTCGCGTAGCAGATCCGTGATTGTCGGTTGCTGTTGGCGATCCCGGCGCCCGGATCCTCGCTGGCCACCACGTCCGTCCCGACCTCGGTCGCGTGAGTCGCGATTGTCCCGCGAATCACGTCCATTGCGTGTCTCTCGCGCAGGCGGCGTGAGAACGGCTATAGGCCCAGCAACTTCAGGAGTTTGCTCGAGAGGCGCTGCCTCTGTCTCAACTTCGAGCTCTGAGTCGCTTCCGTCTACGGGCGCGCCCTCAGCAGGCGCGTCGGAAACTGCGGCGTCAGTAGCTTTACTGGGCCGACGGCGGCGGCGGCCACCGCGGCGCGTCGCAAACTCGGCCCGAGAACTCTTCTCATCAAGCCGCGCTTCCGCGTCACTGTAACCCATCTCGCCGGCAGTGTTGTCTGATGGCCCGGAGTTCTCGGCGTCGGCGTCGGTGGCCACCAGTTCTTTAGCCGGCTTCCTGCTTGACGAACGTTTGCTCGGCGCTTTTTTCTTGGCTCCCAGGCTGCTGAGAAGTTTGCCAACTCTGGATTTCTTCGTACCGGCGCGTTCGCGAGGCAGTTTCTCTTCTACCTCGGTTTCCGTTGCTTGTATGCGGCTCGCTGCGTCGTAGGGTTCTGCCTCATCGTCACTCACGCGCTCAAAAGAGCCGCCTCGAAGTAAGTTTTCATCGAGGTCATCGACGAAACTTTCAATGCGCGCCG
>DASXRE010000200.1:0-25453 GCA_036506775.1 Pyrinomonadaceae bacterium | reverse complement strand
CACAGAGACACAGAGGACACAGAGGTTGCACAGAGAGAAGAAGCGACCTGGAGTGTTGGCAAGGTTAGTTGAATTTGGACCACGGATGAGTTGAAGGAACGCGGCCGTTGTGGTGATGACCGTTTCGGCCCATCACGCCTTCATAAAAATCAACCAGCAACGGAAGCACGGCGCGCGGCGTAAAAAGTTCTTCATATCGCTTGCGCGCCGCTAGACCCATCGCCTGGCGCACTGCCGCATCCGCTGCCAGTTTGCCTAGAGCGACACTCAAGGCCTCAAGGTCGCCGGACGGCACCAGCACTCCCACTTCGTCATTCACGAGATCGGGAATCCCGCCGACACGCGTAGCCACGATCGGTTTTTGATGGGCCATGGCTTCGATGATCGCGTTCGGCGTGCCTTCGGTGAGTGAGGGAAGGACGAACACGTCGATCTCCTGCATGAACTGATTTCTCTCGGCCACGCTCTGATAGACACCGGTGAACCGGCACTTGTTTTCGAGACCATGTTGACGCAGCGTGTTCACAATCTCCTGTCGTTGTGAGCCTTCGCCCGCAAATCTCAACTCGATGTCCGGTTGCGTCGCGTGAATCATGCG
The DNA here is from genome assembly GCA_036506775.1 of Pyrinomonadaceae bacterium. Classification (GTDB taxonomy): domain Bacteria; phylum Acidobacteriota; class Blastocatellia; order Pyrinomonadales; family Pyrinomonadaceae; genus PSRF01. The sequence goes on along the minus strand of DASXRE010000200.1, from coordinate 24,855 downwards.
AAACGCGTCAACGAGTTGCAGCGGGCCTTTCAAGTATTCGAGCCGTGCGGCAAATCCGAACCTGACCGAGCGTTGGGTTCCCGAAGGAACGTGAAAGCCATTACTCACTTCGTGCGAAATGAGTGGCACGACGCTGGGAAACGCAACGTTTGGTAGCACCTGACTCGTTTCATCGGCCAGTTGCGGCGAAAGCACAGCGATCCTCGTGCAAAGTGGTAGCACTGAAGTAAAGCGCTCGTAGATCTGTTCGAAACCGGGAGGATGAAACGGAATTCCGACTTCGTGATAAATGACCGGTATTCCCATCCTGTGCGCGGCCCGAATGAACATCATCGCCCCTTGATCCGGCGTCAGCACGTGGACCACGTCCGGACGTTCGCGCGTGAGGTAAGCACAGCATGCGTCCTGGTAACGTTGCATCAGATCGAACACGAGACTTCTTGAACGAAGGATGAGTTTGCTGGCGGGCTTGAAGGTGCGCATCGCGCGAATGGCGAGTTTGCGCGCCGTAGCCAACGAGGTGCTGAACGTTTGCGAGGCCAGAGCAGTTAACGGAACACCTGATTCACGCAGCCGAATGGCAAGTGAGTCGTCATTCGCCGGCGGATGCACGAGCAATAGCGCCGTTTCGTGGCCGGCGCGCTTTAGCTCGAGTGCATACATCACCGCTATTTCGTCGGCTCCGCTGATTGGCCCTGCGAAACCGGTCTTGCAAAAAACAATTTTCATGCGGTCCAGAAAGGTTTCCGTAACAGTGTGGCATACAGGTTACCAAATTAATCTGATTCTGTGGTCCCATTTGTTTGCCTGCGCTGGGCCGTGGTAAGTTCTTTCCACTTTAAATCGGGGAGGAAAATCCACATGCGTTCAGGCGTAACAACGCTGGTGCTGGCTGCTTTGATGTTAGTTGCGGCTTGCGGAAATCCGGCGACTAACAAAAGCCGTGCGGTGACCGGCGAAGCGGCACAGGTCTCGCCCTCACAACCCGTGGGCGGACAGAAGTATTTAATTACACCACAGCATTGCAAGATTGAATTTACCGGCTCGCAAGTAACGGGCACGCACAATGGGTCGTTTCAGAAGTTTTCGGGCGAGATCGATTACGCGGGCAATCCGGAAACGAGCCGCGTCAGTGTGACTATCGAGACCGATTCACTTACGGCCGACGATCCGAAGTTAACCAATCATCTCAAGACTGCGGACTTCTTCGATGTCGCCAAGTACCCACAGGCGAAGTTTGTTTCCACGGCGATTAAGCCCGGCGGTGAGAAAGGCGCTTCGCACACGGTCACCGGAAATCTGACGCTCCACGGTGTGACGAAAGCGGTGACCTTTCCGGCTACGATTGCGGCCACTGCGGACGCGATCAAGGTGGACGCCGATTTCACAATCAACCGGAAAGACTTCGGCATCACGTACGCAGGTCCCACCGATAACCTAATCCGGGACGACGTCGTACTGAAGCTGACGATCCACGCGACCAAAGGCTAAATCGCACCGAAGCACAAAAACACAAAGGCACGAAGGCTGAACTTCTCCTTCGTGCCTCTTGTGCCTTTTGGTGGCTCTTAGCTGAAGGCTGGTGAAATACTCTCAACCTTCTGTCGTGCAGCGGGCGAGAGCCACTCAAGCGTTGCCAGCACCTTCTCATGCGTCATACCGGTACCCAGGTAGGTCCAGCGGTTCGCCTGTAACTGCTTGCGACGAAACTCTTCCCTCTGCTCTTCCTTTAATTCGCGACCGATGGCTCGTTCGAAGCTGTCGAGATCGAGCTCGACTTGCGTCTTCAATCCGCCATCGATGAACCCTCCGATCGCGAGATACTCTTCCACGCCTTCCATGATCTGTTTTTCGTTACGACCGGCAGCCAGCGACTCAACCATCAACGTGTCGAGCTTCGCATGTTGCACTTCTTCTTGCCAATGATGTTTCAGCAGGCTCTTGAACTGCGGATCGAGTTGCTGATTGTCCTTCACACTGTCGACGTAATGTCGTTGCACCATCCACTCGATGTGCAACGTGGTGAGCGCCACGCCCAGCGGATCGTGAGCCAGTATCGCACTGGCGATCGCCTCTGGCGGGCCAATCACCGGACAGTAGGTGCCAAAACCGTCTTCAAACTCCTGCCGGAAACGCTTGAAGAGTTGAATGTGTTTTGCCTCCTCACCGGCGAACTGCAGCAGCGCGCGCACCCGATAATCGTCGCCGCTGAGTTGAGGCCGTGTTTGGTCCAACACGAAGGGAAGAATGAACTCTTCGACCAGGCCAAAGATGCTCAGGTAAGCATTACCTCTGATCTGGTTGAGTATGCGCTTTTCTTCCCGGTCGAGAAATGGCAGTTCCTCAACGCGCGCAAGTGATTCGGGCATGAACGGCTTCGCGAAATCGAGGCGTTTCTCTCCACCGATTATGTCTTCAATTCGCCAGTGGATGACCTCCGACGCCGCGAGGGCAGACTGATAGGTATATCTATCTAACATTTTGTGGAACACCTCCTTTAAGGTTCCCTGTCTGAGTAACGCGCAAAAGAGGTGGAGCGGGGAGCTACGGATTTGAATATTTCTTGTGACAAGCTAGACTGGCCGTCCGTTATGGTTAAAGACCTGTCACGCTATCATCAACCCCTCAGCAATCTCTTTCCGCCGCTAAATGATTGGCAACTTTATCGCCTAAGCGACGAGCAGATCGAGTTTTACCGTGAGCATGGTTACGTTGCTGGCATCAAAATGCTGAACGAAGACCAGCTCAACGCTTTGCGCGAGGAGCTGGCGGAACTCATCGATCCGGCGCATCCCGGTCACGAACTGTTCTACGAGTTTCATGCAAACGAGTCGGGTGATCCAGAGCAGATACTGTTTCACTCACTCGGCGCGTGGCGGATCAAATCCGGGCTGCACGATCTGCTGTGGCACCCCGCGTTTGTTGTCCCTGCGGCGCAGTTACTCGGCGGGCCGGTACGATTCTGGCACGATCAGATCTTCTACAAACCTGCACATCACGGCGGCGTGGTTATCTGGCATCAGGACTATTCCTACTGGACCAGAACCACACCGATGGCCCACATCTCCTGCTGGATTGGACTCGACGATTCCACGCGTGAGAACGGTTGCGTGCACTACGTGCCCGGCAGTCATCGCTGGCAATTGTTGCCGCGCGCCAGCTTCGCCAACAGCATGGACGCTGTGCTTGATTCGCTGACTGCGACGCAGCGTGCGCAATTCAAGCCGGAGGCGATCGAGTTGAAGGCAGGCGAGGGTTCGTTTCATCACCCGTTGATGGTCCATGGTTCTTACGCCAACAACACAGACAGGCCGAGGCGTGCTGTCGTGTTGAATGCTTTGCGGGACGGCGTCACGTCTGCGTCTGCTGATCCGTTGCTGGCCGGAGTGCCGGCGATTCCGGTGGGAGAGAAGATGGGTGGCCAGTTCTTTCCGTTGCTGTTCGATCCGGCTAAGTCTTCCAGTTGAGATAGCGGATACGAATATCGATTGGTAAATCCTTCGCGCGTTCGACCAATTCAGTCAGTTCCGGCGTCTCTACACAATATTTCTTTACAAACGCACTCGCACCGGCGAAATCGCCTTGTTCCTGAATGTCGAGGATTGTCGCCGCCAGCTTGAACACAGCCTCACGCGTTCGCGCCTCGTCGACGGAGATCCTGCGCGTTTTTTCTTCGAGACGGAACGCTCGCTGTTCCAGCAAGTAGTTGAACTGAATTGCATTGGCTCCGCCGTGCGCTTGCTCGAGACCAAAGCGAATGGAGCGAACGAAGTTTCCAACGAAGCTGTTAAGAAACAGGCGGGCATCGATGTCCTCACCGGCAATCAATGCCAGGCAGGCACCGAGAGCGTCGGCTTTCGCTTCTTCAAGCGTCGAGTGGAGTTGCTTGAGAGCGCGATTTACCGTGCTTGGTTCGCCGTTCACGACGATTCGCTGGGGGCCCAGCGAATGCGAGATCTCGTGAAAGACCGTATGCTCAAAGAAGTTGTGAAAAGAGGTTTCGTAAGCGACCGATTCCTTGAGCAGATCGTTCGCCAGCTTGTGAACCACGAGATTGAATTTTGCCTCGCTGACGTTCTTCAGGATCACCTGTCGCGAGCCGACTTCCTCGATAACACGTTCATCATTCGGCAGGCTAAAAGCAATTGCGGGCACGGCGCCACGAGCTTCACCGCCGGCGTAGACAAGATTGGCAATCGCGAGCTTAACGCGATTGTCCTGAATGTTGATTCGACGGCCGAGTTCGCTCTCGACGTCTTTGCATAGCAAAACCAGGTCGCGTTGGGCTTGCTGAAACCTGTCGGTTGCCTCACGAACCGGTTCGAACAGCACTGCCTCGTACGACGCTTTCAAGCCTAACAATTCGTCTTCGTAAACCTCGTATGGTCCAACAACGAAATCAAGGGGATTCTTATTGAGACCAACCCAGAGAGTCTCGCTGGCGTAGTAATCGTCCGTCAGTAGATCTTTCGCTCTTTGCGACAAAAACGCTCGGAGCTGCGGGTGACGCTCAAGAGTCGCTGCGTTCGCAAGAAGATCAGACAATCGCCTGACCAACTCGCCGTAGGCAACGTGATACGGCACCGCAATCAGGTGTGTGTTGTCGCGCCTTATGATCGTATAAGGCGACTCGAAAGAAGATCGGTTCCCAGGTTCTGCGTTAATCGCTGCTTCAAATTCTTCGCGGGTGAGATCAGGCGGATAAAACCGCCGACCTGCGAAGTCCGGATCGAAGAGAAGCAGCTCTCGCAGCTCGTCGTCGTCGCCGGGTTGGTTCGAAGACGCGTGATAATCAATCGCAGGCCCTGCTTGTTGCCAAAACAGTTCATCAACCACGTCCGCAGCTTCCAGCAACAGCCTGGTTGCAGACCAGTCTGACTGAGCCGCCGGCGACTCGCGCGCATCAACTTCAAACACTGCCAGCTTGCGGAGCCTTGCCCGTGCCGCCTCCAGTTTATCGTTCATGTCTCCTATGCTCATCTACCGCGTGTGAACACCATTTCCAACTGGTCGGATCGCCTTCCATGCACCAGCAGATGTGAATATCTTCATCCTTCGGCGGCTTGAGAACCGTTACGCGAAACCAATCGTGTTCGCCGAGCCGATCGCCAAAGTCGGTTCGTCCGCCCATGACATGATAACGGGTGCGGAACTTATTGATGAACCTGGTCCACCTCCACGCAAGCCAATTCTTTTCTTGGCGTGTGTACGACTCGTAACGCAACTCCCACTGGTTCTCGGCAGGACCTTTGAAGACCCTGATCTTCGGCTTGTCTTTTCGGCGCGGGTCATCGAGTGCTTTGCTCCTGACAAAACGACGGTGCGGTGGAAAGTGGACTTCGTAAGTGAAGCATTCTTCACCGACAGGCTGCGCGGCAATGAACGCCGGCGGCGCGAGAATGTCGTCGAGTTCCTCATCGAGCGTGTAGACGAGCATCGTGGAGTACTCGCGATGCGCCTTAAGTTCTTCGTCCCGACTCAAGTTGAGCAGAAACTTCTTTTCGAAGCGCAGACCTTCTTCGTCCGTCGCCTTCTGGATGCCAAGCCTTCCGGGGACAGAATAGAACTGCGCCAGCCGTGCCGGCCGCTCATCATCCGAATCGCCTGTAATGATGCTGGGCCAGGGATCGAGGATGAGCCTGTTGGTGCTCTTGGAGACTCTGAGACGACGAAGTTTTGCGGTCTGCGTCTCTCGCTCACCCATCATGTCTTTCACGGTGGTGGTGCGGACGCGATAACGATGTTCCTTGTCACGGAGTCTTTCGGAGTAATCGGCGAGTCGTTCCTTGACGTCTTTGGCGGCTACGATGATGCCAACGACGAAGAATATGACGATCGGAATGACATGAAGATAGTGAAGGACCTTTTCCAGTATTTCTAATAAATACTCCATGGGGGGCATGACGAGTTCTCCTTCAGACGAGCAGAACTGTGAGTAGCTCGCGCAGACTAGCGCGAATGAGAAGTCGGGGCAAGCATCTTGTGCGCAGGTCATGTCCTTGGAACGATCAAGGGGTAAGCTGTTCGTGTACCAAAAACAGCCGTGAAATCCAGGAACAAGCTACAAAAATCGCCGCACAACATGGCACCTGAGTTGCTCAACCATGGACAAACATCGTATGAGGACAACAACCATTTCTCGCCAGCCAACCCACGCTGATCGCCTCGCAATAAGGCATCGACCGGCCGGCCAGCCGGTCATGCACCAGGATTGGGGCAAGCTGTTGTTCCTGCACTGGCGAGTGAATCCAAATCTCATCCGGCACCTGATTCCTGAAGCATTGACTCTGGACCTGTATGGCGACTCCGCCTGGATTGGGATCGTTCCGTTCACGATGTGGAACATCCACGCTTTCCCGCCGTTCGCGCCGTCTGTTCCGGGCCTCGAGTCAATGCATGAACTCAATGTGCGAACTTACGTGCACCACAACGGTGTGCCGGGCGTGTGGTTCTTCTCGCTTGACGTGAACAGCCTTGTCGCAGCGACAACGGCACGCGCGTTTTTCCACTTGCCGTATCACTATTCAGAAATTGATTTCACGGGCAAGCGGAGCTTCAGGTTTCGCGCGACCAGAGAGGGCGGCGCAGACGCGGGCTTTAAGGCAGCGTGGACCATCGGTGACGAACTGCCCGTTTCGCAACCAGGCTCGCGCGAGTTCTTTCTTACCGAGCGCTATTGTTTGTACGCGGAGAGCGATGGAGAGATTTATCGCGCGCGTATCTTTCACCAGCCGTGGCCATTGAGAAAAGCGACGCTCAAAAACCTCGAGACAAACCTGTTTGAGGTTAACCGCTTACCGGTTCCGAAAACCCCGCCGATAGTTCACTACGCCGAAGAAGTAAACGTGGATATCTGGTATCTGCGATCGGTGCAGGACGACTAGGGACCGCTTTGCCTCAAAAGTCAGTAATGCGCCACTAACCCTCTAGTAAATACATCTTGTGAAACCTGTAAATCCTGTCAAAAGGCTCGCGGATGATCGACTCAGGCCGTTGGTGTGGAAGGTTGAAGCAACGCATCGAGCTGATCGCCGGGTGAAGTTTCTACTGGTTCAAGATCCTTGCGAAAGATTCGTGCGCCTGACGATCCTTTCAGCATCGTGACGCCGTTTTCGATACGAAGCATCGCTCCTTCGCGAAGTGCCGCCACGGGAGTACTGTCCTCTTCGAGAAACTGAAGGATGCGTTGTTCGCGGGTCTCACCCATGTGAGTTGAATTCTGATCCTGGTCGAGATAGTGGGGGTTGATTTGAAACCAGATCAGTTCGAGCGCGTTGAAGGAGGGCGGCTGCACGATCGGCATGTCGTTAGTTGTTTTGATTGTCGGCGCAGCTACATTTGAGCCCGCGCTTGAGCCGATGTAGGGCATGCCGTCAGCTACGCGTCGTCGGATCGGATCGAGCAGCTCGAACTCATAAAGCGCCTTCAGCAGCCGAAAAGTGTTGCCGCCGCCGATGAAGAGTGCTTCCGTGTCTTTGATGGCTCGTACCGGATGACGGGTCGAGTGAATAGACGACAACTGATAACCCATCTTCGCGAAACGTTGTTGGGCCGTCGCCGCGTACGCGTCGCGGTCGTGCAGTGCAAACGGCACGAACAAGACGCGCCTCACGTCGCCAAGAAAATCCCGGATCTCTGCTTCCGCATGATCGAGATAGCCACTGCCGTACAGTGTCGAATTACTAATGAGTAACAACTGCATAGATCACCCCTCCGGCGATTCCACAGATCGCTACCAAAGCCACATCCAGCTTGAACAGCACGATTGCCAGAAAAGCCGCGACCGCAATCAGCAGCGTTGGCCAGCCGACAATCGCTTCCGGAATCAACTCCAGGGAAACTACCGCGATCACGCCTACGACTGCAGCACTGACGCCTGCCAAAAAAGCCTGAACTGGAGCGTTGTCCTGCACTTTTTCGACGTAGTGCGCGCCGCCCAGTATGAAAACAAATGATGGCAGAAACACAAAGAACGTAGCCACGATCGCGCCCGGCAATCCGCCGGCGAGATAGCCGGCGAAAGTTGTGAACAGCATGAATGGACCGGGTGTGGCGACACTCAACGCCACGCCGTCGAGCAGTTGAGCATCCGTCAACCAGTGATACTCCGACACCGCGCCGCGTTGCACGAACACGATCGAAGCATAGGCGCCGCCGAAGCTGAACAGTCCGGTCTTGAAAAACAGCCACGCGATCTGCAACAGCCGCGGGGCAGTTACAGTGAATAGCAGAACGAGGGCTGGCATCACAACGTGAAGCAGCGTAGCTGCGTTCTTTGGCTTGGGCCATCCGCGTTCCTTCAGCAGATTCAGCAGACCGGCCAGCAAAAGGATCAGCAGAAAGTTAACGCTGCCGAAATACATTGCAGCGATAGCGCCAGCCAGCAGCACACCGAGAAAGAAGTTTCGAATTGAGGCGCCGCCGAGCTTGATGATGCCCGCCGCTATGATACCCACGACCGCGGGCTTGAGAACGTACAGGGTTTGCGTGACGCGGCCAAGCTGACCGTAACGAACGTAAAGCCAGCTCAGCACGATCATCGCCGTCGCGCCGGGCAGGATGAAAGTAAGACCGGCGACGATGCCGCCCCAGAATCTTCGTTTGAGATAACCAACGTAGATCGCGAGCTGCAGAGCCTCGGGTCCGGGAAGCATGTGGCAGAAGCCCATGATCTTCACGAAGCGTTCGCGCGACAGCCACTTTCGCTGCTCGACCATGTGATTGAACATCATCGTGATCTGCGCGACAGGCCCGCCAACATTCACAAAGCCGAGGAACAGAAAATAGAGAAACGCCTCGCGCCACGACGGCATGCGCCCCTCTTCATCGACCTGTTTTTTACCGTACATGTGTACTGAAAAATCCGAGTCGCCCAACGCCTCACGAGTTTAGACGAGATCAGACGCTGGGTGGCAGACCGTGGTGGACATCCGGCAATTGTGAAGGGAACAGAGAGAGGCTGTTCAGCGCTGCTGCGTATCGACTATCCCGGATATTACCATCACCAGTTTACGTAGTACGCATTCGCCAGTCTGTTCAGATCGTTTCTAACTCTGGCCAAGTCAGACTCGGACTGACCGCCCAAGCGGTGATTCCGCATGAACGCGTTGATGGATCGTCCGCGATTCAGCACTTCGCGCGCGAGATTCGGAGCGTACTGTTGATCTTCTGCCCGATCGCGCAGGCGATCAGTCGCCTCTTCAAACTTTTTTTGCTCAGATTGGCGAGCCAGCAACGCCGTGCAAATCTGTGGCTCGTAACGTAAACTGGGCCAAACAACAACGAGATGCACGAATCTTTCTCGCAGTATTCGGCGCGGCAAGTTTTGCGCTATCGGGCGATGGCGATAGCGTTTGCGCTGCTGACTTTCTTAACAGGCGGCGCTGTTCTGCTTGGCTGGGTTTTCGACGTCGAGCTGCTCAAGCGCATCCACCCCTCACTCGTGTCGATGAAGGCAAACACAGCCGTCTGCCTCATCCTGATCTCTTCTTCACTGCTGTTGCTCCAAAACCCGCTGGCGCCGCGTTGGCAACGACGTCTCGGTCACGCCTTTGCTGCTGTCGTGGCGATGATCGCCCTGTTGACCTTGACCGAACATCTCTTTCGCTGGGACTTTGGCATCGATCAATTGCTCTTTCACGAGTCACCTGAGGAAGCCGGTCTGTCGTTCCCCGGACGCATGGGTGTCGCCAGCACGATTGATTTCACCGCGCTAAGCATTGCAGTTCTGTTTCTCGACGCCCGTTCAGGGCGCTGGTTTAGAGTTTCGAATATTGCAGTGTTGCTGGTCGTCGCCGTCACCGTCCTCGTTTTTCTTTACTACTTTTACGGCATCGAGCGAGTCGATCCAATCGCCCTGCACTTCACCATTGCTTTGCACACGGTCGTGGCGCTGTTCAGTGTGTGCGCGGCGATTCTGTTGGCGCGACCCCAACGGGGGCTGGTCGCGCTCTTGCTCAGTGATAGTCCGGGAAGCATGGTGGCGCGACGCATGTGGCCGCTTTTCCTAATCGTGATTTTGCTCGGATGGCTCAGAACTCTGGGCCGCAACAACGGATGGCTCGGAGCTGGCTTCGGAACGGCCGCGTTTGTTCTCAGCATCTTGCTGATCCTCGTGTTTTTGATTTGGTGGACGGCGGTCTCGCTCAATCGTGCCGACAGGGAAAGAGGGCGCGCGGAAAAGCGTCTCGATGTGCTGGTTCGGGTTAGTGAATTGATCCGTACCCTGCATGATCCGTACGAGCTTTCTTATGCGGTGGCGGAGACGGTCGGCGTTGAGCTCGATCTGCGCCGTTGTTTGTTCAATGAAACTGACGTCGATCGCGATCTGGAGATCGTTCATCGCGACTACTACGATGATTCCGAGTCAGTTGCCGGAATGCATCGCATCTCCGACTACAGCAGCATCACTTCTGACGCGATGACGCGCGGCGAGATGGTCGTCAACTTCGACTCGAAAACTGACCCGCGCACCGCCGCCGATTACGCGCGAGGTTACGAGGCGACTGGTGAACGCGCGTATGTAGCCGTGCCACTGATGCGTGACGGGCGTTGGGTGGCTTCGTTGTGGGCCAGCGACAACAAGCCGCGCCAGTGGAGCAAGGAAGAAGTGTCGCTTTTGCAAACCGTTGCTGAGCGCACTTGGACGGCCATCGAAAAACTTCGCGCCGAAGCCGAGCGCGAGCGTTTGTTGCACAGCGAACAGGAAGCACGCGATGCCGCCGAAAAAGCGAATCAGCTTAAAGACGAATTTCTCGCCACGCTCTCACACGAGCTGCGCAATCCGTTGAATGTGATTCTCGGTTACTCAGAGTTGTTGTTGCGCATACCGGAGATCGAGCAATCATCGCTGCTGCGTCAGATGGCCGAGGCGCTCCGGCGCAACGCTCAATCGCAGTCGCAGTTGATCAATGATCTGCTCGATCTGTCTCGGCTCCAGCGCGGGAAGATCTCGTTAAATCACGAGACCGTGTCGCTGGCGGCGATCATCGATAACGCCGTGGAGACAGTGCGCGGTGAAGCGGGAGCAAAAGGAATCAACATCGGCTTAACGGTTGCGGATCAGTTTCTGCTGGTTGACGGTGATCGCTTGCGGTTACAGCAGATCGCCTGGAACGTGCTGAACAACGCCGTGAAGTTCACGCCCGCGGATGGCAGCATAAAGATCGGTCTGCATCGCGACGGGAAAAGCGCGGTGCTGGTGGTAGAAGATACCGGGCAGGGAATTGACGCGAGTTTTCTGCCGCACGTCTTTGAGATGTTTCGTCAGGCTGACGGCAGTAACAGCCGGCGCTATGGCGGAATGGGCATCGGACTCGCGCTGGTCCAGCAACTGGTGCAGCTTCACGGCGGAACGGTCTCGGCGGAGTCGGAAGGATTGAACAAGGGTTCGCGCTTCACGGTTCGGCTGCCACTCACGAGTGAGGTACAGAGCGATCGTTTGTTGTCACTAACTGCAAAAACGCCGCTCAAGTTAGTCACTCTGCCCCGAATTGATTTTCTGATCGTCGACGACTCTGAAGATACAATCGCAATGCTCGATCAGTTTCTCAAGATCAGTGGCGCGAACGTAACGACTGCGACGAATGGTGCTGACGCGTTGCGTCTTGCGAGTGAGAAAAAGTTTGACGTGATCCTGTCAGACATCTCCATGCCCGAGATGGATGGCTTCGAGTTTTTGCAACGGCTGCGGCAGATAGATGGCCGCCAGCACGTGCCAGTCGTTGCTATTACCGGTTTCGGTCGCAGCGATGACGTCGAACGCGCGCGCACGGCGGGATTCTATTCACACTTGACCAAGCCGCTGGATCTCGAAGCGCTGGTCGCGCTGCTGGAACAACTTACGAACGGAAAACAACAATAAGCCATGAGAACTCTTTACGACGAGATAGAACCGTACGACAGCGGACAGATTCGAGTGTCGCCTGTCCATGAAGTTTATTACGAGCAATGTGGCGCGCCGAATGGAAAGCCCGTTGTGTTTCTGCATGGCGGACCAGGTGCCGGGCTCGTTCCCGACTATCGCCGCTTCTTCGATCCCAACGCTTACCGCATCATTCTTTTTGAGCAGCGCGGCGCGGGCCGAAGCACTCCCCACGCTTCGCTGGAAGACAACACGACCTGGCATCTGGTCCAGGACATCGAATTGATTCGCGAACGTTTTGGTGTCGAGCAGTGGCTCGTATTTGGTGGTTCGTGGGGCAGCACACTCGCGCTTGCTTACGCCGAGTCGCACCCCGAACGAGTTCGCGGTTTGGTGTTGCGCGGTATTTTTCTGTGCCGGCCGCCAGAGATTCGCTGGTTCTACGAAGACAGCCAGGGCGCGAGCGCGATCTTTCCCGACAAGTGGGAAGAGTATGTGCGGGTCATTCCCGAGTCTGAACGCGGCGACATGATTCGTGCCTATTACCGGCGGCTCACGAGCGAAGACGCGTCAGTGCGAATGGAAGCGGCGCGTGCATGGTCGCTCTGGGAAGGCAGCGCCTTGAGGCTCCTTCCCGATCAGAAGATGATCGACGAGTTCACCGAGCCGGAAAAAGCGATCGCGCTGGCGCGAATTGAGTGTCACTATTTCGTGAACAATTGTTTTTTCGAAACCGATAATTACTTGCTGCAGCAAGTGGGCCGCATCCGGCACATCCCGGGCGTGATCGTGCACGGACGTTACGACATCGTTTGTCCTTTCATGAATGCGTGGGATCTGCATCGTGCCTGGCCGGAAGCGGAGCTGAACGTTATTCCTGACGCTGGTCATGCGGCGACAGAGCCGGGAATCGCCGACGCGCTCATCCGAGCCACGGATGGTTTTCGGTAGTGCGCTTCGGCGTTCATTGCGTCGTAAAGGACTCTCCAAGCCAGGTGAAAGTTTTCCAGTGCCGACGCGTAGCGTCGGTTTAATTTAGCCCGGCCTTTTAAGGCCGGGAAAACAGACAAACACAAGCTCGTAGTCGCTTTAGCGACGTTCCAACCCCGCCAAAACCCCGGGAAAATCCGGCGTTCCCCGCTGTCCGACTGTGGTCGGTACGGTGCCCATCTGTGGCTCGTTACATTAGTCCAGCTTCCTCTTTCTCCTACCATCTGCGCGTTTTGAAGTAGGCCCAGAGGCCCAAACGTTTAGTCGCCCAAGAGGCGGAGGAAGTTATGCAAGTCAATTTGCGAAATCTGTGTCTTGCTTTGCTGGCAGTTGCAGTGATGTTCACGTCCGCATTGGCCCAGGAGCAGGATCAGGAGGACAAAACGCTCGCGCCGTACTTCGTGGTCAAAGGTGATCCAACTGTCGATCAACTGCCGCTCAAAGACACGCGAGTCGAGATATCAGTGTCAGGTGTGATTGCCGACGTAAAGGTTCGGCAGATCTACCGTAACGAAGGTTCACGGCCCATCAACGCTTCGTACGTTTTTCCGGCCTCCACGCGTGCCGCTGTCTATTCGATGCGCATGCAGATAGGCAATGAGATCATCGTCGCGAAGATCAAAGAGCGCGAACAGGCAAAACAGGAATTCGAGAAAGCCAAGGAAGAGGGCAAGAGCGCATCGTTGCTCGAACAGCAGCGGCCAAACGTCTTTTCGATGAGCCTGGCCAACATCATGCCGCAGGAGCAGGTGGAGATCGAACTGCGTTACACCGAGCTCCTTGTTCCTACGGACAACATTTACGAGTTCGTGTTTCCGACGGTGGTTGGACCACGCTATGCGTCTGCGCAAGACGGAAACAAGAAGCAGAATCAGTTCGTCGAAAGCCCTTACCAACACCAGGGCCAACAGCCGGCAACTGAGCTCCACATTGCGGCTCGGATCGCGGCAGGCCTCCCGATTTACGATCTAGCGTGCCCGTCGCATCAGATCTTTCCGCAATGGCAGAGCAACGGGGTAGCGCAGTTGACGCTGGACGACGCGAATCCTTTTCAGGGCAATCGCGACTTCGTACTTCGCTACCGCCTTGCGGGAGATCAAATCGCGTCAGGTCTGCTGCTCTTCCAGGGTCAGGATGAGAATTTCTTTCTCTACATGGCTCAACCGCCGCAGCGCGTCGCTACTGAAGCCGTGCCGCCACGCGAATACATCTTCGTCGTTGATGTCTCCGGCTCGATGGACGGTTTTCCTCTGCAGACATCGAAGCGGCTGCTCAGAGACCTGATTGGAAAACTGCGCCCGACGGACCTGTTCAACGTCGTGCTGTTTGCGGGCGATTCGACCGTGCTCTCGCCGCAGTCGCTTCCGGCCAATCAGCACAACATTGAGACTGCGATCAAGTTAATCGACCAGCAACGTGGCAGCGGCGGCACCGAACTGCTGGGCGCGATGCAACAAGCGATGAGTCTTCCGCGTCAGGAAGGAATCTCGCGCAGTCTGCTGCTGATCACCGATGGTTTTGTTGCCGCTGAACAAGGCGTGTTCGATCACATCAGGAACAATCTGAACCGTTGCAACGTGTTCGCGTTTGGCATCGGCACGTCAGTGAACCGTTACCTCATTGAAGGGGTCGCGAAAGCCGGAATGGCTGAGCCGTTCATCGTCACCGACGAAACTGAAGCGGAACGTGTGGCGGCGAAGTTTCGCGAATACGTTCAGTCGCCTGTGTTAACTGATATTCAGGTCCGCTCGATCGGGTTCGATACCTACGACGTGAATCCGGTCAAATTCCCGGACCTGTTGGCACAACGGCCGATAATCCTGTTCGGAAAGTGGCGTGGCGCGGTGGGTGGAACAATCGAACTTACGGGCAAGAACGGTCAGGGTCTTTACACGTCGCGCCTGGACGTGGCTGCGAGCCAACCGGATGAAGCGAACGGTGCGTTGCGTTATCTGTGGGCGCGGTCCCGAATCGCTGAGTTGTCTGATTACGGTGTTTCGGAAGTCGCGGACGAGAATGCCAAAGAGATCACTGCGCTCGGTCTGAAGTACAACTTGTTGACGCGCTACACGTCGTTCATTGCGGTGCGCGAAGTGGTGACCAATCCAACGGGCTCGGCGCAGGACGTGAAGCAACCGTTGCCGTTGCCGCTGCACGTCACCGACCTGGCGATTGGTGATGGCACGGAAGTCGGAAGCGAGCCGGAGCTGATCTGGTTAATCGCCGCCTCACTGCTGATCGCGATGATGGCGATTGTGTTCAAGCAAAGGCGGCGTCTGGTATGAAACAGAAGACGATCTGGAGCGCACAGTTGTTGTTCGTGATGCTGTGCGCTCTGGGACTCAAGTCTTATTACTCGACCGCCACGGCTGACGACCTGCGGTGGATACTCGCGCCAACAACGACGTTGGTGGAGTTGTTAATTGGCCGCCATTTTGAGTTCGAGTCGTACGCCGGTTACATGAGCAGCGATCACACGTTTGTGATCGCTGTTCCGTGTGCGGGAGTTAATTTCCTGATCACGGCCTTTCTCATGCTCGCGTTGCGGCGTTTGTGGCGCGGACGGTTTGACGCTATTAGCTGGCGGTTCATGCCCGTTGCTGCGGTCGTGGCTTACGGCACAACCGTCGTTGCCAACGCAGTTCGCATTTTTGTCGCCCTGGAAATGCAAGCTCGATCGACTGCAGTCAGTGGTCTAACTGAAAACCAACTGCATCGCCTCGAAGGGATCGTAGTCTACTTTGGTTTCCTGCTGTTGTTATTTCTCTTGAGGGAGCGATTCGAGTCGGCAAAGCCGGTGCGGCTCGCGCGAGTGTTGCCGTTTCCGTTGTTGATTTACTACGCGACTACTTTGGGAATTCCGTTGGCCAACGGCTCGTATCGACACGGTAGCGCGTTCTGGGAACACTCTGTCTTTGTGCTTGTGCTGCCACTGTTGTTGATCGCGCTGCTGCTAATGTTCCGGGCGTTAGAAGTAGGCGTAGACCAGATTCAGAATCAGCGCCGGTGCAATCAGGGCATAGGTAAACAGATCGCTTAGAATGATGGACCGGCGCGTGATCCTGGCGGCGTCTACTGAAGGATCCTGACCGGCGATGATTCGATGCCGGTCGTAGATGTTCGAACCGACCTGCCCGATCACGAGCACGCCGCTGACGACCTTCCAGGTCGAAACCAGCGTGGCTGAACGAATGTCGAAGGCATAAAGAATCATTCCGGCCAGTGCGAGCGCAGATAGAAGCAAGTCCGTTACGATGCTCCACCAGGGTTCTTTGTAACGGACGTCTTCGATAAGGCCCCACATCGCGAACAGAAGATAGGCGGCGATGTAGCAGTAGAGGATGGCTCTCATGCGAGGGCCCGGTTCAAGCGCTCGGCAACAACTTCGCCGTCAGGTTGATGTTGGTTCCCGCGAGTGCTTTCGACACCGGACAGTTTTTCTTGGCGTCGTTCGCATATGTTTGAAACGTTGCGTCATCAATTCCCGGAATTTCAGCTTCGGTTTTGAGGTCGATCTGCGTAATGGAAAACGCTTCGCCAACTTTTTCGAGTTTGACTTGCGCTTCGGTGTGGATGCGTGTGGCGGTGATGCGATTGCGAGAAAGTGCTGCCGTGAGGGCCATCGTGAAGCAACCGGCATGCGCTGCGCCGATCAGTTCCTCCGGGTTCGTGGCTGATTGGCCCTCTTCAAAACGCGATTTGAAAGAGTAGGGACCACTAAACGCTCCGCTTCCGACCTTCAGGCTTCCTTCGCCTTCGGCCAAATTACCTTTCCATTCAGCTTCTGCTTTACGTGTGGGCATAGTTTCCTTTCGTTCGGGTCAGTAAATTTATGAAGTCTGTATTACGCGCTGGACCTTTGGTGGTTCTTCGCCCAGCCATTCCGGATTCGACGCCGTACCGTCATAGATCGAGGTCGTCTTGAACAGTTCAAACTCACCACGCGACGCCGCTTGTGCCGTTTTCGCGAGCAGGCTGTTTACTTCTTTATCAGGCATCGGTTTGAATGTGCGCGCGGCGTTGAGAGCCTGGTCCAGATCCTCCATGCTCTCGCAGCCAGTGATCACGGTTGAGACCGGCAAGTTCATCGCATAGTGCAAACACTCGGTGGCGGTGACAGTTTTCGATTCGAGAATCGTTCCGTTAGCCAACGTCTTCATCGCCAGCACGCCGGTGTTATCCTTGTTCAGTTCGGGCAGGACCATCTTCTCAAAGCTGCGGAAATGCGCATCCATCACGTTGAGCGGCATCTGCACGGTGTCGAACTGAAAACCGTTGGTCTTCGCTACTTCGAGCATGTAAAGATGAATGCGCGGATCTTTGTGACCAGTGAAACCAATGAAACGAAGTTTTCCCGCGTCGCGCGCTTCGAGTAAGGCGGCGTTGGCGCCCTCGTCGTCAAAGATGCGATGTGGATCTTCGAAACGAAGAATCTCGTGGTGCTGGACCAGATCGATATGATCGGTTTTCAGGCGGCGGAGAGATTCATCGAGTTGCTTCGCGGCGTCCTTTTTAGTGCGGCCGTCGATCTTGGTCATGAGAAAGACACGATCGCGATAGCCATCTTGCAGCGCTTTGCCCATCCGCTTCTCGCTGGCACCGTCGTTATAGTCCCAGCAGTTGTCCATGAAGTTGACGCCGTTGTCGATGGCAGTACGAACGATGCGTACACTCAACTCTTCATCGATGTACTTGAAGCCGAGGTGCCAACCTCCAAGGCCGATCAGCGAAACTTGTATTCCCGTGCGGCCGAGCGCACGAGTCGGCATTTCAGAATTGGGTTCTGTTTTTGATGACATCAGGTTTCTGAGCTTACGATGGTAGATTGATTCGACGCAACCGCCGTCAGCTTGAGTTTGTGTGCAGTTTTCTTGTCATGGAAAATTCAAAATCACGGTTTGCAATCTACGCAGCGATCGCCGGGAATTTGGCAATCGCGATTATCAAGTTTGTCGCCGCTGCCTTCACCGGTAGCGCCGCGATGCTTTCGGAAGCTATTCATTCGGTTGTCGACATGGGCAACGGGGGGTTGATGTTGCTCGGCGTGCGCAAGAGCCAAAAACCGCCTGACGCGGACCACCCGTTTGGCCACGGACACGAACTCTACTTCTGGACGCTTCTGGTTGGCGTGCTGGTCTTCGCTGTTGGCGGCGGCATGTCGACCTATGAAGGCATCATCCACATCGCACATCCGTCGGTGCCCGAGCATCCGGTGTGGAGTTATTCAGTACTCGGCATGGCGACTGTGTTTGAGGGGACGACGTGGTTGTTTGGTTGGAAGGCTTTCAGCGCTGAGCGAGGAAGAAGAGGAGTCTTTCAGGCGATTCACGAAACGAAAGACCCGACGAGTTTCACAGTGCTTTTGGAAGATTCAGCGGCGCTGCTCGGGCTCGTGTTTGCGTTTCTCGGTATCTTTCTGGGGACGCAATTGGGTTTGCCTTATCTTGATGGCGTGGCGTCAGTGATCATCGGTTTGCTCTTGTGCGGAGTTGCGGTGTTGATGGTTTACGAGAGTAAAGGATTGTTGATTGGTGAAGGGCTTGACCCGGAGGCGTTGAAGTCGATTCGCAAGTTGGTTGAAGCGGATCCGGCAGTTGAGCGTGTCAGTCATCTTCACTCGATGTATCTTGGCGCCAATGAGGTGTTATTGACGATTGAACTTCGCTTCGACAGCAACATCTCGGCGCTCGAGGTGAGACGAGCGGTTGGGCGGATCAGGGAAGCGATTCGATCGCAAGACGCGGATGTAACTCAAGTTTTCTTTGGCGCGGAGTCGCTCAGCGAGGACGGCGACATCTCGCGACGTCACTCTCGATAGACCATGGACTGGATCATCGATCAAATGAAAGCGAGTGATTGGGAGCAAGTGCGCTCGATCTATCTCGAAGGCATTCGTAGTGGACACAGTACGTTTGAGACGGATGCGCCAACGTGGGAGAAGTGGGACGGGGGACATTTGCAAATCGCGCGTCTGGTGCTCAGGGATGGCGCCGCGGTGTTGGGTTGGGCCGCATTGAGTCCGGTGTCGAAGCGACATGTTTATCGTGGCGTTGCGGAGCTGACTGTGTATATTGCTGAGAGTGCGAGAGGGCAGGGTCTCGGCCGTGCGTTGCTTGAAGCGCTGATTGCGGAGTCGGAAAGAAATGGGATCTGGACGCTGCAGGCGTCGATCTTTCCTGAAAACGTTGCGAGTGTTGAGTTGCATCGACACTGCGGATTTCGGGAGATTGGCCGGCGCGAGCGCATCGGAATGATGAACGGTATTTGGCGCGACACATTACTGTTCGAGCGCCGGAGTAGGGTCATCGGCCTGCCGTAACCCTGAGTCTCGGAGTTGGCTGGACTTGTCACTCCTTAGGTCAAAAACATCGCAACGGAAAGGGCTGTCTTTCGCCACTTCGCAAGACCGCGTATAGTCTGGCGCATGAGCTTCACATTTGAGTG
Organism: Pyrinomonadaceae bacterium; assembly: GCA_036506775.1. Classification (GTDB taxonomy): domain Bacteria; phylum Acidobacteriota; class Blastocatellia; order Pyrinomonadales; family Pyrinomonadaceae; genus PSRF01. The sequence goes on along the minus strand of DASXRE010000200.1, from coordinate 5,558 downwards.
GGATGATGGAAAGGCTGCTGAGAACCTCACCAAGCATGGCGTTTCTTTTTCAGAAGCCTCTACGGTATTTGGTGATCCATTGTCGCGTACAATTCCTGACCCGTTACACTCCGAACATGAGGACCGCTTCGTCGTCCTCGGCCAGTCAGGCTTGCAACACACATTGGTTGTGGTGCATACGTATCGTGAGGACGTTATCAGGATCATTAGCGCCAGAATGGCGACGGCACGTGAGAGAAAAGATTATGAACGAGGAAAAGAATGAAGACGCAGAAATGCTGGATGAGTACGACTTCGGCAACGCGGTTGTTGGCAAATACGCAAAGCAGTACTCTGAAGGAACGAACATAGTTGTCCTTGAACCAGACGTTGCTAAGGTTTTTCCGAATTCAGCGGCTGTAAATCAGGCGCTGAGGCAGCTTATTGAACAGCGCACGCGTTGATTAATAGATCATCGAATGCGTAGCACCAGCCTTGGAGTCTGCTTTGTCACCACCTTCCACGAAATCCGGCTTGGGTGTGTTTGTTGCGCTGCTGCGGGGCGTCAATGTCGGCGGCAACAACATGATCAAGATGAGTGCGCTGAAGGTGAGCTTTGAGAAAATCGGGTTTACGCAAGTCAGCACTTACATCAACAGCGGCAACATCATCTTCAAAACCACAGAAACTGACGCGCGAAGGCTGGAACGAAAGATCGAGCAGATGCTGGTGAAAGAATATGAGCTCGGGCAGAAAGTCGTGGTGCGGAGTCTTGCTGAGATAGAGAAGTTAGTGAAAAGTCTGCCTCGAACGTGGGACGGCGACACCACCCGCTGGCGCTACAACGTCATTTTTCTCCGCCATACAATCGACTCGGAAGACGTTCTCGCCGACTTGCTATTCAAGAGTGACATCGAGGAGACCGTCTACTGTCCCGGGGCTCTCTTTTGGACGTCGGCTCTGCTAACCGATCTCAATCGCACGTACTTGCAAAAACTCTCCAGCCGCAAATTCTCTCAGGACATGACCGTCAGAAACCTGAACACTACTAAGAAACTTTGTGAGTTAATGAAGAAGGCCGCCCAGAGCGAGAACTAGACGCCGGTTATCTGTAACGTTTTCGGTTCAATGACTCCGCGCGAGGTTCTTGTAAACAACGCCGCCTTTCATCACAAACACGACGCGTCGAACGGCGGTGATGTCTTTGAGTGGATCGCCGTCGAGCGCGATGATGTCGGCCTGAAGGCCGGGAGCAATCGATCCTGTTTGATCAGCCAGTCCCATCGCTTGCGCGGCGAGTGAGTTGGCAGAAACCATCGCCGCCATGGGATCCACACCGGCGTCGCGCACGCGATCGATGAACTCTTCGGCATTACGACCGTGCGAACCGGCTAGAGCATCTGACCCGAACACGATTCTCAAACCAGGAATCTTCAAAGCGCGCTTCATGAAATCATGTAACAGCGGAATGAGTTCCTTGATCATCGGAAAGACTTCTTCCGGGAAACCCGGCGTACCGACAAATTTCTCTTTGTTGAGCAGATAGTTTTCGAACACGAGACCCGCCTGCGGGTCAAACCACGTTCCTTTCTGGACCAGCAACTTCAAATCGTCATCTGTGGCGAGCGTTCCGTGTTCGACCTGAGTGCAACCGGCAAGAGCAGCGGCGCGGACTGCATCCTTGTAGGCGTGGACCAGCGTACGCAGTCCGAGTTTCTTCGCTTCGTCACAGGCGGCGTTCAGTTGTTCCTGTGACAGCGTCATATCCGGATGCCGTGGACTCGCGGAGGCAAAGATCTTGATGAGGTCGGCGCCCGCTTCTTTCTGTTTCCTGACAAAGGCGCGGATCTCATCGGGCGTACCGCTCAGCTCGCCCTGGCCGAGCAATGGTTGCGCAGCGGTCAGAATTCGCGGGCCGGCAAGTTCACCTCTTCCGATCGCATCCCGCAACGGAATATCAGCCGGATTGCCGACGCTCTGCACGGTAGTGAAGCCGGCCATCAGCGTGGCCCACGCGTTCGCGGCTGATTGCAGAGTGGCTTCCGGAGTGGTTACGTCTGCGCCCTGGTTTTTGCCGTTTTTGTCAAAGCTCCACGTGATGTGAACGTGCGAATCGATCCATCCGGGCAAGACTGTCAGACCGCGCAGATCGTAGTCGATCGGCCCTGCGTCAGGATCGATGGCGACAATCTTTGAACCCTCGACCACTATGCGTGTATTCTTAAGCACCTGCCCCTTGCCGTCGAGCACCGTGTTCGCTGCGATCACGATGCGTTTCGATTGTTCATGACTGCGCGGCGAGATGCTCTGCGTCGCACAAGCAATGATAATGACCAGGACGCTGACGACCTTAATTAAAATGCGTTTCATACTTCGAGGTATACAATAGGGATTCCAACCGGAGACAAAAATATGAGCGACCGCAAATACCGTCAACGCGGCTACATGGATAATGACCGCGACTCGGAGCGACCAAAGCCGCAGCAATCAAAGCCGCAACAGTCAGCGCCGCGTGATCGAGAAGGGCCGCGCTCGCCGCGCATGATGGCGTTTGGCGAAAAAGTGAAGTGTTCGTCGTGCGGCGCAAAAGCGTCGCTGAACATCAGCCTCGACAGCTCTTGCCAGAATTGCAAAGCCGACCTTCACACTTGCCGCCAGTGCTCTTACTTCGATCCCGGCGCGCGCTTCGAATGTAGCAAATCAATCCCCGCCCGCATCGTTAATAAAAACGCGCGCAACACCTGCGAGCTGTTCGCGCCCCGAACCGTCGTCGAACGCGAAACTTCATCAGGCGCGCCGACCGATGCCCGTCAGGCGTTTGCGAACCTGTTCAAGAAGTGAAACCTACTTGATCGCGATGGGGTTGATGATCGCCTGGACGCCGCCAGTGATCCGCGCTGGACCAAGGGTAAACAGGAATTCCCACGCCTGGTCCTTCACCATCTCTTCGGTGTTGATATTCTCGAGTATGTGAATACCGTTGAGCGGAATGAGAATCTGGTGAACCTCGAAGATCCCGGCATCTTTCTCAAACGGAATCACCTCGAAACTCCACGTGTCCGAGCCGATCATCGCCACTCTCAGCGAAGCGAGATAACGCGCGCCGTCACGACCCAAGCCGGGCGCGACAGAGCCGAAACGTTTGTTGTCTTTACCGAGCAGCTTTAACCAGCCGGTGTAGAACAACACGACGTCGCCCTTCTCGATCGACTGAATGCCTTGCCGTTTCATCGCGCCCTCGATCTCCGCGCGGTTGAATGCCGTACCTTCCTTGACGATATCAGTGTTGAAGTAGCCGGCCATATCAAGCAGCACGCCACGCGTTGCGACCGCGGGCACGTGCTCCACGCCGAGTTTTCGCAAGCCGTCAGTGGCGGCGAAATCGGTCGACTTGTTGCAGTTGAAATATAGATTGTCGATGCCGATGTGTCCCAGGCCGTCGATTTGCGAACCGATGCCGGCCCAGCCGTTGATGAGATCGTCGTTGTAAGTAGTTTTGGTTGGACCAAGCGTTGCGCCGCCTGTCTGTCCGGGTTGCACGATCGTGACGGCGAAAGTGCGCGGCGGATAAGCGGGCGTGTCCTTGTTAGTTTCGATTCCCAGCCGATACGACTTACCTTTGGTCACCAATCTGGTTGCCGCGAGCGTTTTAGCCGGTGTGATGTAATTCATGTTGCCGATTTGATCATCGGGACCAAACTTCGAGGCAGTGGCACAAGGTTGCTGCGCGTAACCGTTCAAGGCGAGCAAGAGGAGCAGGACAGCGCAGGTAGAGAACTTCGAAAGATTTGTTCGCATAGTTTTCCTGGATGCTCTGGAGTAATTCTTGCGTTTGTTGGATGAGGGTTCTATCATCTGCCCACCCAGAAGACAAGATCGGATCACCTCACAACGGTCCCTCCCTAATAGCGGACGCTCCCAATTCATACCCAGCAACTGTTCTTACTCACTGGAGGTTTAAATGAAGAAGAGGATTGCGCTGTTTGCTCTCGTAGCCATGTCGGTAGCGGTGGTCGTCCTCACCGCAGTTCACGGTCAGGATTCAAACCCGGGTTTGGGAAAGTTTCGTCGCCAGCGCGCGGATAAACGAATTCCGGATCAATATATCGTAGTGCTCAAGAACAACGTCGCAGACGTCGAGAGCGAAGCAGTTCGTCTGTCGCGCGACTTCGGTGGCGATCGCCAAGGTGGCCATACTTACGAGCACGCGATCAAAGGTTTTTCAGTGCGCCTGCCGGAAGAGCGAGCTGCCAAACTGGCGGAAGATCCACGCGTCGCTTTTGTTGAAGAAGATGGCGTCGTCGGTCTGGTCACAACCCAGACAGGCGCAACGTGGGGACTCGATCGAATTGATCAACGAGATCTCCCCCTCGATGGCAACTACAACTACAACGCGACCGGCGTTGGAGTGAAGGCTTACATCATCGATACTGGCATTCGTGCGACCCACACTCAACTCGCAGGGCGCGTGATCTCCGGTTTCACGGCTATCAACGATGGCCTTGGCACCAACGACGGCAACGGCCACGGTACGCACGTCTCTGGTACGGTTGGCGGTACAACATATGGCGTCGCGAAGAACGTCACGCTCGTGGCGGTTCGCGTCCTTGATTCGAGTGGCAATGGAACCAACTCCGGCGTCATTTCCGGAGTGGACTTTGTGACCGGGGATCACCAAGCGGGCCAACCAGCGGTTGCCAACATGAGTCTCGGTGGCGGCGTTTCAAGCGCTCTGGACACGGCAGTCACTAATTCGATCAATGACGGCGTGACTTACGCCATTGCCGCGGGGAACAGCAATGTCGATGCTTGCACCACCTCGCCCGCGCGCGTGTCGAGCGCGATCACTGTCGGCGCCACCACCATCAACGACGCGCGTGCGTCATTCTCCAACTTTGGTCCATGCCTCGACATCTTTGCTCCCGGTAACAATATCACCTCATCGTGGAACACCAGTGACACGGCGACGAATACGATTTCCGGTACCTCGATGGCGACGCCGCACGTAGCGGGCGTGGCGGCGCTGTTTTTGGAAACCAATCCCACTGCTTCACCGGCAACCGTGACAGCGGCCATTGTTAACAATGCGACTTTGAACAAGGTGACGAGTCCCGGAACGGGTTCGCCGAACCGGCTACTGTTTTCACTCTTGAGCGGCGCTCCGCCTCCGCCACCACCACCGGGAACAGAATTGTTGGCCAACCGCGGATTCGAGTCAGGCAACGTTACGTGGGTCGCGACTGCGGGCGTGATAACTAACTCAAGCGGCCAAACGCCGCGGACCGGCTCTTGGTACGCGTGGCTTGACGGTTACGGCACAACGCATACTGACTCGCTGTTTCAGCAGATAACAATTCCGTCGACGGCAAATACCGTGACGCTGAGTTTCTGGCTGAAGATCAATACAGCCGAGACGACTACCACAACTCAGTTCGACAGGTTGCAAGTGCAGATTCGCAATTCGAGTAACACTGTGCTTACTACGCTGGCGACGTACTCGAATCTGGACAAGACGAGCGGGTATGTGCAGAAGACTTTCGATCTGACTGCGTTCAGAGGTCAGACGGTCCGGATCTATT
>DASXRE010000199.1:0-5591 GCA_036506775.1 Pyrinomonadaceae bacterium | reverse complement strand
AACCAAACCACAACAACTCTCCACTCTAACCCGTAGGTTGAATTGCGCGTCTCCTTGGAGTGCGCCGACTCGTCGGCGCTTTGGCCAAAGCGGTGACAAGTCCCCGCACTCCAGGGTGACGCTAAGGGCTCTTGTATGAACATACTTGGACTCAGCTTCAGCGATCATGAGGCCTCAGCGGCGCTCGTAATGAATGGCAAACTCATGTCGGCGATCGCGCGCGAGCGCGTGACGCGACGCAAGCGCGACGGGATCAGGTGGGGAGGCTGCCGCACCGATCTCACGCCGGCAATTCAGTATTGCCTCAACACAAACGGTCTCACGCTCGAGGATATCGGCCTCATCGTCTGGAGTCACACCGATCACCTGCCAGCCGAAGAGGTTTATCAAACACTCGCCACCGAGGGCGCTCTCGATCTGTGCAGCCGCCCGTTGCTGCCGATCCCGCATCACTTCGCACACGCGTGTGGCGCCTACTACTCGTCGCCTTTTCGGGGCGATGTCGCGGTGCTGATCGTGGACGGTGCGGGTGGACCATTTGGTGCGATGTTGAAGAATTGCCGTGGACCGGAACCGGAGCAGGTCAAGAGTGGAGCAGTGCCGGTTCAGAATCTCTCGCCCTTTGAAGGCGACGGCTCGCGCGAGCTGGAGAGTTTTTATCGCTTCAGTGACAAAGGTGGCGAGCTTCTCAGAAAGGTGATTGGTCACTGGTGCGGCATCGGTGCAGTTTACGGTCACGCATCGAAATTGATCTTCGGCGACTATCTTGACGCGGGAAAGACCATGGGCCTCGCTCCATACGGCCAGCCTTATCCGAAGAAGCTGTTTTTTGAAGAGTTTGGTCCAAAAGACGTGCGCGCGTTCACGCGATCCGTGTCGCAGGAACGCGCGGGCATGGAAAGCCGAATCGAGAAGTGGCGCCAACGCACGACCTCATCAAACTACAAGAGCGAGTTGCTGACGGACTTCACTGCCAGTCTTCAATGGGAAACTGAGCAAGCATTACTCGAACACGCGCGCTGGATTCAAGAGCGCACCGGTCTGAAGCGTCTGTGTTTTTCCGGCGGCGTAGCGTTGAACTGTGTGGCCAACACGCGGCTCGCAGAAGAGACAGACTTCGAAGAGATTTTTGTTCCGCCATGTCCCGGCGACGATGGCATCTCTGTCGGGTGCGCTCTTTACGGTGCTTCACTCCACGGCGATGTCGCACCCGTTGGGAACCCGGCGTATCTCGGCCGTGACTATGCGCACGAGCCGGAAGCATTGGAAGCTTTGGGTCTCGAACGATGTTTTCAGAACGAGGATATTTACGAGACGGTGGCCCAGGAGCTCGCTAGCGGCGCTGTTGTCGCGTGGTACGAAGGCGGCGCCGAACTGGGGCCGCGAGCATTGGGCCATCGCAGTTTTCTTGCAGACCCCAGACGCGCCGACTTGCGCGAACGCCTGAACGCTGAAATCAAACGGCGCGAATCGTTCAGGCCGTTCGCACCAGTCGTGCTGCGTGAAGCCGTGTCTGATTACTTTGTGGAGTCGAACCCGAGCTACTTCATGTCGTTCGTGGCCGAGGTTCGGGAGGAGAAACGCGCTGCTATTCCTGCGGTGACACACGTGGATGGTTCGGCGCGTTATCAAGTCTTGCGCGAGCAGGATAATCCGACGCTCTGCAAACTGATTCACGCGTTCGCCCGGCTGACAGGAATCCCGATGTTGTTGAATACCTCGTTCAACCGCGCGGGAGAGCCGTTGGTTGAAACGCCGGTTGATGCGGCACGCTGTGTCGTGGATTCGACCGCGGACTATCTCGTCGTGAACCACGTGCCCTACCGCAACGTCAGCACCGGTGGCCTCTGGCACTCAAGTAACGCCGCGGTCGCGGCCAACTCACCGCGTAAGACATAGAACCTTCTTTTTTCTGGAAATGCCAAAGCGCACTGACCTCCACAAAATACTGATCATCGGCTCTGGTCCGATCGTGATCGGGCAGGCCTGCGAGTTTGACTACTCCGGCACTCAGGCCTGCAAGGCCTTGCGGCAGGAGGGATACGGCACCGTCCTGGTGAACTCCAATCCAGCGACGATCATGACTGATCCCGACACCGCAGACGTCACCTATATCGAGCCACTCACCGTGGAGACCGTCTCAGCGGTTATCAAACGTGAGCGTCCCGATGCGCTGCTGCCAACAGTTGGTGGACAAACTGCGCTGAACCTCGCGATCGCTCTAGCCGACTCCGGCGTGCTCTCGGAATACGGCGTGGAACTCATCGGCGCGCGACGCGAAGCGATCCGGATCGCCGAAAATCGCATGTTGTTTAAGCAGGCGATGGACGAAGCCGGACTACCAATGCCGCGCGGTGGCTTCGTGAACTGTTGGGAGGATGCGATGCCACTGGTCGAAGAGATCGGTTACCCGGCAATCATTCGACCCTCGTTCACCCTCGGCGGAACCGGCGGCGGCATCGCCTATAACCCGGAAGAGTTTGAGGAGATCGTACGTCGTGGTCTCGCGGCATCGCCGATTCAGGAAGTGCTGATCGAAGAGTCGATACTCGGTTGGAAAGAGTTTGAGCTCGAAGTGATGCGCGACCTCGCTGACAACGTCGTGATCATCTGCTCGATCGAGAACTTCGATCCGATGGGTGTTCATACCGGCGACTCGATTACGGTCGCGCCGGCGCAAACTCTCAGCGATCGCGAGTATCAGCGAATGCGTGACATGGCGCTGGCGATCATGCGCAAAGTTGGCGTGGAGACCGGCGGCTCCAACATTCAGTTTGCCGTGAATCCGGAGAACGGCGAGATTCGGATCATCGAGATGAACCCGCGTGTGTCGCGTTCGTCGGCTTTGGCCTCAAAGGCAACCGGATTTCCGATTGCCAAGATCGCCGCCAAGCTCGCGATTGGTTACACCCTCAACGAGATTCCAAACGACATTACCCTCAAGACGCCCGCTTCCTTCGAGCCCACTATCGACTACGTGGTCGCGAAGATTCCCAAGTGGAACTTTGAAAAGTTTGCCGAGGCGAAAGACGAGCTCGGCACGCAGATGAAGTCAGTCGGCGAGGTGATGGCAATCGGAAGAACGTTCAAGGAAGCACTCTTCAAGGGACTGCGTTCACTCGAAGCTGTCAATCCATTGCGCCTCGAAGACGTGCCGCTAAACGAACTCGAGCGAAAACTGGCACGGCCCAACTCGCACCGTTTCTCGTACCTGACTTACGCCATCGGTGCGGGCATGCCGCTTTCGGAAATCTATCGTCTCTCGCGCATCGACCCGTGGTTCCTTGATCAGCTCGCGGCGGTGATGGAGATTCAAAACGACGTTGAAGGTTGCCAGCTCGAACAGATCTCCGCGCCGGCACTGCGGTCGTTCAAAGAGATGGGTCTTTCCGATCGCCGCCTCGCTTACCTGACCGGACGCACTGAGCGTGAGGTGCGTGCCTATCGCAAGAGCAGGGGTATCGCTCCCGTCTACAAACGCGTTGACACATGCGGCGCCGAGTTCGAGTCGTTCACACCTTATCTCTATTCGACGTACGAATCGGAAGACGAAGCAGCGCCGACCGGCGCACGGAAGATCATGATCCTTGGCTCCGGTCCCAATCGCATCGGACAGGGAATCGAGTTTGACTATTGCTGTTGCCATGCGGCGTTTGCGTTACGCGAGGACGGTTACGAAACGATCATGGTCAACTGCAATCCGGAAACTGTTTCGACCGACTACGACACTTCCGATCGGCTTTACTTCGAACCACTAACGTTCGAAGACGTGATGAATATCGTAGAGGTTGAAAAACCGGACGGTGTGATCGTGCAGTTTGGCGGTCAAACACCACTCAACCTCGCGATGCCGCTGCAGGCCGCTGGCGTGCCGATCATCGGTACGTCGCCTGACTCGATCGACCTCGCTGAGGATCGCGAACTGTTCGGCGCACTGCTCAACAAGCTCGGAATCCCGCAGCCCGAGAACGGCATGGCAATGACCGGCGATGAGGCCAGAGAGGTAGCGAAACGTATCGGTTATCCGGTGCTGGTGCGGCCGAGTTACGTCCTCGGCGGACGCGCGATGGCGATCGTTTATGACGAGAAGAGCCTGGACCGTTACGTGCGCGCCGCCTTCGGAATCTCACCTGATCGTCCAGTGCTGATCGACAAGTTTCTCGAGCAGGCTGCGGAGTTTGACGTGGACGCACTCGCGGACGAGAGCAGTTGTGTGATTGCCGGCATTCAGGAGCACATCGAAGAGGCCGGCATTCACTCAGGTGATTCATCGTGCGTCTTGCCGACCGTGCGCACCGATCCCGAGCATCTCGAAACAATGCGTCTCTACACGCGCAAGCTGGCGCGAGCACTCTCGGTGAAGGGTTTGATGAATGTGCAGTTCGCCATCAAGGACCATCGCGTGTACGTGCTCGAAGTGAATCCGCGAGCCTCACGCACAGTTCCTTTTGTGGCGAAAGCCACCGGCGTTCCGATCGCGCGGATTGCGGCGCTCATGATGGCTGGAACGAGTCTGAAAAAGTTCAATCTGCCTGACGAACTGACCGTTTCGCGGTTCTTTGTCAAGTCGCCCGTCTTTCCGTTCGGCAAGTTTCCTGAAGTCGATCCGGTGCTTGGACCGGAAATGCATTCGACTGGCGAGGTGATGGGCATTGGCGACACCTTTGGTGAAGCGTACGGAAAAGCAATGATTGCTGCCGGGTTAAGTCTGCCGGCCAGCGGCACTGCTTTCATCAGTGTCAATCACGCCGACAAAGGTCAGGCAGTGGTGCTCGCGCGCCGACTGGTCCGGCTCGGATTCAAGCTCATGGCCACGCAGGGCACGGCCGCGAGACTCCGTGAGGTCGGACTGGAAGTGGAAGAAGTTTTCAAAGTAAACGAAGGCCGGCCAAACATCGTGGACCACATCAAGCAACGTGAGGTGGCGCTGATTATCAATACTCCACTGGGCCGCGTCTCGCACAGTGACGAACAGGACATTCGTCACGCGGCTCTCCAGTACAACGTTCCCTGTGTCACAACCATGACGGGCGCGCGAGCCATCGTCGAAGCGATCGGCGCCCACAATAACAATCAATCCAGTGTGCAATCACTCCAGGAACTGCACGCCTTGCGTAGCCTCGCCGCTGCCTAACCTTTTCAAACGTCACCCATTTAATAACTTAATAATCTCCTCCCTCGGTCCAGGAATGATCAAAGGAGTAACCCTCATGGATATCGTGAATATCAGGCCTCGGTATATTAACAAGCTCGAACAAGTTACTGCGTTGAGTGAAACAGAAAAGGATCAACTCGCCCCGGTCGCGGAGAAGTTTGCCTTTCGTACCAACGAATACTATCAATCGCTCATTGACTGGAACGATCCTGACGATCCGATTCGCCGCATCGTCATGCCTGATCTTCAGGAACTGGATGAGTTCGGGGAGATGGATGCCTCTGACGAACACTCCTACACCGCGCTCAAGGGTCTCGAACATAAGTACCGAGACACAGCTCTGCTGCTGGTGAACAACGTCTGTGGCGCTTACTGCCGTTTCTGTTTTCGCAAGCGACTCTTCGTCGATGGAAACGACGAAGTAACCAACGACATC
>DASXRE010000198.1:0-13273 GCA_036506775.1 Pyrinomonadaceae bacterium | reverse complement strand
ACGGCGAGGGATTTACGCAGGACTATCGCGCCGATGTCGGTTTCGTGCAACGAACGAATTCAAACTTCAATTCTGCCTCTTTGCGCTACAACTCCGATCCGAATCCGAAAAAGAAGATCATTTCCTATCACATTCACACCGTCAGCCACGTGGACTACGACTGGCAGGGCCGGATGTACACATGGGAGAGCGAGAATCTGGTGGAGTTGCAGTTGCCGCGAAACAGTTGGCTCGGCTCGTGGTGGGAACCGGGTTACGAGCGGCTGTTCGATCACGAGTTTGGTCCGACGCGTGAGGCGAAGCCGTGCAATCCGTTTGCAGTTACCAACGGTTGCACTTTTTACGGCGAGAGCAATGAGCGTTCTTCAGACAAGCAGCACTTGTCGTTTTATGGCGGCTCAAACTTCAGTAAGAAGATTCAGTTCAACGCTCAGTTCACTCAGCGTTGGGGCCACTTCGATTTCGATTTCGGCAACGGCGACAAGTACCCGCGAGTCAGTCCGGCGGCGTTGGCGTTGGGCCCGTTAGCGCCACTTGATCCAGGACGCGGAAAGTTGGTGCAGTTCAACGGTGGTATCACCTATCAGCCGACCAACGAGCTGCGCACACAGTTCAGCCTTAATTCACAGCGGTTGCGTCGCTACGACACCGATCGCGTCGCTTACGCCATCAACATCCTGACGTCTCGCACCACGTATCAATTCACCAAAGCAACCTTTGCGCGTTTGATTCTCGACTACAACACGCTCAACTCCCGTTTGCGGTCCCAGGCGCTGTTCGGCTGGACCCCAAGTCCCGGAACAGCTTTTTACGCCGGCTACAACGACGATTTGAATTACGACAGTCTCCACCCCTTCACGAGACAGCTCGTTCCCGGCTTCCGGCGCAACACGCGGACCTTCTTTATCAAGATGTCTTACTTGATCCGTCGCGGCTTTTAGCAGCCATTATTTAGTTGGGCCGCGTGCGTGCTAAACTCCACCGGATGTCCAACTCGGCAAAAGTATTTCTGTGTCTGGTTGCGGCGCTCTTCGTGGTTTCGTGCAAGAGCGATTACCAGGCTTCACAGCGAGAAGGCGCCCGCGCAGGCGATGCCAAAGCTCCCCGACAAGTAAAAACAGCGGCGGTTGCCGAGACTCCGTTTGGCGAGACAGTGACCGCGAACGGCACCCTTGCCGCATTCGATCAGACCACCGTCAGCGTGAAAGTTCCGGGACGCGTCAAAACGATCTCCGTTGACCTCGGATCGGTAGTCAGACGTGGACAAGTGATCGCGCAGGTCGATCCGCAGGATTATCAGTTGCGCGTGCAACAGGCAGAAGCGGCGTTGGCCCAGGCGCGAGCGCGTCTTGGTTTGTCGCCGGATGGCAACGACGATCGAATCGTGCCGGAGAACACCTCAACGATACGTCAGGCGCGTGCGGTGTACGACGAAGCGAAATTCAATCGCGATCGCGCCGCGAGGCTGGTCGAGCAGGGCGTGATTGCGAAAGCGGAGTTTGATTCCGCGAACGCGACTTTCAAAGTTGCTGAAGGACGTTACCAGGACGCGTATGAAGAGGTTCGTAATCGTCAGGGTATGCTGGCCCAGCGCAAGTCGGAACTGGACCTCGCGCGGCAGCAGTTGAAAGACACGTCGGTTGTAGCTCCGCTTGATGGAATCGTGCAGGAGAAGCGAACGAGCGTCGGTGAGTATTTGGCAGCGGGCGCTGCGGTCGTGAACATCGTGAGAATGGATCCATTGCGGCTGCGGGCGGAGATTCCCGAGCGGGAATCGCGCACTGTGCGGCCGGGTCAGGATGTGCGTGTAACCATTGACGGCGATACGAACGTCTACCTGGGAAAGATAATGCGTTTGAGCCCGGTCATCGCGGAGCAAAATCGCGTGCTCGTAGTTGAAGCTGATGTTCGGAATAATGGAACACTGCGTCCGGGATCGTTTGCGCATGCCGAGATCGTGACGAACGACGCAAAGATGGCCGTGACAGTGCCGAACAACGCGATCGTGACGTTTGCGGGAATTGAGAAAGTGATCGTGATTCAGAACGGAAAGGCCCTCGAACGGCCGATCACGACCGGCAGACGCAGCACTGAATTTACGGAAGTCGTCGCGGGTGTAAGTGTGGGAGAGAAAGTAATAGTCGATCCGGGCAACCTGCAATCAGGGCAAGCTGTCGAAGTGGTTGATTAATTCTCAGCGTTAATTCATGCAAAAATTAGCCGAGATCTGTATTCGCCGTCCTGTCTTCGCGTCCATGATCGTGCTGTCGCTGGTCGTGGTCGGTGCGGCGGGTTTTTTCAGGCTCGGTGTCGATCGTTTTCCTTCAGTAGATCTTCCTACGGTTTCAGTGCGCGTCGGCTTGCCGGGCGCGGCCCCTGAAGAAGTTGAATCACTCGTTACCCAACAACTCGAAGAAGTAATCAACACCGTCGACGGCATCAGTGAGTTGCGCTCGGTGTCGGCCCAGGGAAGCGCGATTGTCATCGCCACTTTCAAGCTCGACCGCAACCTCGAATCCGCGGCCCAGGACGTGCGCGATCGCGTCAATACGCTCGGCCGCAATCTTCCTGAAGACGCCACGCCGCCGGTCGTGCAGAAGTTTGATAACGACAGCACGCCCGTGCTGACCATCGCACTCTCTGCTGATCGTTCGCTGCGCGAACTCACGGAACTGGCTGACAAGACAGTTCGCGTTCAACTCGAACGCGTCAGTGGCGTCGGTGAGGTGCGCGTTGTCGGTGGTCTCGATCGCGCCATCAACGTCTGGATCGACGCCGAGAGACTTGCCGCTTACCAGTTATCGATCTCCTCCATCGAGGATGCGCTTCGTCGTCAGAACGCCGACGTGCCCGGCGGTAATGTAATCACCGGCAAGGAAGAACTGACGCTGCGTACGCTCGGCCGGTTCACTGATCCGCGCCAGTTCAACGATCTGGTGGTCGCGAACGTGAACGGCGCGCCGGTACGACTCCGCGACGTTGGTCGCGTCGAAGACGGCACCAAAGAGCAGCGCTCGTTTTCACGTCTCAACGGTGTCCCGACGGTGACACTCGACATTCGCCGGCAATCAGGCGCGAACACAGTTGAAGTGATCAAAGGCCTCAAAGAAGCGTTGCCGCGCATCAGCGCGCAACTGCCGGCAGACGTGAAGGTCGAAGTCATTCGCGATCAGTCGCGCTACATCGAAGCTGCGCTTCACGAAATCGAAACGCACCTGGTACTCGGCAGTATTCTCGCGAGTCTCGTCGTGCTGATCTTCATGCGCTCGTGGCGCTCGACGTTGATCGCGGCCGTGGCGATCCCGTGCTCCGTCATCTCGACCTTCGGCATGATGCGCGCGCTCAACTTCACCCTGAACAGCGTCACGATGCTCGCGCTGGTGTTGATGGTCGGCGTGGTAATCGACGACGCGATCGTCGTGCTGGAGAACATCTTCCGCTTCATTGAAGAGAAGCGAATCGAAGCCAAGGAAGCGGCGCGAGAAGCAACGAAAGACATCGGTTTGGCTGTCCTGGCCACCACGCTTTCGCTCGTGGTGATCTTCCTGCCGGTTTCGTTCATGTCGTCCATTTCGGGACGATTCCTTTATCAGTTTGGCATCACGGCGGCGGTTGCGATCATGGTCAGTCTGCTCGTTTCCTTCACGCTGACGCCGATGATGAGCTCGCGATTGATTCGCGTCAGTGACGCGAAGGGGGGACACGACGCGCCCGCTTCGCGTCGTGGTTTTTATCGCTGGATCGACACAGGTTATTCGCATCTGCTGGCGTTTGCGATGCGCCATCGCTTTGCGGTCGCGTTGCTTGCTTTCATTACGGTGCTGACGAGCATTCCGCTGTATCGCGCGGTGAAGCAGGAGTTCATTCCGACCAACGTCGACGAAGCAGAGTTTGAGGTCAGCGTCAACGGTCCGGAAGGCACGAACCTCGCGGTGATGAACGAAGTGATCTCCGCGATTGAGAAAGACATTCTCGAAACGCCCGGTGTGAGACTGGTTCTGTCGTCGGCGGGCGGCGGGTTTCTCGGCGGCGTCAATCAGGGCAATGCTTACGTGCGCATCGCCCCGCACGAAGAGCGCACCTTCTCGATCGGCAAGTTGTGGCGCGAAACGAGAAAGGGAAATCCCTTCAGCGCCTTCCGCGGAAACTATACGCAGCAGGACGTGATGCTGGAGATCCGCCGCCGGCTTCAGAAGTACGCGCCGATGCGCATCGGTGTGCGCAACAGTCAGTCGTTCAACTTCGGCGCGGGGGGACGCACGGACATCGACTTTGTCATTCGCGGACCGGATATCGTCGCGCTCGCCGGATACGCGGATGAGCTGATGGACCGTTCGGCCAAGATCGGCGGCATCGTCGACGCGGACACGACTCTGAAATTGAACAAACCCGAGCTGCGCGTGGTGATCAATCGCGATCGCGCGGCCGATCTCGGTGTCAGTACGTCCGACATCGCCACGAGTTTGCGTTTGATGGTTGGCGGTGAAGAGGAAGCATCGCGCTTCCGCGACGAAACGACGAACGAAGATTACGACGTGCAGTTGCGTCTCAGCGAGAAGGATCGTAGCGACGCAGGTACGATCAGCCGGTTGTACGTTCCTTCGTCTCGCGGTGGAACGTCTGCTGCCGGTGGCGGGCTGGTTCGGCTCGACAATGTCGTAAACATCAAACGCGATACGAGTCCTTCGCGAATCGATCGTCTCGATCGCGAGCGACAGGTGTCGATGCGTGCGTCCGTGGCGCCTGGCTACGCGCTCGCGGATCGCATCGAGGCGCTGCGTCAGGCCGTGGGCGAGATTAATCTGCCGGTGGCGTACACGACGACCGTTTCAGGTCGCGCGCGCGAGTTGGAAAGAACGTTCACGGAGTTTATCTGGGCGTTCATCCTCTCGATCATCTTCATGTACATGATCCTGGCGTCGCAGTTCGAAAGCACTGTGCACCCGTTGACGATCCTGTTGAGCCTGCCGCTCTCGGTGCCGTTTGCGTTGCTGTCATTGTGGGGCACGGGCGGCACCCTGAATCTCTACTCGGCGCTCGGCGTGCTCGTGTTGTTCGGAGTGGTGAAGAAGAACGCGATTCTACAGATCGATCACATGAACAACCTGCGCGCGAAGGGAATGGAGCGCGACGAAGCGATCATGCAAGGCAATCGCGACCGCTTGCGTCCGATTCTGATGACGACGCTGGCATTAGTCGCAGGTATGTTGCCGCTGGCGTTGGGAACGGGACCGGGCGCTGAAGAACGGCGTTCGATCGCGATCGTCGTGATTGGCGGGCAGTCGCTCTCGTTGCTGCTGACCTTGATCGCGACTCCGGTGGTCTATTCGCTGCTTGACGACTTGAGAGCAACTTCGCGCTGGCGCCGGGCTGCGGCAACCACCACGAGCATCTCGCAAGCGATCGTCGAGCGATTCAAGCGGCCGCGTCGCCGTCCCGCGCCCGAACCTACTACCAAACAAACCACCGACGTGGCCGGCGATTAATCCTGATAATTCGCGCCCATCCGGTCCAATTTTCGTAACAGACCGGGCCAGACCAGCCGGCCGGGCCCGCCTTTCGTCACCACCATTTCCTGCGCCGGAATCTGCGCCAGAATCTCATCCGGGATCGGGATCAACTTCCCGCCACCTGACTGCGCCTGAATCTGAATCCGGCACGCGCGCTCCAGCAGAAACATCGACAGAAACGCGTCTGCCACGCTTGGCCCAACGGTCAACAGACCGTGATTGCGCAAGATAAGAAATGTCTTCTTTCCGAGGTCCGCTACCAGCCGTGGTTTCTCTTCATCGTTGAGCGCGAGCCCTTCGTAGTCGTGATAACCAAGCGAGGCGAGCACAAAAGTAGACTGCTGCGAGATCGGCAGCAGGCCTTGTTCTTGCGCGGAGACCGCGATGCCGTAATCCGTGTGCAAATGCATCACGCAGAGCGCGTCTTCGCGCGCTGCATGGACCGCGCTGTGGATGGTGAAGCCCGCGGGATTGATGTGATAGTCGGAGTCCATCACGATGCGCCCGCCGAGATCCACCTTCACCAGACTCGATGCGGTGATCTCCTCGAACATCATTCCATACGGATTGATCAGAAAGTGATGCTCTGGTCCGGGCACGCGCGCCGAGATGTGCGTAAAGACGAGATCGTCCCAACCGTAGGCCGCCACCAGACGATAGGCCGCAGCGAGATCTATGCGCACTTGCCATTCTTCAGGTGAAACGAGTTCTCGCACGTTCATGAGTTGTCCCTTCGTTTTTGTAGGGGCGGCATTTCCTGACCGCCTCTTGTCAATCGTGAGTGGGGGCGGCCACGGAGTGCCGCCCCTACAAAGAGCGTTCGGGCATCTTCAAGATCGATTGCCAACCGGAATCATCCACGCGAAACCGTGCGACGAGTTCATCGCGCAGTTGTTGTAACTTGTCACTCAAACGGCACGGATAGTTGTCGATGTCGCCAAAACGTTTTCGCTGCTCTTCAACGAATACTTTCTGTTTCCAGATCGAGGGAATAGTCGAATGCTGGCCATTCTCCCAGAACGGGACCAGCAGCCGTTCGACTTTCACAGCTCCCGGAATCTCAACTTGCTCATTGTCGAGTCCAATCACGTCGCCGACGTAGTTTTCACCGGCGTCGGAACCGCGGAACAATTGCAGCCTGCCGGGCAGGGTGATCTTCTCTTCGGAGTTCGACGCTTTCAGCGTCGGCAGATCGTTGATCACGCACTGCTTGAAGATTACTCCCGCGACCGCGCGCACTTCACTCGACAGCTTCGTGCCGATGCCGAACCCGGCCACTTCCGGAAAGTCTTTGACGATCTGTTTGACTCGATCGACGTCGAGATCGCCGGTAAGGTTCGGACGGAGTCCCGTCAGGTCATTAGCGGCGAAAAACTTCAGGCACCATTGGCCCAACTCAGCGAGGTTGCCGGAGTCGACACGAAAACCTTTAAACGCTCGGCGCCGTGCTTCGGTGGAAGTCGCGGCCATCGCAGCATGAATCGCGCCCATGTAGACGTGAATAGTGTCGAGCAAGAGCGTGGTGCCGTTTGGATTGGCATCAAGCCACCGCTCGAAAGCGACTTGCTCGAAGTGTTTGGGTTTGCCGGTGCGTGGCTCAATCTCCGGCTCGTACAGGTACTCGATGTAGGACTGTTGCCAGTAGTGCGCTTCGGTGCCCACGGCGGGAATGTCGAGACGAAACGCGGCTTCGAGATTCGACGTGTCGTTGAAGCCGCCGATGAAAGCGTAGACCGCGATGTCGACTGCACGTTCGATGTCGCCGTTGCGCCGCAGTGAGAAGTCTGACAACCAGCGATTGTCACCGGCGGCCATGCGAAACTGCATCGCCATGCTCGCGGTCGTCATCGGCAGATCAAACGCATGCTCGAATTTGATCTCCTGTGCCTGCGTGATGCCGAAGGCGCCGCTGATATCGGCAAATGGTTCCTGCGCAAACACGATCGTGCCAGGGCGCACCGCCCGGATCTTGCCGACGAACTGAATGTCTTCGATTGCCTTCGCGAACAGGTTGAGGCCGCCGCGATCCTGTTCTAGGAAACGGAGGCGCGGACGATCGATCTGGCCATCGACCAGTAGACGAACGAGACGTTCATGGCCCAGGCAGGGTGCGAATGCGAGTTTGCGCTGGGTAACGTAGAAAGTGGATTCCGCTTCGCTGAGCGGTTGATCGTGCAGGCGGGTAGCGTCTTTGAACGACGCGTCGCCCATCGCCGCATGGTAACGATCGATGTTGAGGGTGCCCATGGGAGAACCATCCAAAGATTACGGAGACTGGACTATGCGGTGGCGTCTACGGAATCCGTGGATACTATTTCCGCGCCCGCGGCGCGCATCTCTTCGATAGCCTTTTCGCCGTCGCCGGGCTGTAACTCGACAGCGCGCATTGCGTCTTCTACGGCTTTGACTTTGAATCCTTTGTGAATTGCATCGATCACAGTGTTCTTCACGCAGTAGTCCGTGGCTAACCCGCCTACGACAACTTCTTTTACATCCTGCTGATGAAGTTGCGAAGCGAGATCTGTCTCGTCAAAGGCCGAGTAACAATCCGTGTCGCCCAAACCTTTCGAGATGACCTTAATCCGCGCATCGTCACGCAGCGCAGGATGAAACTCCGCACCTTTGGTGTTCTGCACACAGTGAACTGGCCAAGTGCCGCCGTAGGCCGCGAAGTGTTTGGTGGTTGGCGGATGCCAATCTCGACTCTTGAAGACTGGATCGCCTCGCTCGAGAAACTCGTCAATCAGTTGGTTCAAAGGCGCGACGACTTCGTCACCATGCGGCACAGCCAGGGTGCCGCCCGGACAAAAATCGTTTTGTACGTCGACTACGATCAGCGCCTGTCTGGTATTGCTCATGATGTGTCGATGTTATCATGAAGTCCGTGGAATTATTTCCTGACAAGCTCGCTGACCGCATTGACATTGCGTTGCAGGACGCGCGGGCTGAGAACATTAGCCAACGGATTTTGGCCAGGGATCCTTCCGTCTGGACCACCGACGAATCTGTCGCGAAGATGATCAAAAACTCGCTCGGCTGGTTGACGGTCGCCGACGAGATGGTTGGCGTCGCCGATGAATTACGAGAGTTTGCGGACGACGTGCGCCAGAAGTTTCGTCATGTGATGGTCTGCGGCATGGGTGGATCGTCGCTCTGTCCGGAAGTGCTGGCGCGAACCTTCGGACAGCAACCCGGCTTTCCCGAGTTGCTGGTGCTCGATTCGACTGACCCGGATGTAATCGCATCCTTCGCCGCGCGCATCGAGGTTGAGAAGTGTCTGTTTGTGATCGCTTCGAAGTCGGGGACGACTACCGAGCCGAATGTTTTTTTCAAGTTCTGGTACGACCGGGTGAAGTCGGGTGAAAACTTCGTGGCTATCACTGATCCGGGAACGCCGCTCGTCGAGACGGCAAATAGCCACGGATTTAAAGGGGTCTTTTTGAACCAGCCGGATATTGGTGGACGTTATTCGGCGCTGTCATATTTCGGGATGGTGCCGGCCGCGTTGATGGGTCTCGACATACGCAAGCTGCTTCAGTTTGAAAAGAACCTTGATGACGCTTTGAAGTTGGGCGTGTCTATCGGCGAGTGTGCCAATGCCGGCCGCGACAAACTGACGTTCCTGATTGATCCGAAATTTGCCACCCTCGGTTTGTGGATCGAACAGCTCATCGCGGAAAGCACGGGCAAACAAGGCAAGGGAATACTGCCCGTCGTCGGCGAGCCGCTTGGTGATCCTTCCGTCTACGGCGACGATCGTGTTTTCGTAGCTATCTCGTTCGGCGAAACAGATTTCAATCTCGAGGCGTTGGCCGCTGCGCGCCACCCGATCATGCGTCATCCGATCATTCACCGGCAGTTGAATGATCTTTACGACCTCGGAGCTGAGTTTTTTGTGTGGGAGTTTGCGACGGCCGTGGCCGGCTGGAAACTCGGAATCAATCCCTTCGATCAGCCAAACGTGCAGGAAGCAAAGGACGCCACCAAAGAGCTCCTCGCCGAGTTTACGAAAAATGGTCGACTGCCGGATTCCACTCCCGCTACGTCACTCACCGATTCAGTCAAGCAACAACTTGCACAAATCAAACCCGGCGATTACATCGCGTTCCTGAATTACATCGAAGAGATACCTGAAGTCGATCACAAGCTCCAGGAAATCCGAACCCGCTTGCGCGACACGACACACTGCGCGACAACGGTTGGCTACGGGCCGCGCTTCCTGCATTCAACCGGACAGCTTCACAAAGGTGGTCCGAACAGTGGCGTGTTCTTCCAGCTCGGCGCCAAAGACAAGGTCGACTTTCCAGTGCCGGGCGAAGCTTACACGTTCAGTATTCTCAAAGAAGCGCAGGCGCTGGGTGACTTTAGAGCACTGACTGCCCGAGGCCGGCGCGTCGTTCGTATCGATCTCGGCGATGATTTGCGCACCGGTATGAATCGTCTGGAGCAAGCCATCCAGTCATCCTGAATGCTCCGAACTCGTACGTCTTAGCCCGCCCGCCGCACAGATGTCATACGGCACTGGAAGTCTCACCTCAATCGTCCTTTGTTACTTAAAAGACATCCCCCGCCATCATGATCAAACTTTCGTTCAGGCATACGAGTTGCCGCTCGAGAGTCAACTATTCGCTTCCTGGAACCCTGCCAGTCTGGAGGAGGAACGTCGCTGTGAAGTTCATCGATACGTTTTTCAAAAACGAACTCGCTATAGATCTGGGCACTGTCAACACTCTCATTTACCGACCCGACCGCGGCGTGGTGTTGAATGAGCCTTCCGTGGTCGCCGTCGATCGTTACGATGGCGAAGTTGTTTCCGTCGGGCACAAAGCGCTGCGCCTTCTCGGACGAGAGCCGCGCGGTATCGAAGTGCATCGGCCAATTCGTTCGGGCACCATCCACAATTTTGAAGTGACGAAAAAGATGCTGCGTTCGTTCATCGGCAGCGTGACTGATGGCTACCGGCGCGGTCATTTCGTTGTCGGCATTCCCGGTTCGGCGACGGCAGTGGAGCAACGTTCGGTGCGTGATGCGGTGCATGATGCCGGTGGGAATCGCATCGATTTAGTTGACGAAGGTTTGGCCGCTGGACTTGGCGCCGGTCTTTCGTCTGATGACGAGCGTGCGCATCTCGTGGTTGATATCGGAGGCGGCACGACAAACATCGCGATCGTTGCGTCGGGCGGAGTTGTTAGTTCGATGAGTTTGAACGCTGCGGGAAACGCGATGGACGAGAGTATTCGCGACTACGTGCGATCCAACTACTGTTTGCAGATTGGCGAGAACACTGCGGAGGCGCTCAAGAAAGAGATGGGCGTGCTGGGTGCCGCGATACCCGAGGAAGAGCGAAAAGTTAAGATAGTCGGCAAGCAGTTGAGTGATGGATCCGCGTGTGCGGTGCACATTACGGCCGAGGAAGTGCGTGAGGCATTGGAGCCGGTGCTGGGTGAAATCGTCGCAGGCGTGCGCAAGGTGGTTGAAGACGCGCAGCCGGAAGCTGTTGCTGATATTTTCTACTCCGGTTTGATTCTCACGGGCGGAGGTGCGCTACTGAAGGGAATCAAGGACCGCTTGCAGACTGAACTGAAACTGCGAGCGACCATGCCGGAAGATCCGATCACCACGGTGGTGATCGGAGCCGGTGCACTGCTGGCGGCGCCGCAGCAACTTCATCGGTACGCGATCCGCCCGAATCTTCCTGTCTGGCAGGAAGCGGAAGAGCTCGTCGTCAGCTGGTAGCAGCCACGAAGAGGCGCAAGAAGCACAAGAAAGAAGTCACGTTACTGCCTTGTGCTTTTTGTGCTTTTTTGTGGCTTGCCGTTGCGCGAAAGAAGAAAGTTCAGCAACGCGCGCTCAGACTGGTGCAGGTTTAGACCACGAAATGAAACGAGATCTTCGAGACTGCCGAAGCAGCTCTCGATCACTTTTCCTTTCTCAAACTCGTTAATGACTTCCGGACAGACGTAGGAACTGCGACAGACTGCGGGAGTGTTGCCTAAAACTTCCGCTGTCTCCTTGATCGCGGCGACGATCCTTCTCTTGCGTACCCTCGCCTGAGTGCGCAACGTCGACTCCGGCGGCATCTCGCCCCCCGTGCGCGCGAGCGCACACGCGCAAACAAGCGTGCCGGCCCAGGTGCGAAAGTCTTTTGCGCTAAAACTGTCGCCCATCACCTCTTTGATGTAGGCGTTAATGTGCTGTCGCGTGACGTTAGCCGTCTTGCCCTCGCCGTTTTCAAACTTGAACACATTGAAGCCCGGCAGCTTCATCGTTTCGCGAATTACTCGCGCCACCTGACGATCGCGCAGTTGTCGTTGCTGCCGCACGCCAGACTTACCGGGAAAATCAAACTCGATCAGATCACCTTTCACCGTGACGTGCTTCCGGCGTAGCGTCGCGATGCCGTAGCTTCCATGTTCACTCGCATACGACTGGCTGCCCGGCCGCATGTAGCAAGTCGAAAGAATGCGCAGAATCGCCGCGAGCACTCGTTCGCGACTCAATCCTGGCCGCTTCAAGTCGCGTGCAATCGTGGCGCGTAACTTCGGCAGCGCCTTCGCAAACTTTCCGAGCCGTTTGAACTTCCGCATCTCCTGAAATCGGGTGTGATCCGAGTGGTAGAGATACTGCCAACGTCCGGCCGCATCTTTGCCAACCGCCTGCAACCTGCCTTTGGCCGCCGGGTTGATCGCGACTTCAGTCCACGCGGGCGGAATCTTGAGTGCGTTGATTCTGTCGAGATCGGCTTTCATCAGCCGACCACTTGCAGGCCGATAACGAAAACCACGTTTCGGAGTGCCGAGCCGGCGAATTCCATTTTGCTGTAGTCGTTCAAGATTGGTCATTGATGTCGGGACGTGTTCGGAAGCTGGAACGAGATTTGTTTACGCAGGAGTTAAAAACATGACTCCTCAAACCGATAAAACATTCGACGACGCGAAGCCGGCGGCATTTGAGGTTCTCTGCGCGTGGTGTGGCACTGTGATCCGAACGAGCACAATAGAGACTCCTGAGCAGATGTGTTTGATCTGCCACGCGCGAATGCTGAACGACTACTTTCAACGGTTGAGACAATTGAGTAACGAGAAACGCCGCAGTTGAATGTGTAGCCTTCCTGTACATCGCATTCCTTTCGTTGTTTAGTTCCGGGGCACTGCATCCGCAAATCCAGTCAGCTTTCCACGCTTGCGCAAGCTCGATGCCAACATCAGATCCGCACCGGATCGCGATTTGCTGGACCTTGGAGGCGCCCGAAGTTAATAGAAATACGAATATCAAAAGAGGAAAAAAAATGGCAGAAGAAAGCGGCAGTGGAACGACCGGAGTAGTTGCCGTGCTTGTGATTTTTGTGATCATCGTGGTGGCAGCGCTGTTCATATTCGGTGGACGCTTGTTCAGCGGCAATAAGCGAATCGACGTAAACATCTCCACTCCAGCGTCCAAGTAAACGTAGATGAAGGACGATGCTCAAGCCACGATTTCGGTGTGGATGGCGACGGCCAACACACCATTGCAACCTCGGCTGAAGATGGAGAAGTTGCACGGGCGCTGACGGCGCACGCTTAATCGCGCAGAGCCACACCGCCGCGATCGACAAGGTGGAAGAGATGCACGTGAGGAACAGATCGACTGTGGCTTCGAACGCCTCGATGGCTACCTGTTCGTGCCGCCGAACGAGTCAGCCGACCTGCTGCACGATGAACTGAAAGCTTCGCATCGCGGGTAAGTACCAAAAGGCACGATGACACGCGGCTCCAGTCTGACAA
>DASXRE010000197.1:0-4765 GCA_036506775.1 Pyrinomonadaceae bacterium | reverse complement strand
AGGAGATTAAAGATTGTAACGAGAGGGGTCAGCCGACACTCGTTGGTACCGTTTCAGTGGAGAACTCTGAACTGATCTCGCGTCGATTGATGAAGGAATCGGTGACGCATAATGTGCTGAACGCGAAGTATCACGAGCGCGAAGCGGAAATCGTGGCCCAGGCAGGTCGACAAGGCGCGGTCACGATTGCCACGAACATGGCGGGCCGCGGTACTGACATTCTCCTGGGCGGCAATCCCGATTTCATGACGCGTGAGTTTTTGAAGCGCGAAGAACTCGATCCAGACGATGCAACAGAGGAGCAGTGGCGAGTGGCTTACGAACGCGCCAAACGGATCGTCGAGGACGAGCACAAGGAAGTGGTATCCCGTGGCGGTTTGCACATCATCGGCACGGAACGTCACGAGTCGCGGCGCATCGACAATCAGCTTCGTGGCCGTTCGGGTCGCCAGGGCGATCCCGGTTCGTCAAGGTTTTTCCTGTCACTCGAAGACGATCTGATGCGCATCTTTGCCGGCGACAAAGTGAAGGCCTTGATGCAGCGGTTGGGCATGGAGAAGGGCGTGGCGATCGAGTCGAAGATGGTTTCGAAACGAATCGAGGCCGCCCAGAAGTCGGTTGAAGGACGTAACTTCGAAGCTCGCAAACACCTGCTCGAGTATGACGACGTCATGAACAAGCAGCGCGAGACGATCTATGGTCTCCGTCGTCAGTTGATGGAAGAGCCCGACCAGCGCGAATACCTGTTGGGCGATCCGCCAACAGCGGGTGTTGCTTACGATCTGTTGTCTGACATCACGCGGCAGTACTTGAATCCCGATGTTTCGCCGGATGCGTGGGACATCGATAATTACAAGATTCAAATCAAGACCATCTACGACTTCGACGCTGATAGTGAAGGACTTGATTTGGAACGCTTCACGTCGCAGGAGGTCGTCAACACGATCTGGGAACGACTGAAGTTCAAGTACCAGCAGAAGGAAGAGCAGATCGGTCCTGAAGCGATGCGCACTTACGAGCGCATCATCATGCTCAACATCATTGACGCGCAGTGGAAGGACCACCTGCTGTCACTCGATCACCTGAAGCAGGGAATCGGTCTGGTTGGTTATGGCCAGAAGGATCCGTTGGTCGAGTACAAGAAACAGAGTTTCGACCTGTTTCAGGAGATGCTCGACCGCATCGACACGAGCACGATTCGTTCGCTCTTCAATCTGCAAGTTGTTTCCGAGCAGGCTCCCGAGACGTTACAACAGCGGCGCATGGCGCGTCGGCCAGGCGCGTTAAGATTTACTGGACCAAATCAGGGCGCGGCGCCGGCTGGTGAAGAAGATGGCAAGGTGAAGACCGTGGTGCGCGACCAACCAAAGGTCGGGCGCAACGAGCCTTGCCCTTGCGGGTCGGGCAAGAAATACAAGAAGTGTCACGGCATCGCTGCGCAATAGATCCTGTCGTTTCGCTGAACAGGTCCTATCTTTTATAGGATCTGTTCAAGACCATCTTGAGCACAAATCCCGTCGTTCAAGCGATCATTAGCGGCACCGCTCCGCAACCGGCGCGACTCGCAGCCGCGCGCGGCATGTTACCGCTACAGCAG
This sequence comes from Pyrinomonadaceae bacterium, assembly GCA_036506775.1. Taxonomy (GTDB): domain Bacteria; phylum Acidobacteriota; class Blastocatellia; order Pyrinomonadales; family Pyrinomonadaceae; genus PSRF01. Next base: position 3,168 of record DASXRE010000197.1, on the reverse strand, counting down.
AATGAACTGCTGGAAATCCTCGTTGCCCTTGCTGACAGCAACGATGCCGAGCTCGCCGCTGCCGCGAAAGAAACTCTCAAATCTGAAACTCAGGAAGATCTATTGATCGCCGCGTCGGCAGAAGACACACCGCCGAGCGTGCTCGGTTACCTTGCTACTCACCCAGACGCAACGCTCAAGCTGTACGAAACCGCGATCCTCAATCCACAAACTCCTGATGCAGCACTGACAAGACTCGCAGCTTCAACTTCACACGGTTCACTGCTCGAATTGATCACAATCAACCAGCAACGGCTCGTCCGTGCTCCCGAGTTGATCGAAGCGATACTCGCCAACCCCGCGCGCACCGGCGAGGCCGACCGACGTGCGCGCGAAACACGCCAGGAGTTTTTCGAAAAAGAACGCGGCGCGCGCCAGATCGCCGATGAACTTCGCGCCCGCGGCCAGATTGCCGCTGCGGAGTTTTTCGAAACAGCAGAATTGACCATCGCCGGCGGTGAACTCAGACTTGACGATGCGTGGTTGATTGCGCAGCACATCGAAGTCTCCGACGACGACATCGACGACAGTTGGTTACCGGCTGAACGTTACGCCGATCTGGTTTCAGAAACTGCGGCAGAGAGCGCCGCGAATGTACAGCGGATTCTCGAAAACGAACGGCTTGAGTCGGGAGAGATCAGTACCGAACGCGTCTCGCTGATTCGCCGGATTATGTTTATGAACACGAAGGATCGGATGAAGCTCGCGATGAAGGGCGATCGCGAGGCGCGCAGCATCCTGATTCGCGACTCCAACAAGGTCGTTTGCACCGCCGTGGTGCACAATCCGCGCATCACGGAACAGGAAATCGAAAACATTGCCGCGATGCGGACGGTCTCAGATGAAGTGCTGCGACTGATCGCGATGAACCGCAGTTGGGCCAGGAATTACCCGATAATTCATAACCTGGCCCGAAACCCGCGCACGCCAATTCCCACCGTCATGAACATCCTGCCACGAATCCGCACGAAGGAGCTCAACGCTATTTCTGAGAACCGAAACGTCTCGGAGATGGTGCGGCGCCAAGCCACGCGCCTTGCCCAAGCTCGCGATAGCAAGTAACGTGTTACAAGAATTTCGCGAAATAGTTAATAATGTGCTTGACAGGTCACAAATAAAACGTATAATTTCGCACACATCATAACTAGTAAGGTTCTTTGCTTATTTGAAAACTCTGTGGGTGCCAATTGGGGAGTGCGTCTGTAGCCATATTTACCCGTATCTTTACCCGCAAAACGCACCGCCCGAAAGAACCGTTCGTTGTCTGAGTGGTTCTCATGCTTAGGATTGCCACCCTTGATTTGCCCGAACCCTGCCCTTTAACGCTTTGCCCCGCCAGTTCGCATGAACAGGCGGGGCCCCTCTCTTTTTAGTGCTTGTTTTTAAATGCCTGGTGTTGTGTCGTGAGGTACCGCCACGCGGTAGCGGGCGGGTTTGCGTTAGACAACGCGGGCGCTATCGCGCTCCGCTACTGACTTCATGGACTCGATAGCGTCTGGAGCAGTGAGGATCTGTCCGCACATCCGCGCAAAAAGCCGTTCGTACTGGTCGACCACAGTTTCCCAGTCATAATGACTACGAATTCGCAGTTGAGCTCGATTACGGTACGCTTGGACCAATGAACCGTCGCGCAAAACACGCTGTAGCTTCTCGGCGAGATCAAATTCATCAATGTACGGCACGCCCGCCTCACCAACGACTTCGATATTCTCCGGCGTAGCGAGCGTCAAAACGCAGTTTCCGTAACCCATCGCTTCGAGCAGCGCCGGGTGTGTTCCGCCCACTTCCGTCGCGTGAACATAACAATACGCGTTTTGCTGCAAGGCGCGATAATCCTCGCCAAACACAAAACCCGTGAAAATGATTCGCTTGTCGCCGCGAGCCCGGGCTTTCAAGTCCCTGATATAACTTTCGGCGTAAGGTGCGTCCCCCACAATCAGCAATCGATAAGCTGTGCGCACCTTCTTAAACGCTTCAATTACAAGGTGGGCATTGTTCTCCGGCTCAAGCCGGGAGACGTACAAAACGTAGCGGTTCGGCTCCACTCGCCACTTCCTCACGTTCTGATCCGGACGACGCTCAACTTCACTACCGTAAGCAATCATCGTCGAGAGAGCGTTGTGCCTGACCTGATAGTAGTCCTGGATCACCTGCGCATCGGTCACCATTTCGTTCGGCAACACCGTCGAAAGGTATTCAGCCAAACGGTAGTAGCGCCGCCCGAGCCAGCCCCATTTTTTTCGTTTGTGTTCGAGTCCGTCGACGTTGATGGCGACGGGCGTTCCGGTAAATCTGAGAATGGGACTGAACGGTGCGTTTGCTGCGTTGCAGATTAGTGCGACGTCGAAGCGGCGTGACACCGCGTGAACCGCCGAGAGAAATGCGTGAATGACGGTATCGAAATACTTGTGCCGAATGGTTGGTAAAACCTCGAGCCGCACACCGTGATACTTCAACTGCCGCGGTGAAACATAGTGGGCCCGGCAATATACAGTTACCTCATGACCGCGAGCCACGAGGCGCGTCGAAAGATGCTCGGCGAAAGTTTCAAACCCGCCGTAGCTGGCGGGAATGCCTCGCGTTCCCAAAATTGCGATGCGCATTGAGATAGTTAACTAGCTGCTGATCGATATGATTCGCGTGCGACCTGCTCGTATACCTTCAACGTTTGCCGTGCTGTTTCCCGCCAGTCAAACATTTCGGCTCGCCTGCTACCCTTAACACTCAACTCTTTTCGGAGTTCCGAATTATTAATCAATCGTTCGATAGCCGTAGCGATTGCCGAAACATCGAAAGGATCAACTTTCAAGCCGGCATCGGCGACAACTTCCGGCAAGCTGGTCGCATTCCCGACGACTACGGGCGCGCCACACTTCATCGCTTCGAGTGGCGGTAGACCAAAACCTTCGAAATAAGACGGATAAACAAAACAGAGCGCCCCGGAATAGAGTGCCGGAAGATCCTTTTCAGGAACATATCCGGTAAGGACTACCGACTCCCTGACGCCTGTTTCATCAAGCGCGCGCAATGTCTCATCGTAGAGCCACGCACATTTTCCAACCAGAACGAGCTTTGGAAATCTGTCTCCAGGATGACGGTCTCGCAAAGCTGCGTAGGCTTTTATTAGAC
>DASXRE010000196.1:0-35879 GCA_036506775.1 Pyrinomonadaceae bacterium | reverse complement strand
GGAGTCGACTACTTTTCGAACAGCCAGAACCTCCACCTTGCTGCGTCCTGTCAGGGACTTTACCTGCTGTTCGATTTTACCCTTATCCGCTTCGTTTGCAATAACTTCCGGGCTCAACACCACGGTTTGCGCGTAGGGGCTTTGATGCACCATATTTCGAGGCCGTTCGCTACTCGCAAACCAGCTTTTCGGTGTCAAAAAAATAAAAATCAGAATGACTACACACAGCAGATCCCATTGCCAGGTGTTTCTTGCGTAATTCCAGAAGAAGATCTTCTTCAGTGTGGAAATCAGGCCTCGCACGTCCCTAAGCTTGCAAGTAAGCAGCCACAAGACGCGTGGCTGGCGGGTCAGTAGATTGTAACGTTTGCGGAACGAGCCTGTAAATTGCCAATTGCAGATTTTCGATTGCCAATTTCAAGACAGTTGAACGCGGCTTCTTCAAATTCGCAATCGGCAATCGACAATTGGCAATTACTAGAGTCGCACAGAGGGCGCGTTCTCGACGATGTGGCCGTCGCGCATCTGTACGATACGTTTGCACATTGCCGCAGCCTCCGGATTGTGAGTGATCATGATGATTGTTTGGTTAAAACGATAGTTCAGTTCCTGGAACATGTTCAGTACGAGCGCGGAGTTTTCCGAGTCGAGGTTTCCGGTCGGTTCGTCTGCGAGCACGATGGCCGGACGTGTTACCACTGCACGCGCGAGCGCAACTCGCTGCTGTTCACCGCCTGACAATTCAAGCGGCTTGTGATGCAGTTTGTCTTCAAGTCCGAGCAATCGCAGCACTTCTCGACGGCGTTGCGGATCGCCACCACCGTTGCCATGAATTCGCTCCGCCAGTCGGAGATTTCCTTCAGCCGTTAGAGTGGGAAACAGATTGAACCGTTGAAAGACAAAACCGATCTTTTTGCGTCGCACCGAGGTGCGCTTCGCGTCTGACGCGGCAGTGATGTCTTCACCGTCGATCACAATGCGTCCGGCCGTTGGCGTTAACAGACCTCCGAGCAAGTGAAGCATCGTCGACTTGCCGCAGCCTGACGGTCCCATGATGGCGACAAACTCACCTTCCTGGACTTCCAGCGACACGCCACGCAACGCCGGCACGTCGACCTTGCCGATGCGATAAACTTTCTCGAGATTTTCAGCTAGTAAAATCGTTCTCATCGATCACTGATTGGCAGTTACTTTCTTATTCTGCGCGTCGAGATCAACTTCCGGCAACTGCCATTTGTTTTCCAGCACAAAAGCTTTGGGCCCATACTCACGATTGAGTTCAACTGAGGCCGTATCCTGGTAAGTGATGCTGAGCTTGTACTGATCCTGTGGCCGTGTGATCTCTATGCGGGTCGGCAACGAGGCGGTTGCGCCACTGCCGATCGGTTTCTCGTTCGAGTAAGAAACGTCAGTAACGATTCGTCCACGGTCATCGTAACTCTGTACGCGCGCCAAACGAACTTTATTCACGCGATCGAACCAGAAACGCCGCGTCAACTTCGCGTCACCTGCCTGTGGTTGCGTAAACTCTTCCAGCAGATAGTAACCGCGTATCACACGACCGCCTTTTTTGGACTCACGTCGCGTGTCAGCCTCTTCCTGATAAAACTCGCTCTGCACGTAAACAGAAGAGTTATTCGATTCGATCGGACGAATCATGAACGCGTCGGTAAGATGTTGCGGCCGCAGGTTGGAAAGCGCGCTGACCGTTTGTTTCTCTTTCTGCTTCTCGTTCTTGGTGGCTGTGTGATTCGCTTTGTCGAGTTTTGGGTAGACCGCGCTATTCGTGCCTTTCACAAAACGTTTGTACTTCTCGTCGCCTTTCAGAATAGCCACGCTGAAGTGCTCACCGTCCGAGGCCATCTGCGCGATATCCACGAAGGTGAACTGAATCTGTAGATAAATCTTGCCGGGACGCTGCAAAGTTATCGTTCCATCAACCAGCCGATACTGGTCGGCAATGCCGGACGAGGCAAACGATGTATCTTCAAACTGAATATCGACCTTGCCGTGGATCGACTTCACCATTGAAAGGCGATTGATTTCCTGAATAAGCTGATCCTTGCTGGCTTCGTCGAGCGGAGTCAAGACCGGAGGCACCTCGATTTTCCGTTTTGCGCCAAGCAGACCACAACCCGCGTTCAGCAACACGAGCGAAATCACGAAAACCGGCAGGAGCAAACGGGTTAGCCGGACTCTGGACGGGTTGAGTTGATTGACCATCAGCCTTAAGGCGCCAATAATACGTCAAATTCGTGGATAAATCATATTCGACCCAATAGGTCCTGAATGACCTATTGTCTTAGTCAAGCTGGAGCGGTGGCTTTCCAAACCGCCCTCGCAGACTATTGATCGCATTCACAATACTCGGTCGACTTAACAACTTCTGTTCCAAACTGCTCCGTCCAGGAAAATCTAGCAACATGATGCCGAGCAAGACCGTCAACAAACCCTGCCCGGGCACGCCCGGCAGCGACAATACGATTCCGAGCGCCACCAGCAACACGCCCGCTATATTTTTGCCGACTATGCCCGCCGCACGCAGCATCGGATGAGGACCCGACCAGAATTTCGTCTTGCGCGACTTGCTGAAGTGGTTCGCGGGAATCTTGACCAGAATGAACGACACGATCGCCAGGTTAATAACAAACGTGCCCGCAAAGATGAGGGCCCCAATTAAAACGTTCTGCCACGTAATTGCCGAGGGGAGTTCCGAAAGTGAGTCGAACATCAGCAACCTGGACTGGAGAGGATTTCAGCGCGAGCTTTCAAGAGTGAACCCAACAAATCGTCAACAATCTCTTTCGCCGGGCCTTCGAGTTGAAGCTCTGGATTTTCCGCGACCTGCCAGAACTCGTCGAGGCCGCGTCCGCCCGCGCGTTCGAGTGCCAGCGCCTCCACAAGCAAGTCGATTATGTCAGCAGCTTTAACGAGTCGGGCTTCAAGACTGTTTCGCTCTTCGTATTCGCGATAGAGATTTGCGTAGAGAGCGTCGCCGCGATCGAGTGGTTCGGTTAGATCGTGAAAGGCAGCGGTCTCGGCATGTTTACGTGCATCAGAGCCGAAATATTGAATGGCCGTGCGAGGCATGTCGCCGACGCGAGCTTCGGCCCAGTCGTGCAGCAGCGCGATACGTAGAACTTTTTCAATATCGATGACCACGCCTTGCGCCAACAGTTCATCCGCGAGCAACATCGCCGTGACACCGACGCCAAACGAGTGTGCGGCTACGGATTCCGTGCCGTTGGCAAAACCGCGCAACACCCAGCCGGTGCGGTCGAGACGCTTCAGACGTTGTAACTCAATTAAAGTTGCAAGCATTACTTTCAAAACCGCCAGGGAACAGTCAGGAAGGGGGCAAGCGCAGCGCGCCCCCGCAATTCAGTGACCCGATTGCGGCCACTGCGGGGGCGCGCTGCGCTTGCCCCCTTCCTGACTGTTTTCTTTCGCCTGTCCGATCGATCCCTACCGGCAAGAGGCGTGCTCGCAGCCACAGGCTATCTCGATGACGCCAGTGTCTTCTGCGTTCTCACAGTACTCGCTACAGTAGTCGCTATCTCCGTCGGCCGCACAGCTACAAACGCCATGTGCACACTTTCCATCGTCGGCCATATCACACCCCCTGCGTTCTCGATCTGGTTACAAATTGCTGAACGCCATGCTAGAGCCGCAGCACTGAGTGGTCAAGCAAGTCAGGGCGCTTCACGAACAACAACCGTTCGACGTCGCTCGCCTAACGTGAGCACGAGCGGTTTGTCCAATTGTATCGGATGCGACTCGCCATCGATCACGATCATCAGATTCGCAGTTGATCGAATCAGCGGCGCGGGAATCGCATTCGGTGGAACCCGCGGCAGCAGGTTTGTCGCCATCATGCGCCAGCTCGCGGCTTCGCAACGAATTCTTAGTCCGGGCACGTCTGTTTCAAACGATTCATTCGCCGCCACGGCGTCCGCCTTGAATACTCCCTCACCGCAACGGATCCCCGCGGCGTCGTAAAACGTAATCACGCCGGAAACGAACGCATACGAAGTCGGACTTACATTTTTTATGATCAGACGCACGTTGGTGACCGGCGCGTCGGGTGCTCCGCTCAAGGGAGTTGTTCTCAAAGTAGCTTCGAGTGCGGCGGCGCCGGTCGCGTCGAGCGCGACGGCCGGTTCGCTCAACGATACGCGCTTTTCACTCGAATCGGCGGTCGGTCCTTGCGCGTTTGCAAGGCAGGCGCTGCATAACACAATCAGGAAGGCAGCGAGTTGTTTCATGTCTTGGTCTCCTGTTTCTCTGTGCCTCTGTGTCTCTGTGGTTACTGTTCCGGATGGAGCTCCTATTCGCGAATCACCGCATACATCAACTGATCGATCGTCTGGCCGTCTTTCGTCACACTCTTTCTCAGCCGGCCTTCGTATTCGTAACCTGCTTTCTCCAACACTCGCGCGGACGCGGGGTTCCAGACAAACACGTGCGCGTACAAACGGCAGACATCGTAATTGGAAAAGGCATAGTCCGTCACGGCAATTAAAGCTTCACTCGCAATGCCGCGTCCCCAAAACTCTTCGCCCAGCCAGTAACCAATCTCCGCCGAGCGGTGGTCCACGTCATGTTGCAGATCAAAACCGATACCGCCGATGGCCTCGTCCGCAACAGCGATCGCGAAGTTCGTTTCCGGCTTATGCGCGACAACGTTCTCGAGCCAGCGGCGCGCATCGCTCGCAGTGTAAGGATATGGAAAACGATCGCGCAGATTGATCCAGACGTTTCGATTGTTGGCGTGGCGTACGACGGAGTCACGATCGCGCCACTCCCAACTTCGCACCACGCACGTTTTCAGCTTCAGTTCCACAGTACTGTGATGCCCCTCCCTGGAGTGCGGGGACTTGTCACCGCTTTGGCCATTCGTTGCGCAAGACTTGATCAAAGCGGTGACAAGTCCTCGCACTCCAGGGAGGTGTTCAAGTTTGTGGTAACACGGCGGCGCCGCACGGCATCAGAAACCCTGCTTGATCGCGCGCGCCTGCGAGAGCCTCCTCAAGCGAACGCGCAGGGATCATGCGCATCCGTTTCACCGGCTCGTCCGGCAATTGCGAGATCAAACAGATTCGATAACGCTCAGCCTTCGTCAACAATGCCCATGCAGTCTGGCCGTTGACTTCATATTCATTTCGCAACCGGTCCGCGAGCGCACGAGAATTCCCACTCTCAAACCACTTCATGAAATCCGCACGCCCTAAACCGTCACGACACTCTGCGAGCAGCACAATAGTGCCGCCATCCTTGCAAGCGTAACTCGCCATCTCCAGCGCTTTGTGCGCCTGAATCAGATTGATGTCGTAACGAAAGCCGCCGCAACTCACGATCACAACGTCGCGCTTGGCCGCGACCGAAACGGAATGACGTTCGAGATAATGCTCGCAAGCAGCACGATGCGCGCGACGCCAGTCGCCACAGAACAACTTCACCGCCCGTTTCTGTTCGTTAACGATCGTGTTTATACCAAACGCCGGTTCGACAAGTTCGGCGACGCGTTCGCACTCTTCGTGAACAGCATTACCATCCAACAGACCCGTGCCCACCCCCACTTTGCGGCCCCCGGTTTCGAAGTCCAGCGCCAGCATGTGCGTGGATTTAATCGTCTTTGCTGAAGCGAGACCCGGACAGATCGACTTGCGGCCTCCGGTGAATCCGGCGAAATAATGGAAGTTGATGCCGCCGATAACAATCACGCGCGAGTACTCTTGCAACGCGCTGCTCAGCTCGACCGCAAAGCCGCTCGCAGTCGTCCCAAACGAGCTGAGCTTCGCCGCGTCGTAAGCATCATGCTGAAGAACTTTCAGGCGCTGCACGACGAACGGCGTCAGCAGTTCCATCTTCTCTTGCTCGCTGACGGCGCGATGAATTCCGGTTGCAAAGATTACGCCCATATGCGCCGGTGAAACACCGATCTGGACCAGCCGCCGCACGAGCAGATTAACCACCTGAGCGCTCGCGGTCGCACGCGTCGCGTCCGAAACGACAATCAGGACTGAATCGCTACTGTCGATGATTTCATCGAGCGGCGGTGAACCGATCGACGAATCGAGTGCGGCCCCGGCTGCAAAGTCCGTGAGAGGCGTTTCCGACGCTTCCTGATCCGAGATCAGTGAAAACTGATCTTCGTCACAGGTGAACGTAACGACACTACGTCCATACGCAAGTTCAATTGGCGTGCTCATAGACCGAAGTCGATCATGGCTCGTTCGATGATGTGGAGTGCAGCGAAGTCCGCTTCGCCCGTGGTGCGTGCTTCAGCCAGCCACTTGCGAAGCTGGCGCGCCTCTTCCATCGAACTGATCCGGCAAGCACCGGTGAGCGCGAGCGTCACCAGCGCGTCGGGCGCGCCGTGTGTGACCAGCGCTGCCTGCAAAGCCGCTTGTTCACGCAGATCGAGTGTGAGCAGGAGATTCAGTTCCATCCGTGTCTAGTTTCTCTCAGAACGAAAACACGCTGTCCCGGCATGACAGAAATGAAACGTCTCGTCTTCAAAGTCCGGCGTCTCCATTTGAATAGTCAGATGGTCGACACCAAACCGGTCGTGCAGCTTCGTGCGCAACTCTCGCAGGAGATCGGGTTGCGAAATGCTGTCAGCATGAATCACGTGTGCGCTCAACGCCTCGCGTCCCGAAGTGATGGTCCAAACATGTAGATCGTGAACGTCAGAAACGCCAGCGGTCGCGAGGATCGCGTCCTCAACCGCTGCGAGATTGATGTGCGCCGGCGTGCCTTCAAGCAGCACGTTCGTCGATTCGCGAATCAATCTCACCGAAGCCCAGATAATCAACACGCTGATGAAAACACTGAACACTGCATCCGCCTCATACCAGCCAAACAGCGACATACACACGCCGGCCAGAATCGCAGCCACTGAACCCAGCGCATCACCCATGACATGCATCGATGCGCCGCGAATGTTCAGATCGACTTCGTCCGCCGCGTGCAATATCCAGGCGCAGATCAGATTGACAACCAGACCACCGGCCGCAACCACGATCATCGGTGTCGTGCGAATCACGGGCGGCGTGAGCCAGCGTTCGTAGGCGCCGTAGAAGATGAAAAGCGAAATGACAACGAGCGCCACACCGTTGACGAGTGCGGCAATTATTTCCAGCCGGTAATAACCAAAAGTCTTTTTTGAAGTCGCCGGACGCGCGCTGAACCATACCGCCGTCAACGCCAGTGCCAGCGCCGCAACATCCGTGAACATGTGGCCCGCATCCGCCAGCAACGCCAACGATCCGGTCCACCAACCGCCAACCGCTTCGGCAATCATGTAAAGCGCGGTCAACAACAGCACGAGACTCAAGCGTCGCCAGTTGTCAGCCGAACGGCGATGCGTGTGAGCGTGGTGATGCACGGAAAGTTTGTGAGCTTTCGACGCCATCTTCATCGCCACAAAATAATGCCAGTGACGACGCCGAACTACAACGCCTTGAGACCAGATGCGCTGTAGAACTCGCGGTAGAGTTCGTTGTACTCGCGGAGGGCGACGTCGACGACGCGCTCGAGATCGTCGAGATCGTTGAGGTTGACGATTGCGTTCACGTTGTTGAGAAAGGCTGCGTGCGCGTCCATCGTGCGCAGCGACGGCGACAGCAGAACAAAGAAGAGACGACGGCGTTGGGCAGGTCGCAGCACGTTCACCTCGCGAATCACGAACGCCGAGCCTTGCTCAGCCGGATCAAACTGCGGATCGAGCAGCACTATCTCCATCTGTTTGGAGCGCATCGTTTCCACTGCCTGACGCGTGTCGTCAGCTACGTAAACTTCGAAGCCATGTTCGCTCAGCTTTCGCGCCACCGGCTCGCGATGAGTTTCAGACGAACACACCAGAGCTTTTCGTTTGTCCCACGCGGGCCTCACACCCGGTCTGTCAGGCTCTCGTCCCGCCCCCTTTGCCAACAGCTCCGCCAGTATTTGCAACGCTTCGTTCGGTGAGCCTGCTTCAACCGCCTGAGTCTGTTTCTCAACCGGCTCGTAGGCACGCGCTGTCGGTTGCTCAAAACGCGGATGATCGGTTGCCGGTGAGCCACCAAGTGCCAGCGCGCTCTGTTCAAGCGCGGGAGTTGCGCCACCCGAGCTGATCGTGCTGTTGCACTTTGGACAGCGAACGTTGAATGGACGTTGCGGCGACTTCTCCTGGTCCACCTGAAGACGCGTCGAACACTTTGGGCAAACGATGATCATGAACTTGTTATTCAATCAGGCCGAGCATGGAACCGGAGTCGGAAAGAGAGTTGGCAGGCATGTGGTCTACTTCGCGGCGAATGAAGTCCTCCGCAGCAGTCATGCCTTTGAGCGACAGGAGGAGGTTGTTCTGATTCGTGGCGAACGCAAGTCCGTCTTCCAGGCTCACGACATTCGTATCGATGAGACCCTTGATGACCGTGTCGAAGTCCAGCATGCCGTCGAGCTTGCCGTCGCGCATCGCATCAAGTAACGACTTGCCTTCTTCTTCACCGGCTTCGATGTACTCGCGCGTGCGCGGGCTCGAGCGCAGGATCTCAACCGCCGCCACTCGTCCGCTGCCGTCAGCGCGCGGAATCAATCGCTGCGAGACGATGTAGCGAAACGTTTGGGCCAAACGGGTTCGGATTACCGGTTCCTCGTTCTTCGGATACAGACCGATGATTCGGTCGACAGTCTTTGAAGCATCGATCGTGTGGAGCGTGGAAAGCACGAGATGGCCGGTTTCGGCTGCCTCGAGTGCGATCTCAGTGGTTTCGAAGTCACGCATCTCGCCGATCAGGATGACTTTCGGAGCCTGACGCAGCGCGGCTCGCAAGGCTGAGGGGAAGTCGCGTGTGTCATGACCCACTTCGCGCTGATTGATCGTCGAACGCTTGTGCAGGTGAAGATACTCGATCGGGTCTTCAATCGTGACGATGTGGTACTGCTTCTTCTCGTTGATGATGTCGATGATGGCCGCTTGCGTGGAACTCTTGCCTGAACCGGTTGGGCCAGTGACGAGCACGAGGCCGTTGCGAAGTTCGCCGATGTCGGACAACTGAAGCGGCAGACCCAGCGACTTCAGCGTCGGGATCTCGGTGGGAATCACGCGCATCACGATCGAGTAGACGCCACGTTGCTGAAAGATATTCACACGAAAGCGCGCGCGTGACGGAAGCGAGTAACTCAAGTCGGCGGTGCCGGTGCGGGCCAGACGTTCGGCGGCGTCCGGATGACCGTGCATGAGTGTCATAGCGATGATTTCGGTTTGATAGGGGGAGAGCTTCTGCATCCCGAGTGGCTGGACCGGAGTGAGTTTGCCGTTGATTTCGACTTGCGGAAGCTGTCCGACAGAGAAGTTCAGGTCGCTGATTTTGTCGGAAACCAGCAGCATTCGCTCAATTATGGGCGGTAAATCGAAGAAGCTCATCTAGGTAGGCGGTCTCGCAGGCCTGGTCCTACGCGACCATCGGCGATTCTGGCGCATAAGGATGATAAACGCAAGCAAATAATGTTTGTTCTCTGCGTCCTGATTTGTAGGGGTGGCACTCCGTGGCCACCCTAACTTGAGGCGCTAATCAAGGAGAGACCGAAGGTTTGTCGAAATGAGTTCTGGACGCGCCAAAAGACCGCTGATCATGGCTACTGAGTCCGCACCAGCTTCGATTACTTCGCGAGCATTCGCTGGCGTTATCCCGCCAATCCCAACCAACGGCCTCTCGCCGATGGCTTCGCGAACTGACCTCAGTCCCTCCAATCCGACCACCGGATCGGGATTCTCTTTCGTGGAGGTCTGGAAGATCGGCCCGATGGCGAGGTAATCGACAGGCCAGGTTGACGCCTCGATCGCTTGCGTAAGGTTGTGAGTTGAAAAGCCAATAACCACCCCGTCACCCAGCAAACGTCGCGCGGCTTCGGGCGGCAGATCGTCCTGGCCGAGATGTACACCCGTGGCGCCAATCGCTAGCGCGATATCGACGCGGTCGTTGATGATTAGCTGAACTCCACGCCTGCGGGCGACTTCCAGCGCGGCTCTTGCCTGCTCGTAAAACTGCAACGCGAGTGCGTGTTTGTCGCGGAGTTGCACCACAGTCGCGCCGGCATCAGCAAACAGCGCCACTTGTTCAGCGTGCGACAGACCGGAGATCTGCGTGTCGGTGATCGGATAAACGCGCGGAAGACGAAAAGAACTTCCCATCTCACGCTTCAGCCGCTTCCTTGCGCTTCGGCCGCTGGTTGGCCGGCAACACTCGCTTGCGCAAACGGATCGTCTGCGGCGTCACCTCGACGAGTTCGTCATCAGCGATGAATTCGAGAGCCTGTTCCAGTGAGAGCTCTTTCGGTGGCACGAGACGCATTGCTTCATCCGCCGTCGAAGCGCGCATGTTCGTCAGCTTCTTCTCTTTGATAGCGTTGACGTCGAGATCGACTGGGCGTGCGTTCTCGCCAACGATCATTCCTTCGTAAACCCTTGTTCCCGGTCTGGCGAACAGAGTGCCGCGCTCCTGAAGGTTAAAGAGCGCATACGTCGTTGTCTCACCCGTTCGATCGGCGACCAGCGATCCGGTCGCGCGGCCGCGCATCGGTCCCTGCCATTCGCCCCAACGCAGGAACATCGTGTTGAGCAGCCCGGTGCCTTTGGTCTCGGTCAGGAATTCGTTGCGGAAGCCGATCAACCCGCGCGACGGCGCTTCGAACTCGAGACGCACGCGCCCAGTGCCGTGATTGATCATCTTCGTCATCTGCCCTTTGCGGCGGCCGAGTGCTTCCGTGATCACGCCGATGAACTCGTCGGGACAATCGACGACCACGGCCTCGATTGGTTCGAGTAGCTGTCCTTCAACCTTGCGCGTGATGGCTTCCGGCTTGGACACCTGAAGTTCGTAGCCCTCGCGTCGCATCATCTCGATCAAAATCGCGAGTTGGAGTTCGCCGCGTCCCGAGACCTTGAACTGGTCGGGTGATTCGGTGTCTTCCACTCTGATTGCGACGTTGCCGAGAATCTCTTTGTCCAAACGTTCCTTGAGTTGCCGAGAGGTCACGAATTTTCCTTCACGACCGGCGAACGGCGAGTTGTTAACGCCGAAAATCATCGCGATGGTTGGTTCATCGACCGCGATGGACGGCAACGGCTGCGGATTGTCGACTGATGTGATGGTGTCGCCGATGTTGATGTTCTCGATGCCAGCCAGCGCGACGATCTCGCCGAAGCTTGCCTGATCTACGGGTTCGCGCTTCAGTCCTTCGAACGCATAAAGCTGCGACACTTTGGTCTTGTGCAGCGAGCGATCCGGTTTCACGACCACGATCTGATCACCGACTTTGATCTCGCCCGAGAAGATGCGTCCGATCGCCAGCCGGCCGACGTAGTCGTTGTAGTCGAGATTCGCGACGAGCAACTGGAGCGAGTCAGAGCGGACTTCTCGCGGCGGCGGAATCGTCTCGACGATCTGATCGAAGAGCGGCTGGAGATTCAGCGAATGATCTTCGAGTTTGTGTTTGGCAACGCCGTCGCGTGAGATGGCGTAGAGAATCGGAAACTCGATCTGGTCGTCAGTAGCATCGAGATCGAGAAAGAGTTCGTAGATCTCGTTTACGACTTCGTCCGGACGCGCGTCGCCACGATCGATCTTGTTGACGACGGCGATTGCCGGCAGGCGCGCTTCGAGTGCCTTGCGCAACACGAAACGAGTTTGCGGCAGGCAACCTTCAGCAGCATCGACCAGCAGCATGACGCCGTCAACCATCTTCAAGACGCGTTCAACTTCACCGCCGAAGTCGGCGTGACCGGGCGTATCGACGATGTTGATCTTCACGTCGCGATAACGCACGGCGGTGTTCTTCGCCATGATGGTGATGCCGCGCTCGCGTTCGAGATCCATTGAATCCATAACGCGTTCGCGCACCTGTTCGTTTTCGCGGAAGGTGCCTGACTGACGCAGCATTGCATCGACGAGAGTGGTCTTGCCGTGATCGACGTGAGCGATGATGGCGATATTACGTATGTTCTGTCGTTCGGTCATTGGTATCCGTTTGTCTGAGTGCTTCGTAAAGCACGATACCGACCGCTGTCGCAAGATTCAAGCTGCGGACTTTCGGGTTGCGGATAGGAATTCGCAGGCAATGGCCCCAGTTTTTGCGCAGCAGGTCTTCCCGCAAACCGCGTGTCTCGGGGCCAAACACGAGACAATCGTCGGGTTGAAACGTCCAATCGGTGTAGACGCGATCGGCCTTGGTGGTGAGATAGACAAAACGTGCCTGCGGCAATGATTGATAGAGCGCCTCGAGATTCGGATGTCGTGAGAGTTGTACTTCAGGCCAGTAGTCGAGACCTGCTCGACGTACGGCGCGATCGTCGAGGCGAAAGCCGGCGACACCGACAATGTGCAGCGGCACGTTGGTCGCTGCGCAGAGACGCGCGATGTTGCCGGTGTTCGGTGGAATCTCTGGTTCTACGAGCGTAACGGAGAGCATGAGCTTTGCTGGTGCGGAATGTGGAGAGCTTCTTTGGCGAGCTTCATTCTGTGTTATTCTGGTGCCCCGATCTCACCCGATTATCTGCAACAGGTTTTGTTATGCAACCACTACAACTACGATTTACCTACACTGAATCCGAATACCTTAGCGCGTCGCGGCTGCTGATGTCGCGCGAAACCAATCTTGTCGCGCGCCTGGGCGCCTTCTTCTTTTTGATCCTGTTTGGCGGGATCGTGCTGACAGTGATCGAGGACTTTATATTTCCCCTCTGGTCGGTTGTCCTCATTGCGCTGCTATTCGAGGCCGCATTCGTTTACAAGATCTTCGTCGATATGCCCAGAAGGTACTTTCGAGGCGATCCGAAGCTTCGAGACGAGTATCGGCTGACGTTCTCGAACGACGGGATCTGGCTTCAAACTTCCCAGATTGACTCAAAGCTGGCCTGGAGCCTGTATACGCGGGTCTTGGAGAACAGTTCGTTGTACGTGATCGTCTACGGCACGGACGCGAGAATGATGACTACAGTTCCCAAGCGAACATTCAGGAATGCGCAAGAGGAACTTGAATTCAGAAATCTGCTGCGTCTGCACGTCGATCCCCGATTGACGCCAACCAACGCGAGCATAGGAGATCGGGTTCCTGAGTACGTGCCTACTGGTTCGGAACCACCTGACTGGCGCTGACCAAGACTGCACGCCACGAATCGAATCGGTTTGCGTACGGTAAAGAACAAAAAGAAACGACGAGCTTCGCTTGAAGATCTCGTCGTTTCTTTTGTAAGGCCCCATGGGCCTCAGATGTTTGTGTGCGCCGGTGGAAGGTACGTGCTGTAACCTGCTGGTTCGACTTATCTCTTCTTTGCGGCTTTCTTGGTTCCGCCCTTCTTCGCGGCCTTCTTGGTTCCGCCCTTCTTCGCTGCTTTCTTTCCACCTTTTTTAGTTGCCATAGCTTCTATGTGCTCCTTCTTTCGAGATTGGTTTTTTGTTTTTCTTCACGACCACAAGATACTGTGCTTAGTTCGCTCTTGTGGGCTAGACTAAACGGCGCACAACATCTTGCTATATAAACGCAAATATCCCCGATGTCAATAACTTATTACTACTGGCTGAAATATTTTTTTGGATGTTGATCGCGCCTCCTGTGAGTGTCGGCACGAGCAATCGCGTGGTCAGCGACTGACTAGCCTTTCGCGAAAGAGGTCAACTTTTTCTGCTGAGTTTGCAAGCGTGAGATCAAGAGAACGGAGTTTAAAGAAAGAAGAAAACCCAAATGATGGTCCAACTCTTAGTTGCGAAACAGCGGAGTGAAAATCCACTGATCCTCACGTTCGATACCGTAGTAGGTAAGCACTGATTCTTTTCGGCTACGACTTGCAACGCCGACGAATGGACCACTCGAATCGTCATCGAGAGATGACGAACTGCTCTCTGAAGGTTTCGTGCCAAGATTGAGTACGTTGGTAATCGGCGGGACTGCAAACTGTTGTAAACGTGCGAGTTGTGCGTCGCGCGGAGGCGGAAGAAAGCTTCCGGTGTAGAACAGTATCGACTGCTGAAACTCCACCAGCGCCTGCGTGCGCGGATGAACAAAACGCCACTCACCTTCTTTAGTTAATGGATCACGCGCTGCTGATGCACGAAGAATCTGACGATTCTTTGATCCGCCTGGAATCGGTATTCCTTCGAGCAGTTGGTCCATCGAAGAAGGCAACGCTTGATCACTGACATTGCCAGTCACAGAAGCGCGATAACGATAGTACTGAGCGATCGCATCGGCGACTTGCTCGCCTCGAAAGATCGCTTCCTGTTCACGTTCACGCTGCGCTTGTTGCTGCACGCGAGGGGCTACAGCCATGGCGAACAAAGCGACGACGGTCATCAGCGCAAGCAGCGCAACGAGCGTGTAACCACCTTCCGATCGTCTCTTCGCACTCAAATCCACCTTCGGGACTGCCGTTGAGCGCTCAAGGCCCGACCCGAATATATTGTGGTTGGTCATTGCCTCAAGGTTCATCATCTTCTGCCTCAACGCGCGGCGTCGGACGCGTCAAAGGGTTGCTGAGATTCTTGTCGCCCTCAGTCATCGCCAGCGTGTGTTTGATCTTCAATGTAGTATCCGTCAGCACCAGCTCTTTGTCAGAGATACTGGTCACGCGGAACCTGCCACCCAACATGTCGCCGCGACGAACGTTGAGCACGTTCTTGTTACTTCGATCCTGCACGATCGCGGTGTCTTCGATTCGCGTGGTCGGACTGATGATGCCAACGTAAGTGAAGTTAGGTGTGGGCGGCGCGGCGACATTGATCGTTGCCGGATTAGAGAAGAGACTGTTATCCGGAGTGCGAACGATGATGTTGCGTGAACCCGGCGCGGCGATCATCGCTGCCGAAACGTTAGCCGAGAGTTGTTGCGGACCGGTGTAGGTGGTCGCGAGTTCTCGCCCGTCAAGAAAGATCTTCGTTGCCGGCGTGAACTTGTCGCCTGCGATCTCCAGCTTGAAGTCGCCACTGCGCGCGTACACGTTTGAAGGAGAAACTGACGCCAGCAGCAACGGCGGCGGCGGCGCAGGCGTCGAAGTGGCCTCCTTGACAACCGGTGAAGGTGCTGGTGGCGGCACATAGTAAGCAAAGATGTTACGCCTGGCTTCGGGCGCGCTGTATGAAGTCGGTTGGTACTCGATGGGCGTATAAAGCGCCAGGTCGGCAATCTCAGGCGATACGGTCTGGTTGGGACGCTGCGGGCCTGTTTGTTGACGTGCCGGTGTCGGCGAAACCGCGGCGCGCGCGTTTGAATTCGCATTGCGGCTGGTGCCGCTGCCAAACCCAAACAACACCCACCACAGGACAACGATTGCGGCGAAGCCCAAAATGGCGGCACCGATCAGTTTCTTCTTCTCGCCGGGTTTGTTTAGATCGATTGCTTGCATTCCGTTATTCCTGACCTTGACCGGTACTGCTTGCCAAGTTGTCCCGCCGGAAATAGGTCGTCAGGTTCAGTTGGAGACTGATGAGCGAGCCCTTGGAGCCAGCCGCCGATTCGTCCGCCGAGGCCGGCGCGCTGTTCTCATTTGCGCGCTGCAATTCGACCTCGTTGATGACCACAAACTGCTTGCTTCGTTCGAGGTCGCGAACAAAATGCCGGGTGTCCTGATACTGTCCTTCGACCGTCACCAGCACGGCGATGCCCGGATAAAAACTCTGCCACTTCGTGGTCGTCGTTTTTCCGGAAGTTGACTTGGTTCCGGTGGGGTCGAGTGGCGCATAGGTTGGTCCTGAGGTGTTTCGCAAGTTGTTCTTGACGATCAGTTGGTTGAGCTCGTCATAGAGTTCCATTCGCCCTTGGTCAGGACGCGGCAGATAGCTGCTCTCAAAGTCGGTAAGACTCGTCGCAATCTGATCGACCTGGGCCTTGGTGTCGCGGCCTTTGCTGACTACGCCGTCGAGAGTTTTCAGATTCGTTTGCAAACGCGCCTTCTCCTCATTCGCTGCACTGACTCGCGAGCGTGCAGGCACGAGGAAATAAAGATAACTGAGCAAGACGAGCAACAGGACGAAGCAACTGCCCGCCAGCGCCGCCACTTCAGTGAAGCCAAACATCTTTCCCCGACGTGAATCGAGGAATGTCGAAACGCGTTGCTTGTAGCTCGATTCAACTCGAGGTGCGACTTGCGTTTGTGCGCTCATCTCGCCACCTCGCTTCCATTCGCTGTGGCCGTAAGTTCCGCGACGCCTTCATTGGTGAAGCTGGTTCGCGAACGATAGATGACGTACAGCTCATACTCGGTGCCGATCTCGCCGCGGCCCTTTTGCAGATTCTGCCCCCGCAGTTCGGCCTGAAAGATTCCCTGCTCGTGCATCGTGGAGATCATGTCGGTAATCGTGGACGGGTTCTTCGCGAATACCGCGAGATCCAGTTCAGCGACCATCTGACCTCCGCGCGTCGTCACGTCGCGCACGGCGATGCGCGAGACGCGCACGTTGGGCGGCAGTGACGACTCCAGGTCTGCCAGCAACCTTGACCACACGAACCTTCTACGATCAACCAACTGGTGCGCGGCTGGCACGGCCTGCTGTTGCTCAGGCGTCAATGAGTTTTTGACCGTTTCGGCCGCTTTCAGGAGTTCCTGTTCCCTTTGCCGGAGATTGTTGATTTCCGCCTTCGTCGTCGACACCTGGTCGTTGGCGACCGTCGTCAGCCGCACCACCAGCACCAGACCGATGACCGAAACGAACAGAATGAGCACGGTCAACGCCCAGGGAAGGAGGCGATTGCTAAATGGCCTGGAGGCGAGGTTGAGATTGGTGTTCACGGTGAAAAAGAATACACGGGCAGTTGAAGTAATCGCAAATCAGGCGTCCGCGGATTTACACGTCACTGGATGTCTCCGGGTTGCAAAAATGACCTGCGGCGTTTAATCGCGCCGCGGCCGCAGCGTCCCTTCGTTCAGAGCCAGTGAATGACGATAGGCGCAGGTCACGTTGCGTCCGTTTCTTTTGGCTCGATAGAGCGCGGAGTCGGCCAACTCGACCAACCGTATCGGGTCCCGAGCGTCGTCAGGAAAGCAGGCCACGCCAATGCTTATCGTCAGTTGAAAACGTGGCGCGTTGGGATCCGCACCTTCAGAAGCCGCGGCGAACAACGCCTGTTCGATGCCGCGCCGCACGCGCTCGGCTGCCACGAGCCCTTGCAAATAGTCGGCATCGAGCAGAAACGCGGCAAACTCTTCACCACCAAAACGCGCGGCAACATCCCCCGAACGCAAAGCCGCTTTGATGATCACACCGACATCCTGCAAGGTTCGATTGCCGACGAGGTGTCCATAGTTGTCGTTGACGGCTTTGAAGTGATCGAGGTCCATCATCAGGACGCAAAACGGTTGCGAAGTATCCTCAGCGCGCGCGGCTTCGCGCCTGAGTTCTGTGAAAAACGACTTGCTCGTCAGCAGACCGGTCAACTCATCGTGGCCGAGCAGACGTTGTATCTGTTGCTGAAAGGCACGATCGATCTCGTCGAGCAACTCGAAACGAAAGAGTTGATTGCCGATCAGGATCTTGTCGCCGTGCATCAGCGCCACTTCGGTGATAGCGCGGCCGTTTACCAGAGTGCCGTTAGTTGATTTGAGGTCCCGAATCCTGAAAACAGTCTGGCCGGAATTGGGATCGACTTCAGCACTGATGCAGGCGTGCAGCCGCGACGCTTTCGCGTCGTTCACACGCACGTCCGCATCGATGGCGCGGCCGAGTGTCACCTCGGTCCGTTCGAGCGGGATCGGCGTGGCGAGGAGATCTCCGCCCAGAGCGACGAGCACCGGCCGCCGGTCCGCATTGGTAAGGTTGTAGGCGGTAGCGTCCTCGCCAATCTGTGTGGGTGAGTCGGTCTCGTCGTAGTCGCGTTTCATGGGTCCGCTTGTGAGCCTTTGTCAGTTGCCTCTATAATTGCCTACCCCAATATTACTCTTACACCCTGCTGGTAAGGTTATGGAAGTGCAGACATCGCAAAAATCGGCTGTGAAAACTTGTTGCGACGACTTCGAAACAGGGACCGTCGGGCGCGTGGCAGTAGCAAATTTGCCCACCGAATGGGGCGATTTCCGAATTGCCGCTTATCGCTCGCTGACAACGGACGAAGAGTTCGTGGCCCTTTTTAAAGGTGAGCTGAGACGTGACGTGCCGACGCTGGTCCGCATTCACTCACAGTGTCTAACCGGCGACGTCTTTGGCTCGACCAAATGCGACTGCGGGCGTCAGTTGCACCAGACGATGCAGATGATCAACCAGGAAGGTCGCGGCGCGATCGTCTACCAACAGCAGGAAGGACGTGGCATCGGTATCGTCAACAAGATCCGCGCCTACGCCTTGCAGGACCAGGGTGCGGACACCGTAGAGGCAAATGAACAACTGGGACTCGAGGTCGACTTGCGCGAGTACCGGCAGTGTGCCGAGATCCTTTACGACCTCGGCCTCTGCAAAGTGAAAGTTATTTCGAACAACCCGCTGAAGCTACGCGCGCTCGAAGAGGCCGGCCTGAAGATCGTCGAACGCGTCTCTATTGAGGTGGACGCCACCGAAGACGCTGCTGGTTACCTGCGCACCAAAAAAGAGAAGTTGGGCCACTTGCTCGATCTGAAGCGCAGTTAACTACTGTTTACTTCTCAAGTCCTTGATCGTTCCCTTGATCCGGTCCGCCTCCGGCGCCTTCGGATCGAGTTTCAGATACTTCTCCAGTTCATCCGCCGCCGCCTGGTTCTTGTGCTGACTCATGTAGAGTCCGCCCAGGTACTTGTGCGCCAGCGCAAGGTTGTCACCGCCGTTCGCGACAGTCGCCTCAAACTCCGGCAGCGCCTCGTCATACCGCTTCAAACTAATCAGCGTGAGACCGAGATAATAGTGCGCCATGGGACCACCGCTCTTCAGTTCGAGTGCCTTGCGCAGGTGAGTCTCGGCGTCTTCAAACTTCTTCTTGTTGAAAAGCACAATCCCGAGATTCAGATGGGCCATGGGATCAGTTGGCTTGAGTTTAAGCAGTGCCTCGTAGGTCTCGCCGGCTTTGTCCGTCTGGTTCAGCTTCATGTACTGGAAGCCGAGGTCGCTGAGTGCAAGAGCGAAACCGGGATGCGCCGTTACGGCTTGAGAGAAAAACTCCGCCGCGGCCTTGTTGTCACCCTTCTGGGCCGCCGCCGTACCTTTCTGATAGAGACTGAGCGCGTTTTGCGGTATGCCCGCAAATGCAGGATTCGAAGCGTCGACTTTCAAGTGCAATTGAATATTGACCTGAACCGTGCGGCCACCCGGACTCGCTTCGCGATCGAAATTCACGGTTTCGCGCGACTTCTCAAAGTGCGAGCCCGCATCGACAACGACGGTGTAGCTGCCCGCCTGAAGCCCGCGGAAGCGAAACGTGCCATCAGCGTCGGTCCCAGTGGACATCGAGCCAAAAGCACTCACGCTTTCCAGGCTTATCCTTACCGAAGAGCTGTCGACAGATTGACCCGACGGAAAGTAAACGCGTCCCTGGATCATGTTGTTGCCGTCGCTGCTGGCCAGGCCACGTGAACTGCCCGGCGCCTGCGCGTGAACAGAAAGCGCGGCAGACAGTGCGAAGCACAGAGTAACGACGAACCGAAAATGGCGTAGACCAGCGAACAATTTGTTTCTGCTCATTGAGATAATCGCTTGTCCTTTCTTCAAATTAATGGGGAATCCGACTGCGGAGGTCTTTGATTGTAGCACGCACCCGATCGGCATCCTGCGCGTTGGGAGTCAGCTTCAGGTAAGCTTCCAGGGCTTCGACGGCGTGCGGATAATCGTTTTTCTTCCAGTAAAGGCCGCCAAGGTAGTACTGAGCCATGGCCAACTGGTTCCCGCTTCCCTGGATTGCGAGCCGTAGCTCCTTCTCGGCGTCGTCATAGTCATTGAGCCGCGCCAGACAGATGCCGAGATACATGTGCCCCGTCGGTAACGAAGTATTGAGCTTCAACGCGCCACGCAGTTGGCCTTCCGCCTCTTCATACTGCTTCATTTCGAGGAGTGCGATGCCGAGGTTCAGCTTCGGACCAAAGGCATCAGGGCTCAGTTTTACGGCGGATCTGAGCACGTCGATGGCTTTGGCAGTTTGACCGAGCTTCAGGTATTGCACGCCCAGTTCGTTGAGCGCGAGCGGAAACTGCGGATAGGCCGTAACGGCCTCTTTCAAACTGTCTGCAGCCTTTGACGTTTCGCCAGCCCGCGATTCATCCAGTCCTCTCTCGTACAGCTTTCGGGCTTTCTCAGGAACGGCAACCAGCGCCGCATTCACGACGCCCGGCTTCGCGTGAGCAGCACTGGGTTTGAGTTGCAGATGGACCATCACCGTCTGCCGCTGTGGGCTTTGCGGGACGCGCGCACCGCCAGTCCGGGAAAGGTTAACGTCAGCATCGAAATAAACGTTCTCCCGCGCGATTTCATATTCGTCGCCCGCCTGCACTACCACTGTGTAGTTTCCGGGAGCCAATGAAGTAAACGTGAAGCTGCCGCTGCTGTCGGGGAGGACGGTGATTTCGCCGGCACTGTAACTCTGGAGTTTGACGATGATTGTTCCTTCGGCTCTTCGGCCTGAAGGAAAGAAGATGTAACCCTGAATAGTATGAATGCCACCAGTACCGGTAGAGGCTCGGCCGTTTCCCTGGGCCAACGCCATAGTGGGCAACACGAGGACGCAAAAGAGTGTGAGTGAGATATAAACTCCAGCGCGGCCGCGGCAAGACATCAGACGTGGCATGAGAAACCTCCCTGAGAAGTTCGGGTATGCAGATTTAACTCCTGTCGCGAACCAAGATCAAGCCCAAAAGAACAGGTCCCAAAAAGAAATTGGGGAGAGACGCTAACTCGACGCCTCTCCCCGTGAACCGCAAGGCTAATTGCCTAAGCGGCAGCTAAGTTTAGAAGGTGAACTTCGCGCCAAAGCGGAAGGACGAGGGAGCCTGTACCAGCAGCGCCGAACCCCAGAACGGGTTCAACACCGGAGGAACGCCCGCGACGCCGCTATTGATCGAGAAGGTCTGGTCGAGAGTTACGGCGCGCTGACTGTTGAAGACGTTGAACCAGTCTCCGGTCAAGCGCAACTCTTTACCTTCACCAACCCGTATCGGATAGTAGACGCCGAGATCCAGGTTCATCGTCGTGGGCGTTCGGTGCGAACCGATGCTCTCGACGGTGTTCGGGAATCCGGACTCAGACGCGGACACCGTCGGAATGATCGCCGTTCCGCGTTGCACCGCAAATCCTTCGTTGTTGCCATAGATCGGATGCGGAATCAGTTGGTTGAACGGCACACCTGACTGCGCATAGAAGTTTCCACTGATGAGAAGCCTCCATGGGGTGCGGTAGCTGCCGTTGAACTTGAACTGATGCGGCCGATCGTTTGGCAAGCGTCCGTAAGTGTTGTTCAGCAAGCTCTGAAGGTCGAACAACGAAGTGATGTTCGGGTCAGACTGGCCGTTGTCATTACGGAAGAGGCCTTCGTAGTTACCGATCAAGCTCGAGAACACGTAGGAAGCGATGAACTGGAAGTTATTCGTAAACCGCTTCGTGGCCGTGAACTCGATAGCTCGGTAGAAACGCTGGGCGCGGCCAAAGCACTGAGGCGCGCGTCCAGTCGCTGGGTCACCAGCGCAAGCCGCTTCTTCAGTGGTGCCCGGACCCAAACGGCCTGGGTTGAAGATGAAGTACGTGTCGCCGTCGTCGAATGAACCGTCTTCGATGACGTTGACCATCGCACGATAGATTCCGCGAGCGCCGACTGTGACATCGCGGCCGACTTCGTACTCACCGCCGAACGTGAATTCACGAATGCTCTGCGGTTTCAGACCCGGATCGGCAGGAGTCGCATCGGAGCCCAGGTTGGTGGCACCGGTGCTAACGCCCGGAACGATGAGTGAGCCGGCAGGCGCATTCAGGCTGTTGACGTTGAAGTTTTTGTCAGTCTGAACATCGCCACCGCCTGCGCGGATGTTGACGTCCAGCGGAATCGGGGTCTCGATGAACTGCGCGTAGTTAGCGAACAACTTGCCTTTGCCCTTACCGGTGAAGTCCCAGATAAAGCCAAAGCGCGGCGCAGCGTTGTCGTCGAAGTTGTTGAACTTCAGGTAGGTGCCGCCGTTATTGCTGTACGACTGCTGGTAATCCCACCGGATACCGAAGCTGAGCTGGAAGTTCCTTGCGAATTTCCAGTCGTCTCCGGCATAGAAGCTTTCGACGTTGGTGTAGGTCGAGCCAACAAGTTCGAAATCACGGACGCGAGTGGTGTTCCGAAGAATGAATGGAGTACCAAACGCTTGAGCCGTGGTGATTGCGGTCGCCGCCGGATTGACGGTCAGACCGAGGGCAGCCAGGGTCGCGGCCGGAATCGCCTGTGCACGGGCAACGCCCGCAGCACTCGGACACGTGATCTGGTTGGTGATAACAGTGCAGACCAGCCAGTTGTTGGTGATACGCGAACCGTTGACGGCGTTGGAATTGCCGTTAGTGTTTCTCAACGGGGTGCCGTCACCATTAACAGCGCCAGGAGTGAACCCGTACGTGGTCGACGGACCGCTAGACAGCGTGTCGATGTTGTAACGGTTCTGGTTCCACTCAAAGCCCCATTTGACGGTGTGGTTGCCGGCAACGATGTTCTGCATGTGAGCGTTGAACTCGTAGCGGTTACGATCCTGGGTTGAGAACAGACCAAAGCCGGGACCGCGGACGAAGTTGCGCTGCAATGAACCACCGCGTCCATCGACGAAGTCAATGAAACCGGTGCCGGCGCCGAAGTTGACGCCGGTCTGAGTTGGCGTCAGAACGTGGCCACTTTTCAACACTGCAAAGTTGTCAGTGACGAGAGACTTGTCAACCGCGCGCGGGATGATGTTCGCTCTCTGGAAGTGCAGACCGCCCGAGATCTCAGCGATGAAGTTGTTCGTGATCGTTGAGTTGAGACGGAATGCGTAGTTGTGACCGCCAGTTTCCTGACGTCCTTCGAAAGCCGTGATGTCGTCACCGAAACCGTTGACGTTATTCAACGCGGCAACCGCCAGGAAGCCATCGATCTTGGTGAAGTCACCGAAGGTCGAAACCGTGACGGTGTTGCGCGAATTGACGGCCCACGTGACCTTGCCCGCGTAGAACGGAATGGTCACGTCGTTGGAAACAGGCAGGTGGAACGTCTGCGTCAGGTAGTAGTTCTTTCTCTTCTGCGGATTGAAAGCTCCGAAGAACCACAGCTTGTCTTTCACGATCGGACCGCCGATGTCGCCACCGACGTCCGCTTCCGAGAAGCCATTGAATGCAGAACCGGTGAACGGGAAGTTCTTCACTTCGCGCACCAGACCTTTGGTCGTGCCATAACCGAAGATGTCACCGTGGAACTGATTGCCACCACTCTTGGTGATGACGTTGAAAATTCCACCAGTGGATCTGCCGTATTCCGGACCATAGGCACCGGTCTTGATTTCCACTTCCTGCACAAACTCGAACGGGAGGTTCGCACCCGAACCACCGAAAGCGGGGTCGGTCGTGTTCACGCCGTCGAGGATGTAGTTGTTTTCAGGACCTGACGCACCGGCGACCGAAGGATCGCGATCGCGACCGGTGGCATCACGCAGACCTGAACGAGTAACTGTCGGAGCGATGGTGTACAAGCCCTGAACAGTACGTTGGGTGGGGAAGTTTGAGAATTGGTCCGATGAGACGTTTGACCCAGTGGTCGTGCCGCTAACGTCAACGGCGGCGCCGGCGGTGTCAGTAACCGTAACAGTCGCCTGGGCACCCGCCGGTTGAAGCTGGATCTCAACCGAAGTCGTTCTGGAAAGATTTACTTCAACTTCACCTTTTTCAAACTTTGCGAATCCCTTATCAGCTTCTACTGTTAAAGCGTACCTACCCGGAGGAAGGTTCAGGACCTTGTAACGGCCGCTGCTGTCTGTCGTTGCTGTTTGCGCCGAGATCAAATTCGGACTCGTCACTCTCACAGCAATGCCAGGAACAGACGCACCTTGACTGTCGGTCACCGTCCCTTCAATTGAACCTGTCGTGGACGTCTGCGCCATCGCACTGCCAGCAAACAGCGCGAAGGACATCAGCAAGGCTGACAGGCCAAAAAACTTAAAGACATTCTTCATTTTCTGCTTTCCTTTCTTGTAACTAGACAAAGGTGCTACCCCCTCCTGTGTTAAATCCCTTTTTTTATGGCAGCACCAAAGAATTCCAAACGGGCGGCTTAAAAAGAGGCCTCGTCGGCGGCTTTTTGGCAAATGCCATGCCCGCGAGCCAGGTTGGCCGTTTCCCGCAAAATTTCACCAGTTGAGGCCGATTAGACCCGGGTCGTGCTGAAGCCCAAATCCAAAAAAATGGGAAAATCCAGAAATTTCAACCGGAGCGACCAGTTTCAGGAGAGCCGTTATCGAGGGGCTGTTATATATTTAGGACGCAATGGCAGAACGCATCTACCGCGATCCCGTTCACAACATCATCCGGCTGCAAACAGACTCCGACGAAGGCGAGCTGATGATGCGCCTGATCGATGCAGCAGAGTTTCAACGCTTGCGTCGCATCAAGCAACTGGGCCTTGGTCTATACACGTATCAAGGCGCGGAACATTCTCGCTTCACGCATTCACTCGGCGCGTTTCACCTTATGACGCGCGTGCTCAATCGGTTGAGTGAAAGATATTCGATCGATCCGGCCGATCGCGTTGCGGCGCGCGCGGCTGCGCTGCTTCACGACGTGGGCCACGGTTCCTTCTCGCATGTGATGGAAAAGTTGATCGACTTCCATCACGAACAACGCACCGTTCAGGTCATCCTCGCTGAGGAAACAGAGATCGGCGCACTGTTGAAATCCTTCGCCACGGATCTGCCGCGCAAAGTCGCGGCGATCATCGAGGGCACGTTCAGACCGTCAGCCTTGGCCCAACTCGTGTCGTCACAACTCGACGTCGATCGAATGGACTACCTGTTGCGCGACTCACTGATGACCGGAGCGAAGTACGGCATCTACGATCTCGAGTGGATCATCAACGCGCTGGCAATCGACGAAGCCGCGGATCGAATCTACGTGGAAGCGCGCGGAGTGTATGCAGTCGAAGAATATTTGCAGGCGCGTTACTACATGTTTCGCCAGGTCTATTTCCATCGCACGCTGCGTTCCGCGGAGGCCGCCTTGCGTTCAATCATTCGCCGTGCCTTGCGACTGCTCGACGACGGCAAAGAGGTTTGGCATGCACCGCATACCGCTTTTGAGAAAATTCTTCGACGCGAAGAGCTGACTATCGCGGAACATCTTCAGATCGACGATTCTGATTTCGTCTTTCATGTCAAACAGTGGCAAAACTCGAGCGACGCCATTTTGAGCGATCTCAGCCGGCGCTTCACTGCTCGCCGTCTGTTCAAGGCGATCGATCTCGACATGCCGCACGAGCAGCAAGCCGAGTTTCTTCTGGCCGCGCGCAAGATCGTCGAGCGCGCCGGATTCGATCCGGAATACTATTTTGTGGAAGACCGGGCCAGCGATCTGCCGTACTACAATTACTACGCCGCCGAAAAGGCGGAACCGAAGACGCACATCTACGTGGAGAGTGGTTACGCTTCGCCGCAGATCCGAGAGATCAGTGAAGTCAGCAATGTGGTGAGAGGCCTTCAGCAGCCTTACGAACTGCATCGAATCTGTTTTCCGGCTGAGGTCAAGACTGAAGTGTACGAACTCTATCATCGTGGCGGCGCCGCGAAACAAACTGTCGGATGATCCGTTTAATCTCTGCGATCTGTGGGTTGTGGTTGACATTGTTCCTCTTGGTGGGGAACTCGTATGCGCGCGCCAGCATCAGTGTAGTGGACTTTGGTTCCACGGATCTCGCGAGGTCGGCGGCCGAAAAGCTGCGCGCGCGCTTTCGAGCGGAAGGCGCGTTGATGGTTGCCGATGCTGACTTGTCTCGCTCAGCCGCAATGGGTGTTGGCTACGCGGGATCACTTAATCTGACACTGAACGAAGCGCGCGATTTGGGCGCGGCCCTGGCGACTGACTTTTATGTAATTGGCGATGCACAGGTACTGCGCCGCTCCGCTTTTGAGAAACCTGTTTACTTCGAGTCTTACTGTACGGTGTTTTTGGTGAGTGCGCGCACCGGTCGGTTGTTGCTGTGGGCGCGGCCGAGTTTCACGAGCAATCAGGCAAACAAGGCCGAAGATTTGTTACTCGAAGGTCTTTCCGACCCGGCGTTTTCTCAACAGTTGCTGGTGGCAATGCGACGAGCCAGTGAAGATGAACGAATCCAGCGAACTGTCATTCCAGCCGGTCCGGCGCCGCTGATTGAAGAAGCACCCGACGATGAAAAGATAGCCGAAGCTCAGGGTCTGCGTTTACCTCGACCGTATCGACGAATGCGGCCTGATTATCCGGAGAGTGCTGCTCGCGCGGAAGCGGAAGCGACGGTTGATGTAAGCGTCGACGTGGGCGCCGATGGAGAAGTTGGTGACGTGCAGATTGTTCGGTGGGCTGGTTTCGGACTCGACGAAGCGACGGTTGCCACTGTGCGGCAGTTGCACTTTTTTCCGGCAATGAAGAACGGAGCCGCGATCCCGATGCGCGTTCTGTTGCGCTATAACTTTCGTAAGCCTCCGAGGTAGTAAATAGTGAACATAGTACAGAATTCACGGTATAAAGTTCCGATTCTCATCCTTGCGCTCCTTGCTGCTCTAATTTTCCCACTCGCGGCGCCGGTTAGCACCCGCGCGCTTGGCGACGGTGCGTCGCTCGTGTCAACCGCCACGCCCGAAGGACGACTCGTAGTGTTCGATGACATTTGGGAGACGATCCAGGACCACTATTACGACCCGCAGTTTCATGGTGTCGACTGGCAGGCCAAACGCGCTTCGTTTCGCGCAGGCGTAGCCAAAGCCAGCAACGCGCACGAGTTTTACGAACTGATGCGGCAGATGATCGCGTCGCTGCGCGACGCGCACACGCGCGTGTATTCGCCGGATGAAAAGTTTGACTGGTGGAACCCACGTTTTGTGACTGTCGGTTTGGGCGTGCGCGAAGTCGAAGGTCTGCCTGTCGTTGTGCAAGTCGACCCAAACTCCGCGGCGGCGCACACCGGCATTCGCGCGGGAGATGCGATTGTCAGTCTCGACCACATTCCGGTGGCGAGAGTTATCGAACAGCGGCTTGAGAATGCCTCTGCGCGAACTGATGGGCGCGCGCGTTATCGTTCGATTGCCAGTCTGTTTGATGGTCCAGCAGGCAGTTGGGTGAAGGTTGCGTGGACCACGCGCGAAGGAAAGTTGAAGTCAGCGGAGTTGCAACGATACTGGAGCCAGCGCCAGCTCGGATTCACCACGCAACGAAAAGAAAAACTCGCCATCCTGAAGATCGATGCGTTCACGCAAAGCCTGGCGCTGGAGTTTTCAAAGGTGCTGCCGTCAGCGCTTGAAGGCGCCCAAGGCATCGTGCTCGATCTGCGTGGAAACGGTGGTGGCGACGCCGAGGCCATGGCCGATGTCGCTTCGCTGTTTCTCGACGATGGCATCAATCTCGGCCGGTTTGCCGATCGATCCGGCGCATCGTTCGAACTGCAAACCTACTCGAAGCGTCTCTGGCGCGTGCCGCAGTTGTCTCAAATAAGACTCCCGCTGGTCGTGCTCACCAGCGAGAGCACTTCGAGCGCCGCGGAGATCATGGTTGCGGCGTTGCAGGCGAAGAACCGCGCGCGCGTGATCGGTACCGTGACCTGTGGCTGCGTGCTGGCAATCAGAAACAGGCACACGTTGCCCGATGGTGGCGTGCTGGATGTAAGCGAGTTTGACTATCGCACTGCCGGCGGCGTCAGGTTGCAGGACCGTGGTGTGACACCGGATCAAGTCATGCCACTCACCCGCGCTAACTTCTACTCCCGCCGCGACCCCGCCCTCGAAGCCGCGAAGACCTTTCTTAGCCGCAACTGAGGCGGGTGCTTCGCTACAAATAACAAACGCTGCATTTTGTAGGGGTGGCACTCTGTGGCCACCGCCGTTTGACGCGCTAGAAGGGGCAGCCACGGAGTGCTGCCCACAAATATAAGACTCAACTAAATGCGGCCCAGACATTGTCCTCTGATGATCTGGTAAGATACCTGAGCTAAAGACCATGCTCTACTTGTCGCAGGTTTTAGGTCGGCCGATACGCGACCTTGAAGGTGAACGTGTGGCCACGGTGAAGGATGTGATCGTCCGTCTCGGTGAGAATGATCATCCGCCGGTCACTGGTCTGGTCGCCCGTTATCGCCGTCGTGATTTCTTCGTGTTGCGCTGGCGCATCACGGAACTGAACCAGCACGGCGTCCGCTTGAACTCCGACATTCTCGACCTGCGTCCGTTCGAGCGGCGCGAGAGTGAGGTGCTGCTCGCCCGCGACGTGCTCGACAAACAACTGATCGATGTTGACGGCAAGCGAGTGGTCCGAGTCAACGACGTACAGATCATCGAGGCGGCCGGCGAATGGCGCGTCACCGGCGCCGACGTGAGTCTACAGGGTCTGTGGCGACGCCTCGCACCAGCGGGATTTGCCGGCACACGAACGCCGGTTGAGGTACTCGATTGGGCCGACGTCGGATATCTCGCCACTGACGCGGCCACGGTGCAGTTGAAGTCTTCAAGCGACAAACTCGCAAGATTGCATCCGGTCGAGATCGCCCGTCTTGCCGAAGCACTCTCGTATCACCACGGCTCGGAAGTGGTCGAATCACTCGACGACGAGACCGCCGCCGAAACACTTGAGGAAATGCCCGCAGAACATCAGGTACGAATTCTCGGCGACATGGACCAGGAACGCGCCGCCGACATTCTCGAATGGATGTCTCCTGACGAAGCAGCCGACGTTCTCGGTGATCTTCCTGAAGAAAAGGCCGAAGAGTTGCTAGGCTTGATGGAAGACGAGGAGCAGGCTGACGTCGCTGAACTGCTTCCTTACGAAGACGACACCGCCGGCGGTCTGATGACCACCGAGTTCGTTACCCTTCCGCGCGAACTCACCGTCGGCGAAGCGCTCGCACGACTGCGCGAGATGGCGGAAACGCCAAACATGATTTATTACCTCTACGTGGTGGAGGCTGAGGGCTCCTGGAAACTTTGCGGTGTTATCGCTTTGCGCAGTTTGATTCTGGCGGATCCGTCGATGCCGCTGGAAGACGTGATGCGCACCGAGTTTCAGCACGCCGACCCGCAGGAGCCGGCACGCGAAGTGGCGCAACGGATCGCCGAATATAACCTCCTCGCGCTTCCCGTTGTTGACGAGTCAGGAGATATACTCGGCATCATCACGGTAGACGACGCGATGGAGATCCTTTTGCCGAAGGACTGGCGGCAACGTCTCCCGAGACTGTTTGGCTGAGTCGCTAACAACAAAGATTGAACGCATGAACGACGGAGACCCTCCAAATGGCAGAACCACGAGCGGCAGTGCGAGCTGCGGGCCGCCGCTTAATGCGGCGTGGCGCTCATGGTGTGCGTCGCACAGTTGCGCGACGCCGTCGTCTGCTGATTTACATCGCGATTCTCGGTCCCGGCATGATCACCGCCAACGCCGGCAATGATGCGGGCGGCATTGCGACCTTTGCTTCAGTAGGTGCTGAGTTTGGTTATTCCCTCCTCTGGATTCTGATCCCCATCACAATCAGCCTGGGCATTGTTCAGGAAATGTGCGCGCGCATGGGCGCGGTCACGGGCAAGGGCCTCTCCGATCTGATCCGCGAACGTTTCGGCGTGCGTTGGACCGCACTGATCATGCTCTCGTTGTTAATTGCTAACGCCGGCGTGACTGTTTCCGAGTTTGTCGGCATCGCTGCGGCCGCTGAACTGTTCGGCGTCTCGCGGTTTGTCGCGGTGCCGCTGGCGGCGATCCTGATCTGGTGGCTAGTGGTGAAGGGTTCATATAAAAAAGTCGAAAAAGCGTTTCTGTTGATGTCGCTGGTCTTCCTCGGCTACATCGTGTCGGCTTTCCTGGCTCGGCCCGATTGGACCGCGGTGGGAGTTGGTCTCATCAAGCCGACGTTCAGACTCGAACATGCATTTATCTTCACACTGGTGGCAGTCATCGGCACCACGATTTCTCCATACATGCAGGTATACGTTCAGTCGTCAGTTGTCGATAAAGGGGTCACGATCGACAACTATCGTGAAACCAAGGCCGACGTTTGGTTTGGCAATATCTTCTCAAGCCTCGTCGTGTTCTTTATTATCGTCTCGACCGCGGCGACGTTATACAAGGCAGGCGTGCAGATCTCGACCGCAGCCGACGCCGCACGCGCGCTGCGTCCGCTCGCCGGCCGCTACGCCCAAACGCTCTTCGGTCTCGGCCTCTTCGGCGCCTCGATGCTTGCTGCGGGCGTGTTGCCGCTGGCCACTGCCTATTCGATCAGCGAAGCGCTCGGGTTTGAAAAAGGCGTGTCGCGAAGCTTTCGCGAGGCGCCAATCTTCCTCGGCACTTTCACCTTTCTCGTCGCCGTCGGCGCGGCGATCGCAGTGATTCCCAACCTGCCTTTATTCCGCGTGCTGCTCGTCACGCAAGTCATCAACGGACTGCTGCTGCCGTTCGTGCTGTTTGCAATTCTGCGCCTCGTAAACAATCGTGAATTGATGGGCGCCCACGTCAACGGACCTTTATACAACGTCGCTGCCTGGCTCACGGCAATCGCCGTTACGGCTCTGTCGGTGCTCTACATCTTCATGACTATTTTCCCGGGCTTCGTTCGTTTGTGATAAAAATAGCGCGGTGTCACGCCCTCGTTTCACAAACAAGGCCGTACTTTTCCTGGCTGCCTCCGTCGCCGCCTTGCTGGCCATGTACCTCTTTTGGTCCTTCGAAGGCTCGATCAAGGCGCTGCTCGAACACCGCATGGGCACTCGCCCGTCGCCCTCGGCAGACACGATTATCAGCGCGGTCAAGTTACTGCTGATCGGCGTCCTCGGTTACCTGCTCGTCCGCGCGCTTAACTTTCTGTTCTTCGGGGTGGCTTTTCGCTTGAAGCGGATCGACGCGCCCACGCTCATCCGCAACATCTTCACGATCGTTGCGTTCACGATTTTTTTTCTGATTGCGTTCACCTTTCTCTTTCCCGACGTAAACCTCGGCGCACTCTTCACGACTTCCGCAATCTTCGGCGTGATTCTCGGTCTTGCGCTCCAGGACACACTCGGTAACTTCTTCGCCGGCATCTCGCTCCAAGCCGATCGGCCGTTTCAGGTCGGCGACGTAATCACGGTAGGAGCGCAACGTCACACCGGAGTCGTGGAGGAAATAAGCTGGCGCGCAATCAAGATTCGAACGTTTACCAACCACGTCGTGCTGATCGCCAACAGCAACGCCGCCCGGGAGCCAATCGAGGTATGTCCGCGCGACAATCTGAATGCACGCCTCGTCTTCTTCAATACGCTTTACTCCGACTCGCCTGCCAAGACGATCCACGTGGTCCGCGAAGCGGTTCGTGAAGCCGAAAACGTTTCGACCAAAGTTGCGCCCCTGGTACGAATCAGAAACCTCGGAGACAACGGCGTCGATTATGAAGTGAAGTACTGGCTCGACGACTACGCGAAGTACAACGATACTGACGCGCTCGTGAGGCAGCGAATCTGGTATGCCTTCCGCCGCGCCGGACTGAACTTCGCGTTCCCGACACGCACTCTATATCTGGAGCGGCATGGCGGGATTGCGCAACGCGACGGCGACGGCGGCGCCATTGTCGAACGCCTTTCGGCCGTCGATATCTTTGCGCCGCTGTCGGTTGAGGAAACCGGAATGCTGGCGCAGGCCGCAGTTCGCCATGTGTTTGCGCCGGGCGAAATGGTTATCCGCGCCGGCGAAGAAGGGTCGTCGATGTTCGTCGTTCACAACGGGCGGGTGCGGGTCCAGGTCAACGAAAACGGCCGCCCGAGAACTGTCGCCACCCTCAATGAAGGCGACTTCTTCGGCGAGATGGCCTTATTTACAGGCGAGCCCCGGACCGCCAACGTCGTGGCCCTTGAGGAGACTGAGGTCCTGGAGATCGGCCACGCCGCCATGAAGCGGGTCTTCGACACGAACCCTGACCTGGTCGAATCGTTGAGCTTTATCATCGCCGAACGCCGGCAGGGCCTCGCCTCCCAAACCGATTCCACCACTCCCGCACATGAGTCCTCAGCCGGTCTTTTGTCCTCCATCAAGCGCTTTTTCGGCCTCTCTCAATAAGCCATTTTGTAGGGGCAGCACTCCGTGGCTGCCCCTCTTAACACCTCAAACGGGGGTGGCCACAGAGTGCCACCCCTACAATTGGGCACACACTTGTCCCTAGACTTGACAGACTTACACTCAACCTTTATTATGACGGCACGCTCAGCCAAGTAAAACCAAGCCGGTCCGGTTGAGCCACCCATACAAGGAATAAAAGGAGGAAATTAGCGTTATGAGCATTGTTCGATATGACCCGTTTCGTGACCTGCGGACTCTGCAGGAAGAGGTAAATCGTCTGTTCTCGACCAATCTGACCCGTTCGTTCGGCGATGAGGGCATCGGCCGTGGCGCCTGGGCGCCCAGCGTGGACATTTATGAGAACAAGGACCAGATCGTCCTCGAAGCAGAATTGCCGGGCATGAAGCAGGAAGACTTCGACTTGGCGATCGAAAACAACGTCATCACTCTGCGCGGCGAGCGAAAGTTTGAGAAGACGGACGAAACCGATAATTATCATCGAGTCGAGCGCTCGTATGGTTCGTTCACCCGGTCTTTCACTCTGCCTCAAACTGTCTCCGCAGAAGGCGCGACTGCCGAATACAGCAATGGCGTCCTGCGCGTGACGTTACCGAAGCGTGAGGAGACCAAGGCCCGTCGCATCGAGGTGAAGGGCACAGACACCAGCTCTCGAAAAACGATCGACACGACCGCCGAAACCGGTAAGGCGAAAGAAGCCTCTGCCGGTCGGCAATAAGATCAAGGGGGTCGGTAAGACAGGGCGCCCGTCAGTAAGACCAGCGCTAGTCGGTAAGAAGATCAAGAGGGGTCGGTAAGAGCCACGCACTCGTCGGCAAGACCAGGGCGCCGTCGACACGAGAGGCTGCTCTGGTTCTCGACGCGTAGCGTCGGTTGAATTTAGCCCGGCGTTTCAACGCCGGGAAAACCAAAGGATGTGCAATTGCGTCGCGTAGCGACGCCTGAATCACGAGCGGGCTCGTCGCAGTTTGGGATGCGAATTCCGAGCCCGTTCGGCTCTTTTGGCTGAACAGGTTTTTGAGGTTTCAGGTCAGTATGCGTTTAGACAAATTCACCTTGCGGGGTCAGGAAGCAATCCAGTCGGCTATCGAGTTGGCTGAACGAAATCAACACCAACAGGTCGAACCCGAGCATCTGCTCATTGCGATGCTCGATCAACCGGAAGGTATTGTCAGACCAATCATCGGCAAACTGGGCGCGAACGTGGCGGTCATTCTCAACGACACGCAGGCGGCCGTCGCTCGTCTTCCGCGCGTGCAGGGCGGGCAACAATATTTCAGTCCGCGTTTGAGCCAGATCTTCACTGCTTCGCAACAACAGGCAGACAAGATGCAGGACGAGTTTATTTCGACCGAGCATCTCCTGCTGGCGATCGTGGATGAGAAAGACGGCGAGGCGGGAAAGATCCTGCGCCAGCATGGCGTCAAGAAGGACGATCTGCTGAAAGTAATCGAGCAGATGCGCGGGGGGACACGCATCACCGATCAGAACGCCGAACAGAATTATCAGGCGCTGTCGAAGTATGCACGCGATCTCACTGAACTGGCGCGCAAAGGAAAGCTCGATCCGGTCATCGGCCGTGACGACGAGATTCGCCGCACCATTCAGGTTCTCTCGCGGCGCACGAAAAACAATCCCGTGCTGATTGGCGAGCCGGGCGTCGGGAAAACCGCCATCGTTGAAGGCTTGGCCCAACGAATCGTTTCGGGCGACGTGCCGGAGACGCTGCGCAACAAGCGTCTCGTAGGACTCGATCTCGGATCAATGCTCGCCGGCGCAAAGTATCGCGGCGAATTTGAGGATCGACTCAAGGCCGTCTTGAAAGAGATTGAAAACGCACAAGGCCAGATCATTCTTTTCATTGACGAGCTGCACACACTCGTTGGCGCCGGCGCTGCCGAAGGCGCGATCGACGCCTCGAACATGTTGAAGCCCGCGCTGGCGCGCGGTGAACTCCGCTGCGTCGGTGCAACCACGCTCAACGAATACAAGAAGCACATCGAAAAGGACGCCGCACTCGAACGGCGCTTCCAAGTGGTCTTCGTCGGCGAGCCGACTGTTGAAGACACGATCGCGATTCTGCGTGGTCTGAAAGAACGTTACGAAGTTCACCACGGCGTGCGGATCAAAGACTCGGCGATCGTCGCGGCGGCGACGCTTTCGAATCGCTACATCACGGATCGTTTCCTGCCCGACAAGGCAATCGACTTGATCGACGAGGCCGCCTCACGTCTGCGCATTGAGATCGATTCCTTGCCACAAGAGATCGATCAACTCGAACGCGAAATCATCCAGCTCGAGATCGAGCGCCAGGCGCTGCAACGCGAGGACGACGAAAAGTCGAAAGCGCGTTTGAAAGAGATCGAACAGCGCATCGCAGATCTGAAGGAAAAATCGTCGGGCATGAAAGCCAAATGGCAATCAGAGAAAGAAGCCATCGATCACATGCGCACCGCGAAAGCGGAACTCGAGCAACTCAAACTGCAACTCGACCAGGCGCGCAACGCCGGTGACCTGGCGCGTGCGTCAGAGATTCAGTACGGCCGGATTCCCGAACTGGAAAGACGGCTCAAAGCCGAGCAGGACAAGCTCGCGACGTTTCAGCAGGACGGCGTGATGCTGAAGGAAGAGGTCGACGAAGAGGACGTCGCTGAAGTCGTGGCCAAGTGGACCGGCATCCCTGTTTCGCGAATGCTCGAAGGCGAAATGCAAAAGCTGATCACGATGGAAGAACGTTTGAGCCATCGTGTGATTGGTCAGGAAGAGGCGCTGACGGCGGTCGCCAACGCTGTGAGACGCGCGCGTGCGGGCTTGCAGGATCCGAATCGACCGATTGGCTCATTCATCTTTCTTGGTCCAACGGGTGTCGGCAAGACCGAAACCGCGCGGGCACTGGCTGAGTTTCTGTTTGACAATGAACGGGCGATGGTTCGGCTGGATATGTCCGAGTACATGGAGAAGCACGCGGTCGCGCGAATGATTGGCGCGCCACCAGGGTACATTGGTTACGAAGAGGGCGGTCAGCTTACTGAAGCAGTTCGCCGGCGGCCGTATTCGGTAATTCTTTTCGACGAGATCGAAAAGGCGCATCCCGACGTCTTCAACGTGCTTTTGCAGATTCTGGATGACGGCCGCTTGACGGACTCGAAGGGTCGCACTGTCGACTTCAAAAACACGGTACTGATCATGACGTCGAACCTCGGTTCGCGTGAGATTCAGGCGGTGCAGGACGACGAGAAGCAGGTGCGCGAAGCGGTGCTACAGGAGTTGCGGCTGCACTTCAAACCCGAGTTCTTAAACCGAATTGACGACATCGTGATCTTCCATCAACTCTCGCGCGAACAGGTCGCGAAGATCATCGACGTACAGTTGGAGCGGCTGCGGGCGATGCTTGCTGACCGCAACGTGACGCTCGTGCTCGACGACTCCGCGAAGGAATTGTTGATGCGCGAGGGGTACGACCCGACCTACGGCGCGCGTCCTTTGAAGCGAGCGATTCAGTCGTACATTCAGAATCCGCTCGCAGTGAAACTGCTGCAAGGCGAGATACAGCCGGGTCAGACAGTGAGAGTGTCGGCGAAGGGCGACCAGATGGCATTCGAAACTGAACAGGCATTTGCGACAGCCTAGAGTTGTGGGGCGGCACTCCGTGGCCGCTCTATGCGCAACCGTCAGGGGCGGCCACGGAGTGCC